>NZ_JABBJJ010000363.1 GCF_012933655.1 Pyxidicoccus fallax | reverse complement strand
GGGCAGGGCCTTGCGGTCCACCTTGCCGTTGGGCGTGAGGGGGAAGGACTCCAGGGCCATGAAGGCGGAGGGCACCATGTACCCGGGCAGCCGCTGCTGGAGGAAGGCGCGCAGGGTGGCCGCGTCCGGCGCGGAGCCGGTGCTGGTGAACCAGGCCACCAGCTGCGGATTGCCGGCGGACACCTCGCGCTTCAGCACCAGGGCCTGCCGTACCGCCGGGTGCCGCGAGAGCGCCGCTTCGATTTCGCCCAGCTCGATGCGGAAGCCGCGCAGCTTCACCTGGAAGTCGTTACGGCCCAGGAACTCCAACATCCCATCCGCGCGCCAGCGCACCCGGTCGCCCGTGCGGTAGAGGCGCGCACCCGGCACGCCGGAGAAGGCGTCAGGCACGAAGCGCTCGGCGGTGAGGCCCGGCTGCTCCACGTAGCCACGCGCCAGGCCGTCGCCGCCGATGAACAGCTCGCCCGGCACGCCCGTGGGCACCAACTGGCCGTACGCGTCCAGCACGTAGACGCGCGTGTTGGCGAGCGGCCCGCCAATGGAGATGGTGGCCCCCTCCGCCTGAGAGGGCTCCGTCAGGCGGAAGGCGGTGGTGAAGACGGTGCTCTCCGTGGGGCCGTAGGCATGGACGACGGGCACCCGCAGCTCCTCGAGCACGCGGCGGACGTGAGGGGCGGAGACGATGTCGCCACCCATCAGCACCTGCTTCACCGGGCGCATGCCCTCCAGCTGGCTCTCCACCATCTGCGTGAAGAGCCCGGTGGTGAGCCAGAGGGTGGTGACGCCAGATTGCTGGACGGTGCGTCCCAGCTCCTCCAGGGAAGGCGTCTGGGGCGGCATGATGACCAGCCGGGAGCCGTGCAGCAGCGCGCCCCACAGCTCGAAGGTGGAGGCGTCGAAGGAGATGGGCGCCAGCAGGAGGAAGGTCTCCTCGGGGCCGAAGCGGGCGTAGTCCACGCCGAAGAGGGTGCGCAGCACGGCCTGGTGCACGGTGCCCACACCCTTGGGCCGGCCCGTGGAGCCGGAGGTGAAGTCGATGTACGCGAGGCTCTCGGGCAGCGCCGCCGGCGGAGGCGGATGCGCGGGCTCGCCCTCCAGGGACAGCGCATCCATCAGGACGGCGGCCTGCCCTTCCGCGGGAAGTCGCGCCAGCAGCGCGCGGGTGGTGACGAGCGCGCGCGGGCGGGTGTCCTCCACCATGGTGGCCAGCCGCTCGCGTGGGTACGCCGGGTCCAGCGGCACGTAGGCGCCACCGGCCTTGAGGATGGCCACCAGCGCCACCACCAGCTCCAGCGAGCGCTCCAGCGCGATGGCCACGCGCGAGTCGGTGCTCACGCCCAGCGAGCGCAGGTGGTGCGCGAGCTGGTTGGCGCGCTCATCCAGCTGTCGGTAGGTGAGCCTGGAGTCACCGAACTCGATGGCGACCCTGTCACCGTGGCGGGCCACCACCTGGGAGAAGACCTCGGGCAGGGTGGACGCGCGCGGGTAGTCGGTGGCCACGCCGCTCCAGTGCGCCAGGAGTTGCTCGCGCTCGGACGCGGGCAACAGGGACAGCCCTCCGACGGGAGCCTCCGGCGTGGCGGCCGCGGCCTCCATCAGGGTGCCGAGGTGCTCCACCATGCGGCGGATGGTGGACGGCTCGAACAGGTCCGTGCGGTAGCCCAGCGTGCCCTCGAAGCCGTCGGCCCCCTGGACCAGGGTGAGCATCAGGTCGAACTTCGTGGTCTGCACGTCCGCGTCGAAGGGCTCGAGGCGCAGCGGCGGGGCCCCCTCCACTCGCGGGCTCGCGGTGGGGGTGTTCTGCAGGGCGAACATCACCTGGAAGAGGGGAGAGTGGCTGAGACTGCGCTCGGGGCGCAGCTCCTCGACGAGCTTCTCGAAGGGGACGTCCTGGTGCTCATAGGCGCCCAGGGTGGTGGCACGGACGTGGGCGAGCAGCTCCCGGAAGGAGGCGTGTGGCTCCACCTGGGCGCGAAGCACCAGCGTGTTGACGAAGAAGCCGATGAGCCCTTCCGTCTCCGCGCGGGTGCGGCCGGCGATGGGAGAGCCGACGCAGAGGTCCTCCTGGCCGGAGTACCGGGAGAGCAGCACCTGCCAGCCGGCGAGCAGCAGCATGAAGGGGGTGACGCCCTCTCGCTGGCACAGGGCCAGCAGCGCCTCCGTCAGGGGCTTGGAGAAGCGCACCGGCTGATATGCGCCCCGGGAGGACAGGACGGTGGGCCGGGGCTTGTCGGTGGGAAGCTCCAGCACGGCGGGCGCGCCCGCGAGCTGCCGCTTCCAGTAGCCGAGCTGCCGCGCCAGCGCCTCGCCTCGCAGCCATGAGCGCTGCCACGCGGCGAAGTCGGCGTACTGGATGGGCAGGGCCGGAAGGCGGGCCTGCTGGCCGGTGGCATGTGCCACGTAGAGCGCCTCCAGCTCGCGCACCAGCACGCCCATGGACCAGCCGTCCGAGACGATGTGGTGCATTGCCCCGATGAGCACGTGCTCCTCGGGGGACAAGCGCAGCAGCAGGGCGCGGAAGAGGGGGCCGCGTTGCAGGTCGAAGGGCCGCTCGGCCTCATGCGAGGCCAGGCGCCGGGCCTCGGCCTCTCGCTCCTCGGAAGGCAGGTCGCTCAGGTCCACCATGGGCAACGCGACGCCCGTGAGGGGCTGGATGCGCTGTACCGGCTCGCCGTCGCGCACCTCGAAGGTCGTGCGCAGCGACTCGTGGCGCCCGGCGAGGGAGGTAAAGGCCGCCTCCAGCGTGGCCGGTTCCAGGGGGCCCCGCAGCCGCAGGACGGTGGCGAGGTTGTAGGTGGAGCTTCCGGGCTCGATCTGATCGATGAACCACAAGCGCTGCTGAGCGAACGACAGGGGCAGGTCGTCCGTGCGCGGCAGGGGAACCAGCGGTGGGGCCTGGACCCGGTGCGAGTGCAGCGCGCTGTCGACACGCCGTGCGAGGGCGGAGAGGACCGGGGCCTCGAAGAGGGCGCGCAGGGGCAGCTCCACGCCGAACTCGGAGCGGATGCGGGAGATGACCTGGGTGGCCAGCAGCGAGTGGCCGCCCAGCTCGAAGAAGTGGTCCTCGGCGCCTACGCGCTCCAGGCCCAACACCTGGGCCCACAGGTGGGCGAGCCGCTCCTCGGTGGGCGTGCGCGGGGCGGCCTGGCCGGCGGCGGACGCCTCTGGAGGGGGCAGGGCCCGGCGGTCCACCTTGCCGTTGGGCGTGAGGGGCAGCGCCTCCAGCGCCACGAAGGCGGAGGGCACCATGTGCCCGGGCAGTCGCTGCTCGAGCGCGCTCCGTAGCGCCTCCGTGTCCACGGTCTCGCCCGGCGCACCCACGACATAGGCCACCAGCCGCTTGTCGCCGGGTCGGTCCTCGCGCACCAGCACCAGCGCCTGACGCACGCCGGACTGCGCGGAGAGCACCGCTTCGATTTCTCCCAGCTCGATGCGGAAGCCGCGCAGCTTCACCTGGAAGTCGGTGCGGCCCAGGTACTCCAGCGTGCCGTCCGGCCTCCAGCGCACGAGGTCGCCCGTGCGGTACAGCCGTCCGCCGGGCGTGGTGCCGAAGGCGTCGGGCACGAAGCGCTCGGCCGTCAGCTCCGGGCGCCCGAGGTAGCCGCGCGCAAGACCCACGCCGCCGATGAACAGCTCACCGGGCACGCCCACCGGCACCGGGCGCAGGTGCCCGTCCAACACGTACAGCCGCGTGTTGGACAGGGCCCGACCCAGCGGCGGACGCTGCCCGTCCGGCACGCACGTGTGCAGCGTGGCGATGACGGTGGACTCGGTGGGGCCGTACGCATTGATGAAGTGGCGTCCGGGGGCCCACTTCGCCACCACCTCCGCCGTGCAGGCCTCGCCACCGGAGATGAGAGTGCCCAGCGTCTCCAGTCCTTCCGTGGGCAGCAGCGCCAGCACGGAGGGCGGCAGCAGCGCCGAGTCGATGGACTGGCCGCGCAGCACGTCCACCAGTGGCTGGCCGGGCAGCAGCTCCTCGCGGGTGGCGAGCACCAGGGTGGCGCCATGCAGCAGCGCCAGCGTCACCTCGTACACGGCGGCGTCGAAGCTGAAGGACGCGAACTGGAGCACGCGCTGGCCGGGCTTCAGGCCCGTGGCTCGGGCCATGTGCCGCGCGAGGTTGGGCACGCCCCGGTGGGGCACGGCCACGCCCTTGGGCCGGCCGGTGCTGCCCGAGGTGTAGATGACGTAGGCGAGCTGGTCCGCGGTGGCCGTGCGCGCCGGAGCGGTGTCCGGGAAGCGGGCGAGGGCGGCGGCCTCGGTGTCGAGCGCGAGCACGTGGCCATGGAACGGCGGCAGCGTGCCGAGCAGGCGTGAGTGGGTGAGCAGGACGGCGGCGCCGCAGTCCTGGAGCATGAAGGCCAGGCGCTCGCGGGGATAGGCCGGGTCCAGCGGGACGTAGGCACCGCCGGCCTTGAGGACGGCGAGCATGCTCACCACCAGCTCCAGCGAGCGCTCCAGGCCGAGGGCGACGCGGGTGTCGGGGCCCACGCCGCGCGAGCGCAGCGCATGGGCCAGCCTGTTGGCGCGGGTGTCCAGCTCCCGGTAGCTCAGCGACTCCGAGCCGAAGCACAGGGCGGGCGCGTCCGGTGTGCGCGGCACCTGGGCCTCGAACAGCTCATGGATGCAGGCGCCGTCCGGGAAGGGCGTGGCGGTCTCGTTCCACTCCACCAGGAGCTGCCGCTGCTCGGCCTCGCGCAGCAGCGGCAGCGAGGACAGCCGCTGGTGGGGCGCGGCGGCGACGGCCTCCAGCAGCAGGTGGAAGTGGTCCACCATGCGCGCGGCGGTGGAGGCGTCGAACAGGTCGGTGTTGTACCCCAGTGCGCCGGACAGGCCCTGGGGACCGGGAGTCAGCACCAGCGTCAGGTCGAACTTGGCGACGGGGCTGACGGCTTCCAGCGGGGACAGCTCCAGGCCGGGCAGCGACCACGAGGTGTCCGGCAGGTTCTGCACGGAGAACATGACCTGGAAGAGCGGCGAGCGGCTCAGGTCCCGCTGGGGCTGGAGGACCTCCACCAGCTTCTCGAAGGGCACCTCCTGGTGGGCGTAGGCACCGAGTGTGGTCTCGCGCACCTGGGCCAGCAGCCCGGCGAAGGAGTCCGTGCCAGAGAGGCGGGCGCGCAGGGCCAGCGTGTTGACGAAGAAGCCGATGAGGCCCTCGGTCGGCGCGTGGGTGCGGCCCGCGATGGGAGAGCCGACGACGAGGTCCTCCTGCCCGGAGTAGCGATGCAGCAGGGTGTGCCAGGCGGTCAGCAGCACCATGAAGAGGGTGGCCTGGTGCTCGCGGGCGAGCGCCTCCAGCCGCTGGCTCAGCTCGGCGGGCAGCGTGAAGGAATGCTCCGCTCCGGCGAAGGTCTGCACGGCGGGACGGGGCCTGTCGGTGGGAAGCTCCAGCACCGGAGGCGCGCCGCCAAGCTGCTGCTTCCAGTAGTCGAGCTGCGCCTCGAGCACCTCGCCGCGCAGCCAGTCGCGCTGCCACACCGAATAGTCGGCGTACTGCACCGGCAGCGGCGGGAGCTGGGGCGGGTGGCCCGTGACGGCGGCCGCGTAGAGCGCGGCCAGCTCGCGCACGAGCACGCCGGTGGACCAGCCGTCGGAGACGATGTGGTGCGCCGTGAGCCGCAGGACATGGTCCTCCGGGGCCAGGCGCAGCAGCGAGGCACGGAAGAGCGGACCGTGGGTGAGGTCGAACGGGAGGAGGCCCTCCTCGCGGGTCAGCCGCCGGGCCTCGCTCTCGCGCTCGCCCGCCGGCAGCGCGCTCAGGTCCCGCACGGGCAGCGAGATGGGGGCGACAGGCTGGATGACCTGCACCGGCCCGCTGCTGCCCGCGGCGAAGGTGGTGCGCAGCGACTCATGACGCTCGACGAGCCACGTCAGGCCGCGCTCCAGCGCGGCGGTGTCCAGCTTGCCGGTGAGCCGCACCGGAGTGGGGATGTTGTAGGCGGCGCCGCCAGGCTGGAGCTGGTCGAGCAACCACAGGCGCTGCTGGGCGAAGGACAGGGGCAGCTCGCCGGTGCGCGGCACGGGCACCAGCGGTGGCGCGGAGCGCGTCTGTTCCCCGGGCCGCGCGGACTCGAGGCGCGCCGCGAGCGTCGCCACGGTGGGGGCCTCGAAGAGGGCGCGAAGGGGCAGCTCCACCGCGAAGGACTCGCGAACACGGGAGACCAGCTGGGTGGCAAGCAGGGAGTGGCCGCCCAGCTCGAAGAAGCCGTCGTGCAGGCCCACCCTGTCCACGCGCAGCACCTGGGCCCAGAGGGCGGCGAGCCGCTGCTCGGTGGCGGTGCGTGGCGGCTCGTAGGGGCGCAGCTCGGCGCGCGAGTCCGGTGCGGGCAGGGCCTTCCTGTCTACCTTGGCGTTGGCCGTCAGCGGCAGCGCGTCCAGGCGCACCAGGGCGGAGGGCACCATGTACTCGGGCAGGCGGGCCTTGAGCGCCTCGCGCAGCGCGTTCATGTCCAGTGAGGCGTCCGCGGTGACGTAGCCGACGAGGCGCTTGTCGCCGGGCACGTCCTCGCGCGCCAGCGCCACCGCCTCGCGCACCCCGGCGAAGGCCAGCAGCGCCGCTTCGACTTCGGCCAGCTCGATGCGGAAGCCGCGCACCTTCACCTGGAAGTCCTTGCGGCCGAGGAACTCCAGCACGCCGTCCTGCCGCCAGCGCGCCAGGTCCCCGGTGCGGTACAGGCGCGCGCCAGGCGTGGCGCTGAAGGGGTTGGGGATGAAGCGCTCGGCGGTGAGGTCCGGGCGCCGCACGTAGCCGCGCGCGAGGCCCTCGCCACCGATGAAGAGCTCTCCGGGCACACCCACGGGCACCGGCTGCGCGGACTCGTCCAGCAGGTACACCTGGGTGCCGGTGATGGGCGTGCCAATGGGGATGGAGGCGGGCACCTGCTCCGGTGCGGTCATCCGGAAGCAGGAGGTGAAGAGGGTGCCCTCGGTGGGGCCGTAGCAGGCCGTCACCGGAATGCGCAGGCCTTCCAGCACCCGGCGCACGTGGGGCGCGCTCACCACGTCGCCACCGGTGAGCAGCTGCTTCACGCCGCGCAGGCCGTCCAGGCGGTTCTCCACCATCTGCGAGAAGAGGCCCGCGGTGAGGTGGAGGGTGGAGACGGAGTGCTCCCGGAGCACCGAGGAGAGCAGGTCCAGGTCGCTGGGAGAGGAGGGAGGGAAGACGACGAGGCGGCCGCCATTGAGCAGCGGGCCCCAGACCTCCAGGGTGGAGGCGTCGAAGGAGATGGGGGCGATGAGCAGGAAGGAGTGGTCCGCCGTCACGTCCGCGTATGGCGCATGGCAGACGGTGCGCAGCACGTTGCGGTGGGAGACGGCGACGCCCTTGGGCCTGCCGGTGGAGCCGGAGGTGAAGTCGATATAGGCGAGGTGCTCGGGCAGCAGCGCCACCGGCGGGGTGTGCGTGGGCCGCGAGGAGGTGTCCACCGCATCCACGCACACGACGGGCAGCGAGGCGGAGGAGGGAATGGAACCCGCGAGCGAGGACGAGGTGAGCAGGAGGACGGGCTGGGCGTCCTCAATCATCTGCTCCAGGCGCTCACGAGGATACGAGGTGTCCAGCGGGAGGTAGGCGCCACCGGCCTTGAGGATGGCCAGCAGGGACACCACCAGCTCGACGGAGCGCTCCAGGGCCAGGGCCACGGGCGCATCGGCCCGCACGCCCCGGGCCACCAGCAGGTGCGCGAGCTGGTTGGCGGCGGCATCGAGCTGGGCGTACGTCAGGCGCCGCTCGGCGGACTCCAGGGCGATGGCGTCCGGACGCGCGGCGACGACGCGGGAGAAGACCTCCGGCATCGTGGCGTCCACGGGGAAGGTGGAAGGGGCGCGATTGAAGTCGACGAGGATGGCGCGCCGCTCCTCCTCGGGGAGCAGCGGCAGGCGGTGGAGAGGCTGCCCGGGTTGCTCCAGCAGGCGCTCCACGAGCTGCGCGTAGTAGCGCGCCAGCCGCCTGGCGGTGGCCGGCAGGAAGAGGTCGGCGTTGTAGACGAGCACGCCGCTGAAGCCCTCGGGGTGGCCGGAGAGCTCCAGCTCCAGCTCGAACTTGGCGGCCGTGGTCTCCACGCCCGTGAATGGCCGGATGGACAGCGCCGACTCACGGCCGGCGGGCAGGGGCATGTTCTGGAGGGCGAAGAAGACCTGGAAGACGGGCGCGCGGCCCAGGTCCCTCGCGGGGTGGAGCTCCTCCACCAGCTTCTCGAAGGGGACGTCCTGGTGGGCATAGGCGCCCAGCGTGGTCTCCCGCACGCGGCGGAGCAGCTCGCGGAAGGAGGGGGCCCCATCGAGGCGCGAGCGCAGGGCGAGGGTGTTGACGAAGAAGCCGATCAGTCCCTCCAGCTCGGCGAAGCGCCGGCCGGCGATGGGCGAGCCGATGACGAGGTCCTGCTGCCCGCTGTAGCGCGACAGCAGGGCCTGGAAGGCCGCGAGTAGCGCCATGAAGGGCGTGACGCCCTCCTGCTGGCAGAACGCGCGCAGCCCGTCGGACAGCTCGCGGGACAGCCGCACGGGCACCGAAGCGCCGCGGAAGGTCTGCACCGAGGGCCGGGGAAGGTCGGTGGGCAGCTCCAGGGCATGGGGCGCCCCTTCCAGGTGCTTGCGCCACCAGGCCAGCTGCGCTTCCAGCACTTCCCCCCGCAGCCACTCCCGCTGCCACACGGCGACGTCGGCGTATTGGAGCGGCAGCTCCGGCAGGGGCGAGGGCTGACCGGCGCGGAAGGCTTCATAGAGCGCGGCCATCTCGCGCACGAGCACGCCCATGGACCAGCCGTCGGAGACGATGTGGTGCATGGTCAGCAGCAGCACGTGCCGCGTGTCACCGAGCTTCAGCAGGCGGGCGCGCAGCAGCGGGCCCGCGGCCAGGTCGAAGGGGCGGGTGGTCTCCTGCCTCGCGAGCCGGAGCGCCTCGCTCTCACCGTCCTCGTGGGCGCTCAGGTCCACCAGGGGCAGGGGCAGCGGGGCCGGCGCGTGGATGACCTGGATGGGAGCGCCTCCCTCGTCGGCGAACGTGGTGCGCAGCGACTCGTGGCGGCGCACGACTTCCGTGAAGGCGCGCTCCAGGGCCGCGGTGTCGAGCGGGCCCTCCAGCCGCAGGGCGACCGGGATGTTGTAGGTGGCCGCACCGGGCTGGAGCTGGTCCAGGAACCACAGCCGCTGCTGGGCGAAGGACAGCGGCAGCGCCGCCTCCCTCGGTACCGGGCGCGGCGCGGGCAGCCCCGCGAGCTGGCCGGCCGCGAGCGCCTCGTCCACCCTCCTGGCCAGCTCCTCCAACGTGGCCGCCTCGAAGAGCACGCGCAGCGGCAGGTCGATGCCGAAGTGGCCGCGCAGGCGGGCCACGGCCTGGGTGGCGATGAGGGAGTGGCCGCCCAGCGCGAAGAAGTCGTCATGGAGGCCCACCCGCTCCACGCCCAGCAGCGTGCGCCACTGCTCGGCCAGCACCTGCTCGGTGGGCGTGCGCGGCGCCACGAAGTCCCGGCGGGCCTCCGCGGCGGCGTCGGGCGCGGGCAGCGCCTTGCGGTCCACCTTCCCGTTGGGCGTCAGCGGCAGCGCGTCCAGCCGCACGAGGGCGGCGGGCACCATGTACTCGGGCAGGCGCTGCTTGAGGAACTGGCGCAGCTCCTCCACCTCCAGCGCGTGGCCGGGCGCCGGCACCGCGTAGCCCACCAGCCGCTTGCCGGTGGCGCCATCCTCGCGCACCACCACCACCGCCTCGCGCACGGCGGGGTGAGCGGCCAGGGCGGACTCCACCTCGCCCAGCTCGATGCGGAAGCCGCGCACCTTCACCTGCGTGTCCACGCGGCCCAGGAAGTCCAGCTCGCCGTTGGCGCGCCACTTCACCCGGTCTCCCGTGCGGTACAGGCGCGCTCCGGGCTCCCGGCTGAAGGGGTGGGGCACGAAGCGCTCCGCCGTCAGCCCCGGCCGGCCCAGGTAGCCTCGCGCCACGCCCACGCCACCCAGGTACAGCTCTCCCGGGACTCCCGGAGGGACGGGCTCCAGGCCCGCGTCCAGGACGTACGCCTCCACGTTGGCCAGCGGCCGGCCGATGGAGGGGGCCCGCCCGTCCGGCTCACACACCGTGAGGGTGGCCACCACCGTGCCTTCCGTGGGGCCATAGGTGTTGAGGAAGCGCCGGCCCGCGCCCCACCGCGCGACGATGTCCGCCGAGCACGCCTCGCCGCCGGAGATGACGGTGCGCAGTGCCGGCAGCTCCGTGGCTTCCGTGACGGCGAGCGCGGCGGGCGTCAGGCTCACCGCGGTGATGGCCTGCTCGCGCAGGAAGGTGTGGAGTGGCTCGCCCGGCATCAGCCGCTCCAGGGGTGCCAGGTACAGCGTGCCGCCCGCGCACAGGGTGGTGAAGATCTCCTCCACCGAGATGTCGAAGCCCAGGTTGGCGAACTGCAGCATGCGCGTGCCGGGGCCCACCTGGTACGCACGGGCCTCGTGCGCCACCAGGTTGCACACGCCGCGGTGCTCCACCAGCACGCCCTTGGGCTGACCGGTGGAGCCGGAGGTGTAGATGACGTAGGCGGTGTTGCGCGCGGTGGCTCCGCCGTCCACCGGCTCGCCGCCCTCCGCCTCCAGCTCCTCCCGCTGCGTGTCCAACAGCAGCACGCGCGCGGGAGGCCGAGGGAAGCGCGCCAGCAGCGGCTGCTGCGTCACCAGCGCCCGCGCCCCGCTGTCCTCCAGCATGAAGCTCAGGCGCTCGCGCGGCAGGGACGGGTCCAACGGCAGGTAGGCACCGCCCGCGTGGAGGATGCCCACCAGCGCCACCACCAGCTCCACCGAGCGCTCCACGCACACGCCCACGAGGGACTCGGGCCCCACGCCTTCGCGCCGCAGCCGGCGCGCCAGCCCGTTGGCCCGGTGTTCCAGCTGCGCGTACGTCAGCTGCTGCCCGCCCGTCACGGCGGCCACCGCGTCCGGGGCGCGCCGGGCCTGCTCACGGATGAGCGCGCCCAGCGTGGTGCCGTCCGGGAAGTCCTCGCGGGGGCCGCTCCACTCGCGCAGCACCCGGTGCCGCTCGTCCTCCCCCAGCAGGGCCAGACGCGACAGCCGCCCCTCGGGCCGGGCCACCATGGCCGCGACGACGTGGTGCAGGTGCTTCAGCAGCTGCTCGGCGGTCGCGGGCTCGAACAGCTCGGCGTCGTACTCCAGCCCTCCGCGGAAGCCCTCGGGCTCCTCGGTGAAGACGAGCGTCAGGTCGAACTTCGCGGCCAGGTCCGACAGCTGCACGGTGCGCACCGTCAGCCCGGGCAGCTCCAGCTCCTTCTTCGCCAGGTTCTGCATCATGAACATGACGCGGAACAGCTGGCCCCGGCCGTCGCGCGGCGGCTGGAGGTGCTCGAAGGGGATGTGCTGGTGGGCGAACGCATCCAGCGACACCTGCCGCACACGGCCCAGCAGCTCGCGCAGGGTGGGGTCCCCGGACAGGCGGGTGCGCAGCACCAGCGTGTTGAGGAAGAAGCCCACCAGGCCCGCCACCTCCTCGTCCTCGCGGCCCGCCGAGGGCGAGCCCACGACGATGTCGTCCTGCCCGGCGTAGCGGCCGAGCACCACCTGGAAGGCCGCCAGCAGCGCGATGAAGGGTGTGATTCCCTCACGGCGGCACAGCTCCGTCACCGCGCTGGACAGCTCGCGAGACAGTCTCAGCTCCGCATGGCCCGCCACGTGCCGCGGCTGCCGCGGCCGGGGGAAGTCGGTGGGCAGCTCCAGCTCGGGCGCGCCGGCCAGCTGCTGCCGCCACCACTGGAGCTGGGTGTCCAGCTGCTCGCCCTTGAGCCAGTCGCGCTGCCACGCGGCGAAGTCGCCATACTGCAAGGGCAGCTCCGGCAGCGGCGAGGGTTGGCCCGCGCGGAAGGCCGGATAGAGCGCGCCCACCTCGCGCACCATCACGCCCACGGACCAGCCGTCGGAGATGATGTGGTGCATCGTCAGCACCAGCAGGTGCCGCGTGTCGCCGAGCCTCAGCAGGCGGGCGCGCAGCAGCGGGCCCGCGGCCAGGTCGAAGGGGCGCGCGGCCTCCACGGTGGCGAGCCGGAGCGCCTGGGCCTCCGCGTTCTCGACGCCCCGCAGGTCCACCAGGGGCAGGGGC
>NZ_JABBJJ010000362.1 GCF_012933655.1 Pyxidicoccus fallax | reverse complement strand
CTCACCCACCCCCGGGCCACCGCCCTCGCTGGAGGAATCATTCCTCCACGACGACCCTTCTACCGGAGGGGGCTGACATGTCAGGGAGGGTGCGGCCCGCGCCCGGTGAGGACCTGGCGGGTCAGCTGGCTCCGTTCCAGCCAGGAGCCGGAAGGGACATGGGCGAGGACTGACATACGAGGGAGGCAGGGCTCGCGACATGCGAGGGGCTGACATCCAGGGAGGATGGGCCCGCGCCCGGTGAGGGCCTGGCGGGTCATCCAGCCCCGTTCGCTCCGTTCCAGCCAGGGGCCGGAGGGGACATGGGAGAGGACTGACATACGAGGGAGGCCGGGGCTCGCGACATGCGAGGGACTGCCATGCCAGGAAGGATGGGCGCGCACGGTGAGGGCCTGGCGGGTCATCCGGCTCGTGCACTTCATTCCAGACAAGGGCGGCCGGAGAGGCAGCCCGCCTGGAGCGTCATCGGCTTCGGGGGATTCACGCGTCTGCCGACCTCATGTCCCCTGCCGGCCGGCGATCGCTCCGACACCGACCGGGTGCGCGCCGGGAGCCCGGACGCTTCGCGTGACTCCCGACCTCGTGCGCTCCGACACGGCGAAGAGAGCACCGCGCACACGACGTCCCACGCATGACCCGCGGCGCGAGCGCGACGACCTCCGGTGTGGCCCTCCATTCGCGTCCGGATGAGCGCCCTGTTCCGCTGCCGCGAGGTCTCGCATCCTCGCCTTGCCACATCCTGGGCGGAGCTCCCGCCGTGAGGCAGTCCAGCGAATCGACCCGAGGTCGCCGCGGTCGATGTGTCAGGAGCCCATCGAGACGGGGGTCACCGCTGGCCGGCCTTCAGCGCTTCGATGCGGGCGCGAATGGGTGGGTCATGCCTCGGGTCGTACTCACCGAGGTAGCCACGATGCTTCAAGTTGCTTGTGATGCTCCAAGCGAGATTTTCATCGGCGTCATTGCCGTTTCCGTCAAAGCGGAAGCACAGCAGCGCGATGACCTCGTCCGCTGGCAACTCGCAACGGCCCACGAATGACTCCCAGATGATTTCCATGACGCCACGCCACGCCTCGGCATGAGAGTCGTCTCGGAGAATCGCGAGCAGTGCATCCCGCACCGGCTCCAAGCCCTCGGAGGCCATGAGCGGCTGGACGAGCTCACCCAGGGCGTCTTCCGCCCCCCGCGTTCGAATGATTCGCAGAATGGAATCCGTCAGGCTCATGCAGGTGCCTCTCGTTCGCGGGCATCGGCTCGCCACCGCTTCGTGCGGCGACAGGACAGCCTCACCCCGTGGGGTCGCGAGCGTCGCCTGACGGAGGCAGGACCTCGTCTCGACGCCGCTCGAACTGGCTCGGGCTCCGCGTCAGCATACGCCGCAGCCAGGCCTCTCCGCTGACCAGCCCGATGCCCGCGAGCACCAGCACCGCGCCCAGCACGAAGTTCATCGTGAGGGGCTCGTCCAGGACGAGCACGCCCAGCGTGACGCCGAACAGCGGCGTCATGAAGGAGAACACCGCCAGGTTCGACGCGAGGTAACGGCGCAGCAGCCAGAACCAGGCGAGATAGCTCGCGAACGACACCCCGATGCCCTGGAACAGCACGCTGCCCACCGCGATGGGCGTCAGCGCGACATGGGACGTCTGCCCGGTGGCGAACGAGACTCCGAGCAGCAGCACGAAGCAGACGCCCAGCTGGTAGAACAGCGTCAGGCTCGGCGGCGCCTCGGACAGGCGCGAGGCGCGAACCACGACCGTGGTGGCGCCCCAGGCCAGCCCCGCGCCCACCGCGAGCGCGTCTCCCAGCAGCGTGCGCATGTCGAACCGCGCGAGCGACGCGCCGCCGATGAAGGCCACCGCGATGCCGCCAAAGCACACCGCGATGCCCAGCCACTGGAAGGGCCGCAGCCGCTCGCCGGGCAGCAACAGGTGCAGCCCCAGCGCGGAGAACACCGGCGCGGTGTAGAGGAACACGGCCACGTGTCCCGCCGTGGTGTGCGTCAGGGCCAGGGCGATGAGCAGGAACTCGGCGGCGAAGAGCACGCCAGCGAGCAACCCGCCCCTCAGCGTTCCCTGGCGCACGCCCGCCCAGCCTCCGCGCCACGCCATCAACAGGCCCACGAGCAGCGCCGCGAGGCCCGAGCGCAGCGAGGCCTGGAGGACGGGCGCGATGTCCCGGGCCGCCAGTTTGATGGCCACCTGCTGGATGCCCCACAGGGCGCACAGCAGGAGCATCACCTGGAAGCTGAAGGCGTCCGCTCCACGGCGGGCGCTCATCGCGAGGCTCCCAACAGCCGGGGGACGAAGACGTGGAGCACGAGCAGGAACATGGCGAGGCACCGATGGAGTGACCTCGCATGGGTTAACCGTTACCGTGAGGCAACGGCAGTCCTCAGTCAGCGAAGCACCTTTACCGCATGGTAAAACCGGTCAACCTGCGTGGCATCGTCGAGTTCGTGGCCGCCGCCGAGGCGGGGAGCTTCTCGGCGGCCGCCCGGCAGCTCGGCGTGTCGGTGGCGCACGTGAGCCGGCGGGTCACCGCCCTGGAGAAGGACCTCGGGGTCCAGCTCCTGAAGCGCAACACGCGCTCGAGCACGCTGACGGAACAGGGCCGCGCCTTCCACCGGAACTGCCGCGACATCCTGGGAGCCCTGGAGGAGGCGCGAGAGACGGCGCGAAGTGCCCGGCAGCCGCGGGGCCGCATCCGGATGAGCATGGGCGGCCACTTCGCGGAGACGGTCCTCGCGCCCCTGCTCGGCGAGTTCATCGCCCTGCACCCCGGCATCTCCCTGGAGCTGGAGATGACGAACCGCGCCGTGCGGCTCGTGGAGGAGGACTTCGACCTGGCGGTACGCCTCGGACCGCTGGCGCCCTCGTCGCTCGTCTCCCGGCGCCTGGTGGGCTTTCCCCTGCTGACGCTCGCCGCGCCCACGCTGTACGCGACGCCTCCCGTCCACCCTGGAGCGCTCGACCCGGGGACCTGCCTGGCCCTGCATGACCGGCCGTGGGTCTTCGAGCGTGCCGGCGAAAGACACGTCCTCCAACCCGGGGGCCGGGTGAGGAGCGGCAGCGGCACGCTCCTGGTCAGGGCCGCCGTCGCTGGCGCGGGAGCCATCCAGGTGCCGTCCTACTTCGGGGCGGAGGAGGTCGCCGCCGGGCGCCTCGTCCAGCTCCTGCCGGAATGGTCCTCCGCGGGAGGCGCGTTGGAGTTCTTCCTCGTCTATCCCGAGCAGCGGCATCTACCGGCCCGGCTGCGCGCGCTGGTGGACTTCCTGCTCGACCGCGTCCGCCCCGGCGCCTCGTAGGCCCGTCCGGCTTCTGGCGCCGTGCTCAGCGGTCCTCGGCCGCACACGTCATGCAGTGGCGGGCCTCGGGGATGGCACGGAGCCGGTGCCGGCCGATGGC
Organism: Pyxidicoccus fallax; assembly: GCF_012933655.1. Taxonomy (GTDB): domain Bacteria; phylum Myxococcota; class Myxococcia; order Myxococcales; family Myxococcaceae; genus Myxococcus; species Myxococcus fallax. Next base: position 8,713 of record NZ_JABBJJ010000362.1, on the reverse strand, counting down.
GCCTCCACACCTCGCGCACCGGCCGAAGTCCCCACCGGCGATGCGCGCGAGCGCTTCGTCGATGGCCCTGAGCTCCCGCCGCTCCGAGTCGGTGAGCGTCGCGTCCTCGGCCTCCAGCTCGTCCGCGGACGCCTGGGCGCGAGCCCTCAGACGCAGGCTCCGCTGCCGCAGTGCTTCCTGGGCCTCACGGGCCAGCATGTCCATGTTCGTCTCCCACGGCGTCGGGTCCCGCAGCGCCACGCCGCTTCCACCCTTGCAGCCTTGATCCAACGGGGAACAGGGCATTTCAGGAAGCGTGCCTCCACGTTCCGGGGGCACCGCCTGGAGAAGAAGGCGCAAGGCTTGCGCGACCCGCGCGCCCGCTCCGCACCCATTGCGCACACGGCCCGGCGCACGCCCCGGAGCCCGCCCGGGAACGCCGCTTGCTCCAGGGGAGGCCCCATGCAGACCCTCTCCGCCCGCCCGTCCCTCGCCCTCGCCCGCCCGGCGCTCCTGCCGAGGGAGCACGGCGCCTACGTCCAGCTCGGCCTCCCCCTGGTCACCGCGCTCGCCGTCACCGGTCCGAGCACCGCCGGTCTGTGGCTCACCGCCGCCGCGCTGGCCTGTTTCCTGGCGTATGAGCCGCTCCTCCTGGTCCTCGGTCAGCGTGGCGCCCGCCGCCGGGACGAGGCGGGCGCCCTTGCCTGGCGCCGGGGGCTGACGCTCGCGGGCCTGGGCGTCTTCTGCGGCGTGCTCGGCGTCCTGGGGCTGCCGGACGGAGCGCGGCCCTACCTCGCGCTGCCCGCCATCCTCGGCGCGGAGGTGCTGCTGATGACATGGGGCCGGCAGGGGCGCACCCTCTCCGGCGAGCTGCTCGCGGCCCTGGCCCTGACGGCCTGGGCGGTGCCGGTGGCGCTCGCGGGAGGCCTGCCCCCGGGCGCGGCCCTGACCCTGTGGGGCACCTTCGCGCTCGGCTTCTCGCTGGCCACGGTGGCGGTGCACGTCGTCATCCGGGCCCACGAGCCGCGCGCGGACAGGAGCCTGCCGCGCCTCGCGGGCCTCGCCGCCGGTGGCTTCGGGCTGGCCGGCGCCGTCGTCTGGGCGCTGACCTCGGGCCTGTCCCCGTGGCACGTGGCGGCGCTGCTGCCCATGGCGGCCGTGGCGCTCGGCACCTGCGCCGTGCTTCCCGCGCCGCGCCACCTCAGGCGCCTGGGCTGGAGCTTCGCCGCCGCTGGGCTCATCACCGCCGTGCTGCTCACCATGGGACTGAGCTGATCGCCCTGCCCGAACGGCGGGCCCGGAGCCGTCGCGCACAGGGAGCCCCCGCCTGCCCGCCTGCTCGACGATGGACCCGGGGCCCTTCCCGGTGGTCGCGGCGGGCGCGGAACTACCCTGATTGGAATGACCGGAACGCCCCCAAGAAGCAGCCCCTCGGGCATGAACGACAGGGCCCCGGAGCCCTCCACTCCCCATGACGCCAGCGGCGTCGCTGGCGAGCCTGGCGGAGCCTCGAGGGCCCGGCCGCATGGAGGCAGCGCGAGCGTGCGGGAAGCCATGACCTGTTCCCACCGTCACCCGGGCCACGCATGAGCGGCCCGCAGTCCCATCCATCTCCCGAGGCAGGGCGTCCGGCGTCCGCGCGGCTGCGGGCGCAGAGGGACATCATCCTGGGGCTCTGGATGGACCGCGTCCGCCAGGCGCTTCCGGCGGCGGGAGCCCAACAGGAGTTCCAGCTCCTGGGCAGCCTGCCGCGGTTCCTGGACGTCCTGGTCACGGTGCTGGCGCCAGAAGGCACGCGGCCTGTCTCTCCTGACGGCCTGGACGACCTCTGCCGGGAGCATGGAGAGCATCGCTCGGGCCTCGGGGGCTACTCGCTTCAGCAGCTGCTCCGGGAGTACCAGCTCCTTCGGGAGGTCCTCTTCCAGGTGCTGGAGCGGGAAGGCCCCATCACCCATCCCGAGCGCGACCGCATCCTCGCCGCCATCGAGCAGGGAATGGCGGAGGCGGGCGCCCGCTTCATCCAGGCCACGCGTGCCCCGTTCTCCACGCTCCATCGCGCGACGCGGACCGGCGGCGAGTCCCGCTGGAGCACGGCGGGCTCCGACGCGCGGGACCCGCGGTCGATGGAGGAGCAGCTGAGCGCCGCGCGCCAGGAGCTCCAGGAGGTCTTCCTGCAGGCCCCCACGCCCATGGTGGTCATGTCGGGGCCCGAGCATCGATTCACCCTCGCCAATCCGCTCTATGAAGCCCTGGTGAAGCGGCGCGTGCTCGGCAAGACGCTCGCGGAGGTGTTCTCCGAGGAGGAGCTGGCGCGCATGCGTCCCCTCATCCGCGAGGTCTACGAGACGGGCGAGCCGCATGTCATGCCCGAGCTCCCCATCGCCCTGGCGGAGGAGGCGGGGCCGCCGCGCCAGCTCTATCTCAACATCAGCTACACCCCGCTCAAGGACATCCATGGGGCGACCCGCGCGGTGACCTGCCTCATGGTCGATGTGACCGAGCAGGTCGAGGCACGCAGGGCCATCGAGGAGAGCGAGGCGCGGTTCCGGCAGATTGCCAATGCCCTGCCCCAAATCATCTGGACCGCCACGGCGGACTTCCACGTCGATTGGTACAACGACTGGTGGTACCGATACCTGGGCCTGCCCCGGGGCACCCGGTGGGACGACGTGGACACCCTGCCCATGCACCCCGAGGACGTGGAGCGGACCCGGCTGCGGCTGCGAGAGTCCGTGGAGACGGGCAACGACTTCCTGATGGAGCAGCGGTTCCGGCGCGGCTCGGACGGCCAGTACCGCTGGCACCTGGTGCGCGGCGTCCCCATTCGCGATTCAGAAGGACGCATCACGAAGTGGATTGGCGCCAACACCGACATCCACGAGCAGAAGACACTCACCGCGCGACTGGAGGAGGAGCACGACCTGCGCGAGAAGTTCGTCGCCACGCTCACGCACGACCTGCGAACGCCGCTCACCGCCGCGAAGCTGAACGCGCAGATGGTGGCGCGCAAGGCGAGCGACCCCAACGCCCTCTACAAGCTGTCGGCGAGAATCATCGAGAACCTCGACCGGGCGGACCAGATGATTCGCGACCTGCTGGACGCGAACCGCTTCCGCGCCGGAGAGGGGTTGCTCCTGGAGGTGTCCGAGTGCGAGCTGACCGCGCTGACCCGGGAGACGCTGGAGGAGCTGGCGCTGGTCCACGGCGACCGGTTCGTGCTGGAAGCGCCCGGTCCGATTCAGGGCCACTGGAGCTGCGGCGGGCTGCGGCGAATCCTCGAGAACCTGTGCAACAACGCCATCAAGTACGGGGCTCGCGACCACGGCGTCACCGTCACGCTGGCCGAGCACGGCGCCGACGCGGTCTCCCTCTCCGTGCACAACTGGGGGAACCCCATTCCGCCCGAGGACCAGAAGCTCCTGTTCCAGCAGTACCGGCGGCTCGACTCCGCCCAGGCCCGGGCCCAGAAGGGCTGGGGGCTGGGGCTGACGCTCGTCGAGGGACTGGCCCAGGCGCACCGGGGCTCGGTGCGGGTGGACAGCACGCGGGAGACCGGGACGACCTTCACCGTCACCCTCGCGCGGGACCTCCGCCCCTGAGGGGCCGCCTCACTTCGCCTTGCGCCGTGCCTCCTCGTGGGCCCGGGCGCGCTTCTCCACGGCGCGGAAGGTGTCCGCCACGCCGTCCTTCTGCCCCATGTTGGCGAGGAAGCCCGGGATGGAGCCGGCGGGGTCCACGCTGAAGCGGTACACCGCGCGGGACTTCCCCTCGCCGCGAGGCTCCACGTGCCAGCTGCCCTCGTTGAGGCGCAGCCGCACCGTGCCGCGGCGCTCGGGGATGGCGTCCGGCTCCGCGGTCCACCGCTGTGCGAAGACGCCGGTGCCGTCCTCCGCCAGCTTCGACTCCGTCACCACCCGGGACACGTAGTCACGAGACGACACCACCGGCAAATCCAGCCGCGTGTACGTCAGCCGCGCGCCGTCCGGCAGCTCCTTGAGGGTGCGGGACTCCTTCACGTACGGCATCCACAGCCGGTACGTATCCACGTCGGACAGCACCGCCTGCACGTCCGTGGCGCTGGCGGCGATGTCGCCCTCCGCCCACACGTCCCGGGCGTTGGAGCCCGGCCGGGGCCGCACCTTCACGAGGTACGGCTTCTCCGCCACCGTCTCCCACTTCTCCTCCGCGCCCGCCGCGCCGGCGACCAGCACCAGCACCAGCACCGCGGCCACGGCGGCCGTCCGGCTCGAAAGCAACCGCATGTGTGTCCTCCCTCGCGCCCCGGCCGGTGCGCTCGAGTCTACCGCCCCCTTCCGACCGCCGGGCGGCCCGGGGCATTCACCTGCCCCGGGAGGACACACTCGGGACTGCCTGGAGGGCACTCAGTGGGCCGGGCCACCCTGGCCCTGACCCTGCTGCTGCTGGCCCTGGCCCTGGCCCGAGGCCCCGCTGCCCCCGGTGGGGTTGCCCACCGTCTTGCCGCCGACGCCGGGGCCCGCGTGGGCGTCACCGGCGGCGGCCGGCAGCATGTCCGGAATCTCCGGCTTGAAGCTCGGGTCGCGGACGAGCACCTGCGCCTGGCGCAGGAGGTTGGTGGCCTGACCGAGGATGCGGGCGGCCTCCTCGGGCGCGTGGAAGCCCATGGAGTTCTCCGCCTCGATGAAGTCGAGCATGAACTGGCCGCGCCGCTGGAGCGCATACACGCCCGCCAGCTCCGCGTCCGTCTTGCCCGCCGCCTTGGCGGCCTTCACGTCGTTGACGAGTCCCATGAGCGCGTCCAGGCCCTGGTTGCGCAGCCGGAAGGTGCGCTCCTGGAGCGCCTCGGCGCGCTCTCGCAGCTCGGCCTCGGAGAAGTGATGGCACGTCTGGCACGCCTTGTTGATGTTGAGCAGCGGGCTGCGCACGTGGTGGTCGCTGATCTTCTGCGCACCCACCCGGGTGTACGGCATGTGGCAGTCCGAGCACGACACGCCCGAGCGCGCGTGCACGCCCTGGTTCCACATCTCGAACTCCGGGTGCTGCGCCTTGAGCACCGGCGCGCCCGTCTCCGCGTGCTTCCAGTCCGTGTGGGGGTTCTCGTCGTAGTACGCGAGGATGTTGTCGATCTTGAGGCCCTTGTCCCACGGGAAGGTGAGCGTCTTCTCCGGGCCCTTGAAGTAGTACTCCACGTGGCACTGGCCGCAGACGTAGCTGCGCATCTCCTGGCGGGTGGCGTCGCGGTTGACGTTGTAGTCCTGCACGCCCTGCGCGGCCTTCATGCGGCCCATGGCCTGGATGAAGGCGGGCTTCGTCACGCGCAGCTGCATCGTCTGGCTGTCGTGGCAGTCGATGCAGGCCACCGGGTGCTCCACCTGCTTGCGCGCCTCGAAGTAGGTCATGTGGTTGAGGGCGTCGAAGCCCTTCATGATGTCGCCGTCACCCAGCTTCTTGTAGGCGTTGTACGTGCTGGCGTGGCAGTGGATGCACGTGCCCGGCTGCTTCGTCACCTGCTGGCGCTCGGTGAAGACCTGGTCCGAGAGCATGTACGCGTGGCCGCGCTCCTCGCGGAAGTCCTTGCTGAAGGCGTAGCCGGCCCACATCGTCTTGAGGCGCGGGTCCTCCTCCAGGCGGCTCTGGGCCACCACGGAGCGCGGGTCCGCCTGCGTGGGCGCGCGCGGCACGGCCTCGCTGCCGCCGTACTTCGTGCGCACCTGGTCCACGGTGCGCAGGTACATGTCGTAATGGATGGGGAAGTTCTTCCCCCACACAGCGGGGTCCGCCGTGTCGTCCGTGAGCTCCACCACGCGGAAGAAGGGGTTTCGGGCCTCCTGCTTGCGCTCGAAGATGTTGGTGGCCAGCGCCACCGCGGCGGCCGCGGCCAGCGCGGATACCACGCCCACTCCCACCAGCAACAACAGTCCACGACGGCGCTTCTCGGGCGCGCTCGGGTTCGCCATATCCGACGGTTCCTCCAGGAGGAGTCAGTCCAGTTCCATGTGCCCCACCGAGCGGTGGCAGCGCACGCAGCTCATCGTCCCATCCCCGGGAGGCGTGTGCAGGTTGCCTTGACGCTCGGCGACCTTCCGGGAGTCCCCCGCTCCTTCCGCCGACACCCGCACCAGCAGCCCCGGCTCAATCGCCTGGACGATGTCCTGGTGACAGGAGCGGCACGCCGCCTCCGTCACCTCCAGGTTGCGCGCGCCGATGTGGATGGGCTCGTGGAAGTCCCCCGAGGTGAAGGCCACCGAGTGATGCCAGCCATTCAGCGCCTTGGCGAGGTACTTCCCGAAGAAGTTGTGCGGGGTGTGACAGTCATTGCACACCGCCACGTTGTGGTGGCTGCTCTTGGTCCACCCCGAGTACTGCTCGTTCATCACGTGGCAGTTGGCGCACGCGGCCGGGTCGTCCGTGAGGTACGAGGACCCCTTCGCGTAGACGAAGGTGAAGCCCGCGGCACCGACGGCGGTACCCACGAGGACGGCCAGCACGACGGCGCTGATGGTGACGCGGCGGGAGACGCCAGGCATAGGGGGCTCGGTGACTGGCGACGGTAGGCACCTGGCTCCATTCTGCCAACCCTCTTCTCACACTTTTTTCAGACGACGGTGTCTCCAGGGGGGAGACCCGCCCCCGGACCGGAAAGATGTGCCCGCCAGCGGACCGGTGAATGCACGTGGGCATCGACTTTTGCCCCGGGTCGGGGCAAGCCAGGAGGCCTATGCGCTCGCACCTTCTCAGCCCCCCGCCCGAGCGGGGCCTGTTCTGCAACCGCACCCTCAACCTGCGCGCCATCAAGGCCGTGGGCTACGACATGGACTACACGCTCATCCACTACCGGGTGGAGGCGTGGGAGCGCCGTGCGTACGAGTACATCCGGGACAGGCTCGTCGAGCAGGGCTGGCCCGTGGGGGACCTCACCTTCGACCCGGCGCTCGCCATCCGCGGGCTCATCATCGACACGGAGAAGGGCAACCTCCTCAAGGCCAACCGCTTCGGCATCGTGAAGAAGGCCCTCCATGGCACGAAGCCCATGGAGTTCGACGCGCAGCGCGACGAGTACGCCAGCACGCTCATCGACCTGCACGAGCGCCGCTGGGTGTTCCTCAACACGCTCTTCTCCCTGTCCGAGGCGTGCATCTACGCGCAGCTGGTGGACCGGCTGGACGCGGGCCAGCTGCCGGGCTCCACGCCCATGGGCTACACGGACCTCTACGAGCACGTGCGGAAGAACCTGGACGCCACGCACATGCAGGGGCGGCTGAAGGCGGAAATCATCGCCGACCCGGAGCGCTACGTCATCGACGACCCGGAGACGCCGCTGGCGCTGCTGGACCAGCGCCACGCGGGCAAGAAGCTGCTGCTGATTACGAACAGCGAGTGGGCCTACACCGAGCCCATGATGCACTTCGCCTTCGACCGGCACCTGCCGGAGGGGATGACGTGGCGGCAGCTGTTCGACGTGGTGATTGTGTCCGCGCGCAAGCCCGAGTTCTTCACCACGCGCTCGGCGCTCTACGAGGTGGTGGAGTCCGGGGGCGAGGCGCTCTTGCGGCAGCACACCGGGCCCCTGAAGCCGGGCACGCCGTACTTCGGCGGCAGCGCGGTGGAGCTGGAGCGGCACCTGGGGCTGAGCGGGGACCAGATTCTGTACGTGGGCGACCACATGTTCGGCGACGTGCACGTGACGAAGGACGTGCTGCGCTGGCGCACGGCGCTCATCCTGCGCGAGCTGGAGGACGAGGTGCGCGCCATCGCCGGCTTCCGGGCCACGGAGGCGCGGCTGGGCGAGCGGATGGTGCACAAGGAGCGGCTGGAGGCGGAAGGGTGCCAGCTGCGGCTGGAGCTGCAGCGGCGGCGCTTCCAGTACGGCCCCCGGAGCGAGACGCCCACGGAGGCGGAGCTGGTGGCGCGGCAGGCGGAGCTGCGCGCGGAGCTGGAGGCGCTGGACGCGGAGCTGGGGCCCATGGCGCGCGCGGCCACCGAGCTGTCCAACCCCATCTGGGGCCTGCTGACGCGCGCGGGCAACGACAAGAGCCACCTGGCGCGGCAGATGGAGCGCTACGCGGACATCTACACGTCGCGCGTGTCCAACTTCCTGTTCGCCACGCCCTTCGTGTACCTGCGCAGCCCGCGCGGCAGCCTGCCGCACGACCCGAGCCTGCCCGGCGGCACGCCCGTGTTCCCCTCCTCGGACGCGGGCGGCGGCGGCGTCATGGGCACCGACGGCGCGGAGTAGCGCCCCGGGCCGCTACTGGGTGAGGCGCCACAGGGCCTGAAGGTCCGGCGGCAGGTTGCTGGCGACGTCCTCCGCCTCGCCCTCGGAGATGAGGTCCCGCATCGCGCGGAACACCGCGCGCACCAGGGGCTCCATCTCCTCCACCGGCTTCTCCAGGTCGTCCGCCACCGTCTGGAGGAACTCCTCGCGGCCGAAGCGCCGGGGCCTGGGGGGGCGCTGCTCCAGCGGGGGGAGGAACTCCACCAGCCGGCGCGGCAGCTGGGCCTCCAAATCCCGTGCCTCCGCCGGGAGGATGCGCCGCTCCAGCGCGCTCAGCACCGCCACCGCCGCGCACTCGGCCAGCGCCGGCTCCAGCTTCCCCACCTCACACAGGTGGCGGATGAACGCGGCATAGGTGGAACGGGTGTGGGACTCGTGCCGCTGCGCGCGGCGCTGCATCAGCTCCGTCTCATTGGTGGGGCGCGTCATGGGTGGGGGCCTCCGTTGTCCCCGGAACCTGCGCACACCCCCGCCCCAACC
>NZ_JABBJJ010000361.1 GCF_012933655.1 Pyxidicoccus fallax | reverse complement strand
CACCCCCACCGCCCTGGAGGACGACGCCGCCTTCCCACAGGGCGGCTTCTCCTCCGTCTCCAACGTGGGCAGCCTGGAGAACCTCGTCACGTCCGAGCTCGTCTACATGGAGGACGAGCCCACCCTGGACCTCTTCGACGTGCGCTACGTCGAGGGCGAGCTCCTCTACTACACGCGCGACGAGAGCCTCGCCGTGCGCCGCCGCCGCGTCATCACCTTCGCCCTCATGCCGGACCTGGCGGACGCGCGCGTGAAGGACGCGGGCGTGCGCTGGCAGCGCGGCGTCACCGCGCTCGGCCTCGTGCTGTGCCTCGTGCGCCGGCTGTCCGCGTGGCTCACCGCCGAGGACCTGCGCTTCCGCGTCATCTTCGTGCAGGACGCGAAGGGCCTCGCCCCCCTGGAGGCGGAGCGCGGCTTGTGCGAGCTGCTCCTGCGCGAGTGGCGCGCCCGAGGCACCGCGGAGGTCCTCACCGCCCCGGACGTCGACGCCGTGCTCTCCGAGGCCTCCGCCGCCACGAAGCGCGCCCGGGTGGACGTGCTCCTCCTGGACGCCGCCCGTCAAGGCGCGCACGACGCGATGAAGGCGGACCCCCGGGTGGGCCTTCACCTGCTCGACCTGAGCGGGCCGGGCCCCCGGGTCCGCATCCTCGGGAGCCGGGCGGGGGCCTCCCCCACCCCCACCGAGCCCCTCTCCGACAATCCCTGGGAATCCTGGACGGGCGCGGCGCTTGAGCTTGCCCGGGGCCTTCTCTAGCGTCCTGTCCGGGACGCGCCACGACGGCGCGCGGAGGACGTCCATGCCGCGGTACGAGTTCAAGGAAGGCAGCTCCAGCAAGTTCTGGGAGATCACCCTCTCGTCCAACACCTTCACCACGCGCTGGGGCCGCATCGGCACGAACGGCCAGGAGAAGACGCAGACCTTCGACACCTCCGCCGAGGCGAAGAAGGAGTACGAGAAGCTCGTCCGCGAGAAGGAGAAGAAGGGCTACGAGCTCGTCGGCGACGGCGAGGGCGGCGACGAGGGTGACGGCGAGTCCGGCGAGGCCGCCTCCAACCCGGAGCTCGAGGCCGCCATCCTCGCCAACCCGGACGACGCGGACGCGTACCTCGTCTACGGCGACTGGCTCCAGTCCCAGGGCGACCCGCGCGGCGAGCTCATCGCCCTCCAGGCCGCGGCGCTGAAGGCCACCGGCGACGAGGCCGCGAACCTCAAGAAGCAGATTTCGAAGTTCCTCAAGAGCCACAAGGACGCGCTGCTCGGCGAGCTGGCCGACGCGGAGGACGAGGAGGAGCTGAAGGTGGAGTGGCACCTGGGCTTCATCCGCTCCGCGCGCGTGGGCCAGAAGGACTACGACTCCGAGCGAGACGTCCCCGAGCTGGTGAAGGAGCTCATCGCCCACCCGTCCGCGAAGTTCCTGCGCGAGCTGACCCTCGGCATGGCGAGCTTCGACGGCGAGAACTCCTACGACGACGTCGTCGCGAGCCTCACTGCGGCGCTCTCCGAGCAGGGTGGCTCGAAGACGCTCCAGAGCCTGTTCATCGGCGACTTCGAGTATCCGGACGACACGGAGATCTCCTGGACCTACGTCAATGACATCTCGCCGCTGTACAAGCTGCTGCCGAACCTGCGCTCGCTGCGGCTGCGCGGCGGCGCGGTGGAGCTGGGCAAGGTGGACCTGCCGGAGCTGCGCGAGTTCACCGTGGAGACGGGCGGCCTGCCCCTGTCGGCGGTGAAGTCCATCGCCGCCGCGAAGTGGCCCAAGCTGGAGAAGCTGGAGGTCTGGTTCGGCAGCGACAACTACGGCGCCGAGGGCGGCGTGGATGACATCCAGCCCATCCTCGACGGCAAGGGCCTGCCCAACCTCAAGTCGCTGGGCCTGTGCAACTCGGAGTTCACCGACGAGCTCTGCAAGGTGCTGCCCAAGGCGAAGGTGCTCCCGCAGCTGGAGCGGCTGGACTTGTCGCGCGGCACGATGTCCGACGAGGGCGCGCGCATCCTCGCGGAGAGCGCGGCGGCCTTCGCGCACCTCAAGGCGCTCGACCTCACGGAGAACACGCTCACCGACGAGGGCGAGCGGCTGGTGGCGAAGCTGTGCCCCAGCGTGAGCGCGGGCAACCAGCGCGAGTACGACGAGGACTACCGCTACGCGGCGGTGGGCGAGTAGCACCACCGACACACCAAGGGGGGACACACCATGCCGCGCTTCGAATTCAAGGAAGGGACGTCGAGCAAGTTCTGGGAAATCACCCAGGACGACAACGTCATCACCACCCGCTGGGGCCGCATCGGCGCCGAGGGCCAGGAGAAGACGCAGGAGTTCGGCCACCAGTACGATGCGCGGCGCGCGTACCGGAAGTTCGTCGAGGAGAAGGAGAAGAAGGGCTATACCCGCGTGAAGCCCACGGACAGCGGCCCCGGGCCGCTGTCCAACCCGGAGCTGGAGGAGGTCATCCTCCGTACCCCCGAGTCGCTCGACGGCTATCTCGTCTATGGCGACTGGCTCCAGGCCCAGGGTGACCCGCGCGGAGAGCTGATTGCCCTCCAGCACGCGCTGCTCCAGGCGAAGGGGGCGGAGGCCACGGCCCTCAAACGGAAGGTGACCCTGCATCTCAAGAAGCACCAGGACGTGCTGCTGGGCGAGCGGCTCGGGTCCATGCTCGGCGAGCTGACGCTGAAGCTGGAGTGGCACCTGGGCTTCATCCGCAGCGCCCGACTGGGGGTCGCGAATGACGACGACGACCTGGACTTCGGGATGGACGAGACGCTGTCGATGCTGCTCGCCCATCCATCCGCGCGCTTCCTCCAGGAGCTGACGCTCGGCCCCACCACCGACGGCGAGGTCCATGACTACGAGGACCTCATCGAGCGCCTCGTGAAGGCGGCGCCCGCGAGCCTGCGGAAGCTGTTCATCGGAGACTTCGACTTCGGCCCCGACGAGTGGGAGTTCTCCTGGGGCAACCTCGGCGACCTCTCCTCGCTGTACGCGGCGCTGCCCGGGCTGCGCTCCCTGCGCCTGCGCGGACAGGCCGAGAAGCTCGGGAAGATGGACCTGCCGGAGCTGCGCGAGTTCACGTTGGAGTCCACGAGCCTGCCCCGCGACGAGGTGAAGGCCATTGCCGCCGCGAAGTGGCCGAAGCTGGAGAGGCTGGAGCTGTGGTTCGGCGCGGAGGACGAAGGCGCCGTGGCCGACGTGAAGTACCTCCAGCCCATCCTCGACGGGACGGGCCTGCCGGAGCTGAAGCACCTGGGGCTGTGCAACGCCGAGTTCACCAACGCCCTGTGCGAGGCGCTGCCGAAGTCGAAGGTGCTGAAGCAGCTCGAGACGCTGGACCTGTCCCGGGGCACGATGAATGACGAGGGCGCGGAGCGGCTGCTGAAGCACGCGGAGGCCTTCCAGCACCTGAAGCGCCTGGACGTCACCCAGAACCTGCTCGGCGACAAGGCCGCGAAGTCGCTGGCGAAGCTGTGCCCGGACGTCGCGCGCGGCCAGCAGCGAGACCCCGACGAGGAAGAGGGCGTCGCCTACCGCTACGAGTCCTCGGGCGAGTGACGCGGGATGGTGGCCGCCCCTCCCTTCATCCTCATCGGCAACGCGGAGAACCGCCGCGTCACCCTCTTCCAGGAGGCGCTGGCGCGGCAGGGGCTGCCTCCCGCGACGGTGGTGCCCTGGGTGGACTTCCTCGCGCACCCGCGCGTCCTCGCGGACCTGCCGGACACGGAGGCGCTGGTCCGCATCGACTCCGCGGGCGAGAGCTGGGAGGTGGAGAAGGCGCTGCTCCGGCTCGGCTACCCCGACACGGGCGCCGCGGGCTGCACGGCCATCAGCCCTCCCCATCTGGACATGCTGGGGTACGACCACGGGCGCATCCTCTGCCCCCGGCAGCACCACCTGGGCTTCCTGCGCGCCCTGTCGGAGCTGGAGGCCCTCTTCGCGGCGCATCCGCGCTGGTGGGTGCTCCAGTCCCCCGCGAGCATCGCGGAGCTGTTCGACAAGCGCCTCACCTCGCGACGGTACGCCGCCCTGGGCGTGCCGGTGCCGGAGCCGCTCGAAGGCGTCACGGACGCGGAGTCCCTGCGCGAGCGGATGCGCGAGCAGGACTGCCGCGAGGTGTTCGTGAAGCTGTCCTGCGGCTCGTCGGCGTCGTGCCTCGCCATCTACCGGCGCGGGCGCGCGCGGGACACGCTGGTCACCACCATCGAGCAGGCGGAGACGGGCTGGTACAACTCGTTGAGGGTGCGCCGCCTGGATGACACCGCGCGAATGGACGAGGTGCTCGGGTTCCTCCTCCGGGAGGGCTCGCAGGTGGAGCGCGCCATCCCCAAGGCCCGGCTGGGCGGGGACTTCTTCGACTGCCGGGTGCTGATGGTGCGCGGCGAGCCGGCCTTCACCGTGGTGCGCCAGAGCCGGCACCCCATCACCAACCTGCACCTGGGCGGCTGGCGCGGGGACCTGGACGAATTGCGCGCGGCGGCGCCCGCCAACGAGTGGGAGGCCGCGATGGAGAGCTGCCGCGCCGTGGCCCGCGCGCACGACTGCCTGCACGTGGGCATCGACCTGATGTTCGAGGACTTCTTCACGGGCCACCGCGTGCTGGAGGCCAACGCCTTCGGAGACCTGCTCCCCAACCTGCGCCGCGACGGGCTCACCGTGTACGAGTGGGAGATTCGCGAGGCGCTGCGGCTCTACTCCACGCCCTGAGCCCGCCACAGCGGCTTCACGGGCACGCGCTCCAGGATGCCGGAGCCGAAGACGCGGTCCAACTCCAAGTACTCCAGGTGCACATAGCCGATGTGGCACCCGCACGTGGCCTTCGAGCACGCGCGGGGCCGCAGGGCGGCGTCGAAGTCCGGCGCGTAGATGTTGCCGATGGGCTCGTCGATGAAGTGGCACCGGCGCGCGGTGCCCTCGCCGTCCACGGAGATGACGCTCTCCCCTCCCCTGCACGCGCGCCCCAGGCTGGGGTGGCGCGTGTTGTTCACGGGGAAGAGCGGGTCCACGCGGGTGAAGCGAGCGAGGTCCTCGGGCGTGTACGGCTCCTCCTGCCCGTCCTTCACCGCGTTGATCCACAGGTACGTGTCCGCGGGCAGCTCACGGCGCAGGGCCTCGGCCTCCTCGGCGAAGCGGGTGAAGCCCACCATGCCCGCGCTGTGCCGCACGCCCAGCGCGGACAGCTTCTCGCACTGGGACACGAAGCGACGGCGCTTCATCCACTCGGGGTGGTACGTGGCCCAGATGCCCAGCTTCTCCACGCGGCAGCGCGACACCCAGTCCAGCGTGCAGGACAGGTTCGTCTGCACGGCGGCGCGCTCCACGTGCTCCAGGTGCGTCAGCTTCGCGAGCGCCTCCTGGTACCAGGGCCAGATGAGCGCCTCGCCCCAGGGCGTGAAGAACACGGAGAGGCGCTGGTGCGTGCGCGCCTCCACCCAGGCCATGAAGCGCGCCAGGTCCGCGCGGTCCTTCGCCAGCTCCTCCTCGCTCTGCTTCCACTTGCCGAAGGGGCAGTACTCGCAGCCGAAGTTGCAGCCGGACAGCGGGCCCCGGTAGAGCACGGTGAGCGTCATCGCCAGGCGTACTCCCGCGTCAGCTCCCGCACTCCTTCCGAGTGCAGCCACGGGCCAATCAGGTCCGAGCGCTCCACGCCCGCGGGGGTGAGCTTCAGCACTCCCGCTTCCCGCCGCCCCAGCCCGTGCGTCTCCAGCTCGGCCAGCTCCGGGAAGTCCGTCAGCACGTCGGCGCCGAAGCGCTGCCGGTACGCCCCCAGGTCCACGCCGTCCGCCAGGAGCGACAGCAGCATGTACCGCCGCCGCTGCTCCTCGGAGGTCAGCCGGAAGCCATAGCCCACCTCGCCGAAGGAGGCCTCGGTGCGCTCGCTGTAGGAGGCGATGATGTTGCGCACCTCGCGCGAGCCCACCGCGTACTCGGACGAGTAGTGCACGCCGCCCGTGTACGAGCGCGCGCCGCAGCCCAGGCCCACCATGCCGTCCTCCTGGCAGCGGTACACGGGGCCTCCGGCGTCCGGCGCGTGGGGCGCGCGGAACATGCGCATGGAGACCTGGGTGTAGCCCTGGGACAGGAGGAAGTCGCGCCCGGCGCGGTACAGCGAGATGCGGAGGTCGTCCCACGCGCGCGCCTTCTTGCCCAGGAAGGTGAGCGGCCGCACGTAGAGCGGGTACAGGTAGATTTCCTCGGGGCGGAAGCGGAGCGCGGCGCGCAGGGAGAACAGGAAGCTCTCCTCCGTCTGCCCCTCCATCCCGTAGATGAGGTCCAGGTTGAGCGTGGGGAAGCCCGTGGAGCGGATGAGGTCCAGCGCGGCCTCCACCTGCGCCGTCTGCTGGGGCCGCTTCACCGCGGCCACCTCCGCCTCGATGAAGCTCTGCACGCCGATGCTCACCCGGTCCGTGCCGCGCGCTCGAAGCACGCGGAGCTTCTCCGCGTCCACCGTCTCCGGCGACACCTCCACGGACACGGGGATGTTCCGCATGTCCGCGCCGAGCGTGCCCTCCATGAGGTCGAACACCGTCTCGAGGCCGGCCACGTCCAGCAGCGTGGGCGTGCCGCCGCCGATGGCGGCGCGGGCGAAGGTGGCCCGTCCCAGCGCCTGCTTCACCCGGCGCGACTCGCGCACGAGCGCGCCGAGGTACCCGTCCACCACGTCCTGCTTCGGGCCCGCGGCGGTGAAGAGGTTGCAGAAGCCGCAGCGCATCTCGCAGAAGGGCACGTGGACGTAGAGGAACAGCGCGTCGCGCCGCTCCTCCGCCCAGACGGACTCCAGCGACAGCGCGGGGGTGAAGGGACGGTAGGCCGTCTTGTGGGGGTAGCCGTAGAGGTACGCCACGTAGGGCGTCTCTCCGAGCATCTGCTCCAGGCGCGTCATTGCGTATCCGACTCCAAGGAGCGCGAGGATATGCCGCCGCGCGTCCCTGGAACAGCGTCACGCCGTGACGAGGCCGCCCGCCTACTGCGGGCGCAGGATGGCCGACTCCCTGGGATACCCGGTGATGGCCCAGGGATAGCCCTTCTCGTCCACCCTGAATCCCCAGAGCGTCGAACCGAGGATGAGCTGCTCTGGATCCCACCCCGTGACGCGGCGCCGGCGGTAGACGCTCTCGGTGCTGTACCCATCCCCGCGGCGCATCCAGGCCACCCGAGGGTCTCCGTCGCTGCCGACCTCGAGCCACACCTCCGTCAAGACCTCGAACGGGAGCACCTCCTGGAGCGGCTCCGGTGTCTTCCAGTAATAGCCCGTCTGGGAATCAGACGTCAGTTGGGAGTAGTAGACGGAGCCGGCCCGGGGGTACTCGAAGTACTCCATCCACGCGACGTGCGGCCCGGACGCCCTCAAGCTGATGTCCACGCACTCCGCGTACCCATTGTCCCAGCCACGGAGCGGTTGACCCAGGAAGGACCAGCTCCCGTTCTCGTACCGCGCCACATGGACATACGCGCCGGGCCCCTCGGGCGCGGCCTCCGCCCACGCCACCACGACGGTGTTCCCATCCACCGCGATGGCCGGCCGGGACGCCAGGGTCCTGACCCGGGGATTGGCACTGAGGGGTCCTCCCAGGAACTCCCAGCTCGAGCCGGTCCATCGCATGACCCGGAGTTCACCCTCGTTGTCCCGGTAGACCAGCGTGGGGGTGCCGTCATGGGCCACCGCTATCTGGTACGCGGCGATTTCGCTCTCCGTGGCAATCGGCGCCCCCATGCGAGTCCACGAGGTGCCGTCGTAGCGCGTGACATGAAGCAACGCCTTGCCGGAGAAGCCTTCCTCGGTCCAGGCGAGCACCACCTCCCCTCTGGAGGTCACCTCGACCTGCGCGCGAGTGGGCGTGACGGAGCGTGCCTCCGGCTCACGTGGCGGGGGAAAGCGCTCCCAGGCTCCGGTCTCGCCATCCCAACGCGCGACGGCCAGCTCCTCGGTGTCCGGCCACTCGATAAAAACCACGACCTGCCGCGCCGGCCGCCTCCAGTCCAGGGCGAAGGCCACGAACTCCACGTGCTCCTGGCTCAGCGCCGCTCCCACCTGCGTGAAGGGCCAGTAGCTGACCCGCTGCTCGAGGGAGAGGACGTCACCCACCTTGAACGGGTTGCCGGCCCGGTCCGTCATGTTCGTCTGGGTCAACGTGATGTTGAGCGTGACGGGCGGACGGAGGGGCGCTGTCGGCTCCACCCGGAGGACCTTTCCGTCCTCGCTGAGCACCGTCTGGTAGGCCACCGAGAAGCCGTTGCCATCCCGAATCTGGAAGGGCGTGGCCTGGAGCGACTCGGGCAGGAGCGGCTCGGAGAAGAAGAACTCCAGTGGCATGTCCATGGAGGGATAGGTCTGCCACCGCTGGAGCCACGTCGCGAGCTGGGGAGGCGTGCGGTCCACCACCACAGACGCGCTCGGCGAGACGAAGGACCGGCCCCGGGCCCACGCCGTCGCCTTGAGGGAGACAGGCCCCTCCCCATGGGTGGCGCAGTCGAGCGTGTATTGGAACGGAGGCGTGAGGACCTCGCGGATTCCCCCGCCCACGTCGAGCTCCACCTGCTCCGGCGTGCCGCCCTCGACGGAGACGGAGACCGGCCAGGTGCCCTCCCGGCAGTACGCGGGCGCATCCGTTGCCACGGAGACGCGCAGCTCGATGGGCGTCGGCTCCTCCTTGGGCGGCGGAAGAGGGTCCGGCTCCTGCTTCAGGGGCTCACAGGCGATGGGTCCCAGGGCCGTGCAGAGCAGCAGGGCCATCCAGGGGTGACGTGACAGGCGGGGCTTCATGCGGAATCTCTCGTGGGTAATGGCGAGTCCTCCGTTGGACACGCGAAGCCCCGGACCTGGGACTCAGCGCACCCAACCGATTCCGAGGCTGCCTCCCAGCGAGAGCGCGGAAGCAGGCATGGCCTCCGCGTGCACCCAGGTGTGCCCCACGTTCCCCAGCAGCGACACGCGGAGCGCGCCTCGCAAGGGCAGCCACACGCCCGCGCCGACTCCCAACTGCGGCTGCAGCGAGAGCCGCGTGTCGCCGTTGCTGGGCTGCCACTGGCGGGACAGCGTGGCGCCCGCGTCCAACGTGAGCTGGAAGTGGAGCCCGTGCCAGTCGCGCACGAGGCGGCCCACACCCAGCCGCAGCCCATGGTCATTCTGCCGGAGGTCTCCGCTGGGATGCCGGCCATGCCGCACGTCCAGCGTGAGCGCCAGCAGGTTCACCCCGGGCCGCGTCCACGCGTGCTGGAGCGCGGCGGTGCCGCCCACCATCGTCCCGAAGGAGCGGAGCAGCGGACGGCCCACGCCAGGCCCCACGTGCACCATCCACGGAGACGGGGATGGAGACGCGCCCTTGAGCACGTGGGCCTCCAGCTTCTGGGGACGGAGCTGCGCCCGCGTCAGCTCCGCGCGCCCGGAGTCGGGCACGTGCACGCGCGCCACCAGGGCGGTGTGCTCGCTCCGGGTGCTGAGGATGTAGCCGCCCGCGGGCAGCGCCAGCGTGGCGGCCCCCGCGCCCTTGCGCACGTGGCCCAGCACGGGCTCGCCCGCGAGCGTGGACACCGTCCAGTCCCCGGGCTCATCGATGGCGAGCGTCAACAGCGACGTCGCCCGCGCGGGCGAGGAGAGGACGAGGTCCCCCTTCCCCTGGAGGTCGAAGTGGAACGTGGGGTGCTGCGTGCCCGCGCGGGACAGGAGCGAGGACTCCACGGTGCGCGCGTAGGAATAGGTATAGGCCTCCGCGAGCGTGACGCGGCCGTCGCCGGACACGTCCGCCGCGCCGCGCAGCGCCGCGACCAGGTGGTGCGTGAAGATGGAGCCCGCGAGCGCGTCCGACTCCTGCGCGGACTCGTCCGCGGCGGACGCGGTGATGATGACGCGGCCGGCGAGTTCCGGCCGCTCCATGTTCACCAGCACGCCGGGCAGCGGCTTCAGCCCCTTGAGGCGCGCCGCCTCCCCCGACTGGCACGAGTCCACCACCAGCACGGCGACGCTCACGGGAGCGCTCTCGATGAAGCGCACCACCTCGCGCAGGGGCAGGCGCGTGCCGGACAGGTGCAGCTCGCCCGCGTCCGCGTGGCTGGAGACGTAGACGAAGAGCTGATCTCCCGGCCGCGCGTGGGCCTGGAGGTGGCGCTCGAAGCGGGCCAGCCCGTCGCGCACCGCGTCCGCGTCGGTGCCGAGCACCTGCAGACTGTCCTCGCGCCGCAGCCCGCCGGCCTCGCGCAGCACGCCCAGCACGGAGACGGCGTCGCGCTCCGCGTACCGCAGCGGAGCGTCCGCGCCCATGCCCCGGTTGTTGCCCACCGCGAGCGCGAAGCGGCGCGGCCCGGCGTCCACCGCCACGGGCTGGGCCGCCACCATCGCCGCCAGCAGCAGCGCGAGCGTCATGGCGCGGCCTCGACCGCGAGCGACACCGCCGCGTGCGCCGTGGCCGGAGGAAGTCCGGCGGGCTCCTGGCAGACCGTCGAGTCCGAGGCTCCGGGGCACTCCGGCCCGTGACGGCCCAGCCATTCACGCACGTCGTCGAGCCGCAGCGGCATTTCCGAATAGATGGCGTGCACCACGAAATCTCCCTGCGTGACCTGGAAGAGGGGCGCGGGCACCTCTGCGTCCAGTGCGCCGCTCCCCACGGCCCCCGCCGGCCACAGTGCCTCCACCTGCCCCCCGGCGTCCACCGAGACGACCAGCGCGTACGGGCGCCCACCGCTCCTCAACCGGAGCGCCACCGCGTCCCCCTCGCGCAGCACGGGGTTCACCTGCCCGTCATCGAGTCGGAGCAACTCCACGGCGGGAGGCCCCTTCACCCGGATGCCCTGCCCTCCAGCGGACGCAGGCACCTCCGGCCCCGCCTCCTCCGCGCCGAACCGCGGCCCCCAGAGCATCACCACCGCCAGGGAGGCCAGCGCGGGCACCAGCAGCAGCGCGGAGAACCACGAGGTGGCGGGCCGTGCCTCGCGCTCCGCCGCCTGGGACAGGACGCGCGCCCGGACGCGCGAGAAGTCGGGCGTGGCCCGCACTCGCGCCGCGTGCGCTCCCAGCCGCGCCGCCCGCTCCTGACAGGCGCCACAGGACTCCAGGTGCGGCGGTCTCGCACCGCCGGCCAGCACCTCGTCGAGGACGAGGTCCGACAGGTGTTCACTCATGCGGCACCTCCTTGCGGTCTCCGGGGCTCGCCCAGCTCACGGGCCAGGACGCTGATGCGCTGCACGTCGCGCACGATGGTCTTCCGGGAGAGCCCCAGCACCTGGGCAATCTCCTCCTGGGACATGCCGTCCAGGTAGTACAGCGTCGCCACCGTGAGGCCGCGCTCGTCCAGCTCCCGCGCCAGCTTCACGAGGAAGTCGCGGCACTCGGTGGACGCGAGCGTGTCCACGCTTCCCTCGGCGCCCTCCCCTTCCGGGGCCACGTCCCGCAGGGCCCGCGAGCGGAGCATGTTGAGGCAGACGTTGGTGGTGACGCGGTAGATGAACGTCATCGGCCGGGCCTCCCGCCGGAACTCGGACGCGGCCTGGATGAGGCGGATACAGGACTCCTGCACGGCGTCCCAGGCGTCCGCCTCGCGCTGGAGCAAGGCGAAGGCCCTCCGGTACATGCCAGGGGCGTACCGGTCGTACAGGTCCTGTATCTCCGCGGGGCTCAACCCTGGGCGCATCGTCGCCGGGTTGGACACGCGAGCCGGAAATATTGGGACATGGGGGTGAAAAATCCCTGGAGCCCCTATGGGGCGGCGGGCAGCGTGAACTCCGCGTAGGGCACCGTCCAGACGACGGGGTGGCCCAGGCGGTGACCGGTGTAGCCGTCCTCACCGTAGGCCGTGCCGTGGTCCGAGCAGACGATGCAGAAGGCCGGCCCCCGGCGGCGCAGGGCGTCGAAGAGGGGTGGGAGCTGGGAGTCCACGTACTCCAGCGCGGCGGCGTGGGAGTCGCGCGAGTCCCGGGTGGCGCCGGGGAGGTAGTGGCGGTTGGGCTGGTGCAGCGCGGACACGTTGATGAAGAGGAAGACGCGCTGCTCGCGGGGGAGCGCGTCCAGGCGGCGCACGGCGAGGGCGACCTGGTGCTCGGTGGAGCGCGGGTCCGTCACGCCCATCTCGCGGCTCCAGTGGCTCTCCGCGAAGAGGCCGGGGAGGACGTTGCCCAGCGGGTTGCGCTTGTTGAAGAAGCCGACGCCGCCGATGCAGACGGTGTGGTAGCCGCGCGCCGCGAGCCCGGTGACGAGGTCCGGCGCGTCGAGGACGCAGGTGTCGGGGGACGTCGTCTCGCTGCCCTCGAAGCGCATGGCGAACAGGCGCGGGTGGAGACCGGGG
>NZ_JABBJJ010000360.1 GCF_012933655.1 Pyxidicoccus fallax | reverse complement strand
GTATAAGAGACAGGCTTCCGCCTTCGCGGGTGGCGGCGCTGGCGGTGCCTCCGCCTTCGCCGCCGGTGGTGGCTCCGGGGCCGGGGGTTGGGACGCGGGTTCCTGTGGTGGTTCCTTGTTCTTCTTCCCGCCGAAGAGGTCGCTCCAGAAGCCCATGGCTACATTCCTCGCTCGCGCATGACCGCCTCCACCTTCGCCACGTCCTCGGGGACATCCACCGCCACGGTGCGCCAGGATACCTGCGCGCAGCGGATGGTGATGCCGTTCTCCAGCGCGCGGAGTTGCTCCAGCTTCTCCGCCTCCTCCAGCGGCGTGGGGGCGAGGCCCGCCAGCGACAGCAGCACGTCGCGGCGGTAGCCGTAGAGGCCGATGTGGCCCCAGCGCTTCACCGGCGTGCCTGGCTCGCGCACGAAGGGCACGAGGCTGCGGCTGAAGTAGAGCGCGTCTCCGTTGAGCGCGAGCACCGCCTTCACCACGTTGGGACTGGCCGCCTCGTCCGGCTCCAGCGGCCGCACCAGCGTGCCCATGCGCACGGTGGCGTCCGCGAAGAGGCCCGACAGCACCTTCAGCGCGGCCGGGTCGACGAGCGGCTCGTCGCCCTGCACGTTCACCCAGACGTCCACGTCGGGACGCCCGCGCGCCACCTCCGCCACGCGGTCCGTGCCGGTGGCGCAGTCCGGGCTCGTCATCACCGCCCGGCCGCCGAAGCCCTCCACCGTGGCGCGGATTCGCTCGTCGTCCGTGGCCACCCACACTTCGTGAAAGGCGTTGGCTTCCTGGCAGCGGCGCCACACGTGCTCAATCATCGGCCGGCCGGCGATGAGGGCGAGCGGCTTGCCCGGGAAGCGGGTGCTGGCATGACGGGCGGGGATGACGGCGACAGTCTTGGACGCGGACATGACACGCCCCGTCTATCAGATTCAGGACGCATCTTTGCCACCCGCTGGAACGCCCACCTTCAACCACTAGTCACCTGGGAGGCAGTGCCTAGCTTCGCTGTCGACATGAAGAAGGTCATCCATATCGTCGGCGCGCGCCCCAATTTCATGAAGGTGGCCCCCATCTACAAGGCCATCGCGGCGCGCACGTCGCTCCAGCAAATCCTCGTCCACACCGGCCAGCACTACGACGTCAAGATGAGTGACGTCTTCTTCACGGACCTGGGCCTGCCGGCTCCGGACGTGCACCTGGGCATCGGCTCGGGCAGCCACGCGCAGCAGACCGCGCGGATGATGGTGGAGCTGGAGAAGGTCTTCCTGGAGCACCAGCCGGACCTCGTCTCCGTCGTGGGCGACGTGAACAGCACCATCGCCGCCGCGCTGGTGACGTCGAAGCTGGCCATTCCGCTGGCCCACGTGGAGGCGGGACTGCGCAGCTACGTCCAGCACCAGCCGGAGGAGGTCAACCGCGTCGTCACCGACCGGCTGTCCGACCTGCTGCTGACGCCCTCGCGCGACGCGGACGCCAACCTCCTCAAGGAGGGCGCCGACCCGGCCCGCATCCACTTCGTGGGCAACGTGATGATTGATTCGCTCCTCGCCTCGAAGGAGAAGGCGGAGCGGTTGTCCACCCTGAAGGACCTGGGTCTCAGCCCGCGCGGCTACGCGGTGTGCACGCTGCACCGGCCCTCCAACGTGGACGACCCGCGCATCCTGGGCGGCCTGCTGTCCGCCGTGGCCCACGTGTCCACGCGCCTGCCCGTCATCTTCCCGGTGCACCCGCGCACGCGGAAGATGATTGCCGAGCAGGGCCTGAGCCACTGGTTCGAGCGTCACCCGAACCTGCGTCCCGTGGACCCCATGGGGCACATGGAGTTCGTCGGGCTCACCTCGCAGGCGAAGCTCATCCTCACGGACTCGGGCGGCCTCCAGGAGGAGACCACCGCGCTGGGCGTGCCGTGCCTCACCCTGCGCGAGCAGACCGAGCGCCCCATCACCGTGGAGGAGGGCACCAACGAGGTCGTCGGCACCGACCCGGACCGCATCCGCCAGGCCGCGGACCGCGTCCTCGACGGCCAGTTCAAGAAGGGCCGCATCCCGGAGCTGTGGGACGGCCGCGCCAGCGAGCGCATCGCGGACCTGTTCGCGCGCTACCTGCGCGTGGAGGAGACTTCGCTCCGCGCCGCTTCGGCGTGACCGGGAGCGGGGGGCCTGGCCGACGGGGTGAAGGAGCTCTCCGCTTCGCGCCGTACGCCCGGTAAGCGGGGCAGGCGACCGGAATGGAGGTTCCATTCCGCGCGACACCGTCCCCGAGCTGCCCGGTAGCGGAGGTAGACAACCGGAATGGAGGTTCCGCTCCGCGCGGCACCGTTCCCGAGCTGCCTCCCGGTAACTGAGGCGGGCAACCGGAATGGAGGTTCCGCTCCGCGCTGCGCGGTTCCGAGCGGCCTCACCGTAGAGCGGGGCAACCGGAATGGAAGTTCCGTTCCGCGCGGCACTGTCCCGAGCTGCCTCACCGTAGAGCGGGGCAACCGGAATGGAAGTTCCGTTCCGCGTGGCACTGTCCCGAGCTGCCTCACCGTAGAGCGGAGCAACCGGAATGGAAGTTCCGTTCCGCGTGGCGCCCTCATCCCAGGCTGCACTCTCGCCAGGGGGCAGGGCGACCGGAATGGAAGTTCCGTTCCGCGTGGCGCCCTCATCCCAGGCTGCACTCTCGCCAGGGGGCAGGGCGACCGGAATGGAGGTTCCATTCCGCACGGCGCCCTCGTCCCGGGCTGCCCTTCCGCAGGCGGCGGGGAACCGGAATGGAGGTTCCATTCCGCACGGCGTCGTCCCGGGCGACCTCTCCGACGGGCACATGCCGCCTCCCTTCCGGGGGAACGGGGTGGTGCCCGTTTCGTCATGTGAGGTGCGAGCAGGCTTGCGGACTGTGCGACGGGGCCGGGCGTGTTAGAGCGCGCGGAAGGCCCATGCACAGCGCGCAGGAGAAACCCACCGCCCCCGAGACGGACGAAGCCCCCGACGGCTACGTCGACATCCCCTTCGTGGTGGAGCCCAACTATGCCGGCTGGCGGCTGGACGAGTACCTCGCCCAGAAGATCCGCCGGATGCCCCGCGAGCGCCTCCAGGGCATCATCCGCCGCGGCGTCCTCTGCGACGAGCGCCGCCTCAAGCCATCCACGCCCGTGTACCCGGGCCTCGCCTTCCGCCTGCGCCGCCGCGCCAGCGAGGAGCCCGAGACGCCCACCGCGCTGCCCGTGGTGTTCCAGGACGACTGGCTGCTGGTGCTCGACAAGCCGGCGGGCCTGCCCATCCACCCCTCGGCGCGCTACCACAAGGGCACCCTCGTCACGCTCCTGCGCGAGCGCTTCGGCGAGCGCTTCGCCGAGCCCGCGCATCGCCTGGACCGCGAGACGAGTGGCCTCGTCGTCTGCGGCCGCACCACCGCGTCCTGCCGCGTGCTGGGCCGCCTCTTCGTGTCGCGCGACGTGCACAAGGAGTACCTCGCCCTCTGCGAGGGACACCCGCCCGAGGATTCCTTCGTCGTGGACGCGCCCATCGCCGAGGGCACCGAGCTGATCCGCATCGCCGTCCGCATCGACCCCGTCGAGGGCAAGGAGAGCCGCACCCGCTTCCAGGTGCTCCAGCGCTTCACGCGCGACGGCGAGCCCTTCTCACTGCTGCGCTGCTTCCCCGAGACGGGACGGCAGCATCAGATCCGCATCCACCTGCGCGAGGCGGGCTTCCCGCTCGTGGGGGACAAGATGTACGGGCCGGACCCGGGATACTTCGACCGCTTCAGCAAGCACTGCCTGGAGCCCGAGGCGTGGACCCGGCTGCGCCTGCCCCGGCACGCGCTGCACGCCGCGCGCATCGTCTTCCCGCACCCGGGCACGGGTGAGTCCGTCGTGTTCGAGGCGCCCCTGCCCGCCGACCTCACCGACTTCATCGAGGGCAGGCCGCTGTCCACCGCGCGGCCCGAGCCGGACGCCGCCTGAGCGCCCGCGTCAGTCGTCGAAGTTCACCCAGCTCTCGACGGTGCCCCGCGGATTGAAGCGGACCAGGAGCGTCGAACCCATGACGTATAAGGGCACCGGGCTGTACTCCCACAGCTCGCTGTCTGCGCCGCGGTTCGAGACCCACGTGGGGTCGCCCAGGAGCGCACGGACCTCGTCTCTGCTCCTGCCCTCCAGCTTCGCCTCGCGGGCCTTGTCGCCCAGGCGCACGAGCTCTCCCGTGTGCAGCGGCTCCACCAGCATCCAGTTCGTGCCGGGGCAGCACACCAGCAGGAAGGAGAGGACGAAGCCGCGGATGCCCCACCGGCGCAGGGCCCGCTCCTTCGACGTGGCCAGCCACGTGGTGAGGAGTACCGGCACCAGGATGTTCCCCGCGATGACCACCGCCGGGAGCAGGTTGATGTTCCAGTAGAGGCCGTCGTGCGCCATGCCGCCATCCTGACAGCGCCGGGTGCCAACCTGACAGCCACGGCCCTTCGCATCCGGGGGCGATTGAGGGCCACCCCGCGCGGCGACAGGCTCCCCGCATGGCCCCCACCATCCGCACCGAGCGGCTCCTGCTCCGCCCCTTCGAGCCCGCCGACGAGGAGACGCTGTTCCAGCTCTGGAACGATGCCGACGTGCGCCGCTTCCTCTGGGACGACCAGCCCGTCTCCCGCGAGACGGTGCGCGAGCAGATCGCCCAGAGCCAGAAGGACTTCCGCGAGGAGCGCTTCGGCCTCTTCCTCATCTCGCGCGCCGAGGAGCCCGGCACCGTCATCGGCGCCGCGGGGCTCTTCCGGTTCGCCGACGCGGATTGGGTGGACCTCGTCTACGCGCTGCGCCCGGCGGCCTGGGGGCAGGGGCTGGCCACGGAGGCGGCCCGCGCCGTGCTCCGCTTCGCCTTCGAGGTCGTGGGACTGGACGAGGTCCTCGCCGGCACGGACCTGGGCAACGTGGCGTCGCAGCGGGTCATCGAGCGGCTCGGCATGACGGACGAGCACGAGCGCGTCGTGGGCCCCAACAAGGTCCTCGCCCGCTACCGGCGCCTGCGACGACAGGACTTCGTCGCGGGGCCGGGGCGCTTCACGCTGGTGGAGCCACCGGACTCCTGAGGCCGGAAACGACAGAGGCCCCCGACCCGGAGAGGGCAGGGGGCCTCGAGCGTGAAGCGCGGAAGCTCAGGCGGTGAGCTTGGTGACCTCGGCGTCCTTCGCGCCGCCGAAGTCGCCGATGAGGTACTCGCCCGAGAAGCACGCGGTGCAGAAGCTGCCGCGCTCGGGGTCTCCCACCGCACGGCCCAGGCCGTCCAGCGTGATGTAGCCAAGCGAGTCCGCCGTGACGTACTTCGCGATCTCCTCGGCGGTGTGCGTGGCCGCGATGAGTTCCTGCCGGCTCGGCGTGTCGATGCCGTAGTAGCAGGGCCACTTCGTCGGCGGCGACGAGATGCGCAGGTGCACCTCCACCGCGCCCGCGGCCTTGATCATCTTGACGATCTTCCGGCTCGTGGTGCCGCGGACGATGGAGTCGTCCACCACCACCACGCGCTTGCCCTTGAGCACCTGCCGCACCGCCGACAGCTTCAGCTTCACGCCGAAGTGACGGATGGACTGCTGCGGCTCGATGAAGGTGCGGCCCACGTAGTGGCTGCGGATGAGGCCCACGTCATACGGAATCCCGCTCTGCTGCGAGAAGCCGATGGCCGCCGCCACGCCCGAGTCCGGCACCGCGATGACCAGGTCCGCCTCCGCCGGGTGCTCGATGGCCAGCTGCCGGCCCATCTGCTTGCGCACCTCGTACACGCTGTTGCCGAACACCGAGGAGTCCGGACGCGCGAAGTACACGTGCTCGAAGATGCAGCGGGCCAGCCGCGGCGGCTCCACCAGCGGCTTGCTGGTGCGCATGACGCCGTTCTCGATGACGAGCAGCTCGCCCGGCTCCAGCTCGCGCACCAGGTCCGCCTCGATGAGGTCCAGCGCCGTCGTCTCGCTGGCGAGCACGTACGCGCCTTCCTTCATCCGCCCCAGCACCAGCGGCCGGATGCCGTGCGGGTCTCTCACCGCGACGAGCTTGTTCTCCGTCAGCACCAGCAGGCTGTACGCGCCCTTCACCCGGCGCAGCGCCTCCACGAGCTTCTGCTCGAAGGTGGGCTGCTTGGAGCGCGCCAGCAGGTGGAGGATGACCTCCGTGTCCGCGTCCGACTGGAAGATGGCGCCGTCGGCCTCGAGCTGTTCCTTCAGCTCGGCCGCGTTCACCAGATTCCCATTGTGCGCGATGGCGCACTGGCCGCCCGCGTACTGCACGAAGAGCGGCTGCGCGTTCTTCAGCGCGCTGCCTCCCGCCGTGGAGTAGCGCACGTGCCCGATTGCCGCCTGACCAGGCAGGTTGGCGAGCGTCGGCGCGTCGAAGATGTCCGCGACCAGCCCCATCTGCCGGTGCGCCCGGAGGAGGTTGCCGTCAGTGGACACGATGCCCGCGGACTCCTGCCCACGGTGCTGAAGGGCGTGCAGTCCCAGGTACGTCAGGTTGGAGGCCTCGGCGTGCCCCACGATTCCAAAGATGCCGCACATGGCGCGCTGCCTTACTCCTTTCGGGCGGTGAGCGGAACAGGAACGCATGCCCCGTTGGTGGGTATTCCACCCGCCGCCGGGGTCGGCACATGTGGGCGATCCGTGCTCCCGGGGCGCTACATCTGCGGGTACTCTGGCCCGCGCGATGCTCTCCCTGAGAAAGGTTCCCTGGCGTTCCTTGATTCCCCTGATGCTGCTCACCGCGGGGGCCGCGTACGCGCTGGCCTCCTGGAACTGGTGCGGCGTCTGGACGGAGCGCGCGCCGGTGCTGCTGTCACAGGTTCGTGGCGAGGGCTCGCTGCGAGCGGGCGCGGCGAAGGTGGCCCTGGCACCTCCCTTCCCCGTGGTGGTGGCGGGCTACTCGCCCCCGCGCCCCGAGGCGGAGCAGGCCGACCCTCCTGTGTACGCGCGCGCGGTGGTGCTGGAGGCGGGCGGGACGCGGGTGGGCCTCGTGTCGCTGGAGCTGCTCTCCGTCACCAGCGAGCTGGTGGCCCGCGTGCGCGAGCAGGCCGCCGCCGCCGGGCTGAAGGACGTGCTGGTGATGGCCACGCACACGCACTCGTCCATTGGAGGCTATGACCGCCGGCTGGTGGCGCAGCTCGTCGGCATCGGCCGGTACCGGCAGGAGTCGGTGGACGCCATCGCCAACGCGGCCGTGGCGGCGCTGACGCAGGCGGCGGGCTCGCTGACGGACGCGACGCTGGAGGTGGGCGCGGTGCGCGAGCAGGGCCTCGTCTACACGCGCAGCGGCGGCACGCCTCCGGATGGGGTGCTGACGCGCGCCGTGCTGCGCGGGCAGGCGGGTCCGGTGGCGGAGCTGCTCGTCTTCGCCGCGCACCCCGCCATGGTGCCGCGCAAGCGCGCGTCCCTGGACCCGGACTACCCCGGCCGGCTGAGCGCGCTGCGGGAGTCGGAGGGCAGCGGCGTGACGCTGACGCTGCAGGGGTCGGCGGGCAATGCGTCGGTGGCCTTCTCGCAGGGACAGGGGCTGGAGCGCGTGGCCGGCTTCGCCCGGGCGCTGGCGGAGCTGGCTGGCAAGGCCTCCCTGTCCCCCGTGGGCGGGCCGGTGCGGCTGTCGCTGGCGCGCGTGGAGGTGGCGATGCCCCGGCCGGACGCGTCGCGGCTGGTACCGTCGCTCACCCGCGCCGCCGGGGACAACCTGCTGTGTGAGTCCGCGCAGCGCGTGGCGGAAGTGGGCGCGCTGGCGCTGGGGCCGCTGGAGCTGGTGACCGTGCCCGGAGAGCCCACGATGGCCGCGGGCCAGGAGCTGGTGCGGCGCACCGGCGCCACGGGCGTGCTGGGCCTGACGGATGGGTACGTGGGCTACGTGGACACGCCCGGCATGGTGAAGGAGGGACGCGGCGAGTCCAAGCGCCAGTACTTCGGGCCCACGCTGCTGGAGCGGCTCACCGTGGCGGCGGAGCTGGCGGCGGGGACGGCGGGCTTCACGCGCTGACGGCCCGCGCGGGGCAACGGCGCGAAGCCTCGGTGCTGGCTGCCCTGGAGTGCGCCCGCGGGTGGGGCTGACGACCGACTCGTTCGGCGCCACCGAGTGATGGCCCGTGGACGGAAGACCTCCGTCTTTCGCCCACGGGGAGGCTCCGCGCGGGTGAAGATGCCGCCGTCCCTTCTTCCCCCGGGAGCCCCATGAGCCAGTCCGACCCCCGCATCACCCTGGAAGTGCGCGGCCACGTCGCCGTCATCGGCATCAACCGTCCCGAGAAGCGCAACGCCTTCGACGTGGGCATGCTGCGCGCGTTCTCCGCGGCCATGACCGAGGCGGACCGGAACCCCGAGGTGCGCTGCATGCTCGTCCACGCCGTGGGCGACCACTTCTCCGCCGGCCTGGACCTGGCCAACGTGGCGCCCGCGCTCAAGCAGGGCGAGGGGCTCGCGCCCAAGGACTCCGTCGACCCGTGGGCCACCCACGGCCTGACGCGGACCAAGCCCCTCGTCGTCGCCGTCCAGGGCCTGTGCCTCACGCTCTCCATCGAGCTGGTGCTCGCCGCGGACATCACCGTGGCCTCCGAGGACGCGCGCTTCGGACAGATTGAAATCAAGCGCGGCATCTTCCCCTTCGGCGGCGCCACCCTCCGCTTCCCGCAGGTGGCCGGCTGGGGCAACGCCATGCGCTGGCTGCTCACCGGCGACGAGTTCGACGCGCGCGAGGCGTACCGCATCGGGCTCGTGCAGGAGGTGGTGGCGCGCGGCCAGCAACTGGAGCGCGCCCTGGCCCTGGCGCAGACGGTGGCGAAGCAGGCGCCCCTGGGCGTGCAGGCGACGCTCGCCTCCGCGCGCCAGACGCTGACCGAGGGCCCCGAGGCCGCCGCCCGGGATTTGCTGCCCCGGCTGCGGCAGCTGAACGACTCGGAGGACGCCGCCGAGGGCGTGCGGTCCTTCATCGAGCGCCGCGAGGGGCGCTTCAGCGGGCGCTGAAGCACGTTCCTGGGAACGGAGCGGGGATGCGGCTAGGGTGCCCGGCAGAGCCATGTACCTGACGCGATTCACCATCGAGAACCTTCGGGCCATCCAGAAGCTGGAGTGGAAGGTCCCGCTCAAACAGGCTCCGGGCTGGCACGTCATCCTGGGGGACAACGGCTCTGGGAAATCCTCCGTCCTGCGCTCCATCGCCCTGGCGCTCGTCGGTCCGTACGAAGCGACGGCGCTGCGGCAGGACTGGGAGAAGTGGAGGCGTGGCAACACGGCCGCCGGGGTCCAGCTGAGCCTGGCCCTGGATGCGCGGTACGACCGGCTCAAGGGCAAGAAGCCGGGAGGCGCGTCCCTGCGCCAGCATGTCGGCATCGTGGCCTGGCGGCACGGCGGACCGCTCGGGTGGTCATGGGGCCCTGGCGCCGAAGGGCGCATCGAATCACCGCTGTGGGAGAGCCGGGAGGGCTGGTTCTCCGCCGCCTTCGGTCCCTTCCGGCGCTTCACGGGAGGGAACGAGGAGTACGAGAAGCTCCTCGATGCCTATCCGCGCCTGGCCCGACACCTCTCCGTCTTCGACGAGAGCGTGGCCCTGACCGAAGGGCTGAAGTGGCTCCAGCAGCTGCAGTTCAAGAAACTGGAGAGGGACCCGGAGGGCCGCCTCCTCGCGCCGCTGATGAAGTTCATCAACCAGCCCGACTTCCTCCCGCACCGGGCCCACCTGGAGAAGATCTCCTCCCGCGAGGTGCTCTTCGTGGACGGCAATGGCTTCCGCGTCCCGGTGGAAGAGCTCAGCGATGGCTACCGCGCCGTGCTGAGCATGACCTTCGAGCTCATCCGCCAGCTCGCGGCGGCCTACGGCCCGAGGAAGGTCTTCAACCCGAAGGACCCCACGCGGGTGGACGTGCCCGGCGTGGTGCTCATCGACGAGGTGGATGCCCACCTGCATCCCACCTGGCAGCGCAAGGTGGGGCTCTGGTTCCGGAAGCACTTCCCGAAGATGCAGTTCATCGTCACGACCCACAGCCCGCTGGTCTGCCAGGCGGCGGAAGAGGGCACGGTGTGGCGGCTTCCCAGGCCCGGCACGGCGGAAGAGGCGCGGCAGGTGACGGGGGTGGAGCTGGAGCGGCTCGTCTACGGCAATGTGCTCGATGCCTACGGCACGGGCGTGTTCGGCGAGGGCATCACCCGCTCCGAGCGCGCGAAGGAGCGGCTGCAGCGCCTGGCCGAGCTGAACATGAAGGAGCTCAAGAAGGGCCTGACGCCCGCCGAGCGGAAGGAGCAGGCGGCCCTGCGCGCGAGCCAGCCCACCGCGGCGATGACCCTTAACGCGTCGGAGGCGCGGGGCAGGGAGTGATTCGGCTGCCCGACATCCCCCTGCCCAGGGCCGCCTCCCGGCAGCTCGCGAGCTGGCAGGCCGAGGTGGATGCGCTCGGGAACCACGCGGCACGGGTGGAAGCCGCGAAGCGCCTCTTCAAGCAGCGCAACACCCGGAAGAACAAGACGTTCGCCGAGGTCCGCCGGGCGTTGACCTCGATGTGCTCGGGCGCCCAGCGCTGCGGGTACTGCGAGGACTCCGCCGCCGACGAGGTCGAGCACATCCGGCCGAAGGACCTCTATCCGGAATGGGTTTTCGCCTGGCGCAACTACCTGTATGCCTGCGGCCCCTGCAACGGGCCGAAGAACAACCAGTTCGCGGTCCTCTCCCGCGCATCGCCGAAGCTCGTGGAGGTCGGCCTCGGGCTGGGGGCGCCCCTGCGGCCTCCCAAGGGCGAGCCCGCGCTCATCGACCCTCGGGGAGAGGACCCGATGGCGTTCCTCGTCCTCGACCTCCAGGGCACCTTCCTGTTCGGGCCGAGCGCCCGGAAGGGCACCCGAGATTACGCGCGAGCCGAGTACACGCTGTGCGTCCTGCGGCTCAACCGGGAGCTGCTCACGGTGGCGCGGGCCGAGGCCTTCAGCGCCTACCGGGCCCGCCTCTCCGAGTACATCACCCAACGTGAGCAGGGGGCCTCGAGGGCCGCGCTGCTGCGGCTCACCCAGGCCATCCAGCTGGCATCACACCCCACGGTCTGGTGGGAGATGAAGCGGTAGCACAAGCACCACCGCGAGCTCCGGGCGCTGTTCCGCGCGGCACCCGAAGCCCTGGAGTGGTAGCCCGCGCGTCCGTCAGAACTTCTCGAACTTCGACTTCTCCTTGCGCTTCTTGAAGAAGAGCGCGGTGCGGCCCAGGAGCTGGGCCAGCTCGGCCTGGGTGCCCTCGGCGATGCGCGCGGCGGCTTCCTGGCGCGTCTCCGGGCCCTCGTTGATCTTCACCTTGATGAGCTCGTGGTCATGCAGCGCCTGCTCGACGGCGGCGATGACACCCTCGGTGACGCCGGACTGACCGACGATGACCACCGGCTCCAGGTGGTGTCCCAGAGCGCGCAGGTGGCGGCGTTGCTTCCCGGTGAGCGGCACGTTCCTCTTCTCCTTGGTTGTTCCCGAATGGGGCCCCCGGCCCCATATCCGGGCGAGGGGGACGCACCCTACTTCTTCTGCGACGCCATGCGGATTTCTCGCTGCGCGTCGATGTGATCTGGCTGAAGCTCCACGGTCCGCTTGAAGTGCTTCAGGGCTCCCGGGGCGTCGCCACACAGCTTGGCAATCACCCCCAGGAAGTAGTGGGCTGGCGCGCAGCGCTCATTGCGCTTGATGGCGTTCTGGATTTCGCGGAACGCCTCCGGCTGCGCCGCCTTCTTGTCCGCCGCCATGAAGAAGCGCGCGTAGCCCCGCCACGCGTAGAACTCGGCCTCCTCCGCGTTCAGCTTGATGGCCTCGTCCAGCATCTTCACGGCCTCGGGGAACTTGCGCGCCTTCACCAGGATGCAGGACTTCTGGAACAGCTCCTCGGCCATGAGGATGGAGTTGACGTCCACCTCCGAGCCGGCACCGCCGCTCTTCAGCTCCTCGATGTAGGCCGCCCGGCTCTTGTCGTCCGTCAGCGTCCGGTACGCATCGCCGATGTACGCGAACACCTCCGCCTTGAGCTTCTCCAGCTCCGGCGGCGCGCCCGGCGGCAGCGTGTCCGGGTGGTACAGCTTCGCCAGCCGGAAGTACGCCACCTTCACCGCGGCCGAGTTCGTCTGCTCCGTCAGCGCCAGCCGCTGGAAGTGGTTCTGCTGCTTCATCGCCGTGGCGAGCTGGCGCAGCGCGGGAATCTCTTCGGCTCCGGGGGCATTCGCGGGCGTGGGCGCGGCGGCGGGCGCCGCGGGACGCTGCGGCGCCTGCGCGCCGGCGGTGACGACGGGCGGCGGCCGGGGCTGCGCGCCACCGGCGGCGGGAGGCGTGGCTCCGGGAGGACGCGCGGCGGGGGCGCGCAGCCCCTGTCTCTTATACA
>NZ_JABBJJ010000035.1 GCF_012933655.1 Pyxidicoccus fallax | reverse complement strand
GAATGGGCGCTCAGCGGGACTCCAGCTCGCGGAACTTCACGCCGCCCATACCGAGCCGGTTCACCGTGTCCACGAAGCGCTCGGTGGCGATGATGTCCAGGTGACTGCTGAGCCGGAACACGTCGAGGTGACCTGGCAGGGAGGCGGCATCGAGGATG
This sequence comes from Pyxidicoccus fallax, assembly GCF_012933655.1. Classification (GTDB taxonomy): domain Bacteria; phylum Myxococcota; class Myxococcia; order Myxococcales; family Myxococcaceae; genus Myxococcus; species Myxococcus fallax. Next base: position 58,426 of record NZ_JABBJJ010000035.1, on the reverse strand, counting down.
AGGGTGGGGAGGTACCGGATGTCCTCGTAGCCACACGTGGGGCATGGGGGTTTGCTCTTCGGCGACACACAGTCCCGGTGAGGCGTCCCGTGCAGCTCGAGCTGGACCTCCAGAAACTCTGGAGGGTTCTTCCCGCGGAAGCGCAGCTGGACGGGGCAGGCCTGCTCCAGACCGCGCAGTCCGGCCCCCCGGAGTTGCGCCAGTGCCTCGACACGGACCAGGAGTTCCGTGGAGTAGAACGCCAACAACTGGCCGAAGTTGCCCGAGCCCTTGCAGGACAGGGGACCGAACTGCACGCCAGATACGAGCCGAGCTTCTGGAGGGGCAAAGGGGCGGACCAGCTCGCGCAGTCGATTGAACTCGGGCCGAGGTACTGGCCATGAGTCGGTCAACTTCTTGAGATCATCTGGAGGCAGCGCGGACAGGTCCACGCAGGGATAACTCAACCCGCCGATGCCACCGCCGGCGCCACACGTCGGACACGGCTCCCTTCCTGGTAGCCCCCACTTGTGTGTCCCATCCATGTCCCCCGTATAGGGCGGTGACGTGTCCTCTTCGATGACGTAGAGCCTCACGATTGCGTCCTATGTGCCCAGCCGAGGCTCAAGGAGCCTGAATGCTCGGGCCGAATGAATCCACACGGGTGTTGTACGGCATGACCGGTCCCGTCAGTTCGAAGCGGAAGATGAGCTCGACGGCTTTACGGTGAAGCTCCACGGGCGTCACTTCGCGTTTACGATTGGCCAGCCAGTACTCTCGCCAAGCCTGATTCCATCTGCCACCGCGACCGGTGCCACTGTGGATTTCACGATGGATGTGCTCGGGGATGAGCATCGTGAACTGGTGGATGTCCACGCCCCGGTCCTTGAACCAGCGCGCGAGGTAGTCCTGCTGCGGAAACAGGTGATGCTTGACCCGCTTGCCCGGCTCCTGGCGGAGCGCGGGAAGAAAGCCCTGCCGGTAACGGAAGTGGAACGTCATCCGAGGCCGGGCGTCCGGGCGGATGCCCATGCTCCGCCAATTGCGGAACGCCGGAGGACGCCAGGGCGCCCGGTACATCTGCGCCAGCTCGACCTGGGGCGTCCGAGGCACGAGCGCCACCGCCTCCGCCACCACGTCCTCACAGTCGAAGATGCCGCAGAGTTCGCCGTCACACGCGATGGCGACGCACTGGTCCGCGTCCTCGTGCTCGCACGAGACAGCGCTGTCCGCCTCTTCCCACGCACGCAGTGCGGGAGTGCTGGCACCACACGCGGACATCAACACAGCGAGCAGCAGCCACAACGATGGGAGGACTCGTGCCATGGAGCCGCGGAGCCTACTCCCTCGGCTTCAGGTGCTTGTAGACCACGTCCGCCAGCACCGGCGGAGGACAGCGCGGGTCCGGCGTCGCCGTCTTCATGCATGCCTCGTAGGGCAGGAACGGCGCCAGCTCGCGCATCCAGCGCGTCCCCTGCCGCGTCCAGATGTACTCCGCTCCATCATCCGTGTTGTAGAGCCAGAAGCGCCCTCGCGCGTCCCACGCCCAGTAGACGTTCCATGGCAGAGGGAAGCCCTCCCGGTCGCGGAAGAGCTCCTCTCCTTCCGGCGTGTGGAAGCTCACCACCCAGCACTGGCCGAACTTCTCCGGACACGGCCCCTCCAGGATCTCCACCTTCGCCACGTACCGGCCATCCGGCGAGAACAGCGGCGACCGCTGCGCGCGCTCCGAGTCGTCATGCACCGGAGAGACAGGTACCGCTGGCGGCGGCGGGGGCTCCCCCGTCCGCCTCCACAGCACGATGCCCAGCACGAACACCGCGACGCAGACCAGCACGGGGAAGAAGCGAAGCAGGGTCTTCATGGCCGAGACACTCTGTATCACCCCCGCGCTCCCAGGGTCCCCGCCGACCGCCGCTCACCGACGGACGCCACCGCTCGCGGAACCACCGTTGAGCCCCGCCGCGAAGGACGGCACCTTCACCCTCCACGCTCCGGAAGGCGAGGTGAAGCATGCGCGTACCCCCCGTGACACTGTTCACCCGAGGTGAGGCCAGGCGTCCATGAACATGCACCGCGCGGGGGTACCGGGCATCCGCCACATGTCCCCGGCTACGATGGTCATCATGTCCGGACCTCATCGAGCGCGACACAGCGGCCATCGCGCCTGGCTCCTCGCGCTCGTGCTCGGTTGGGCGGCGTGCCTGACCTCGTGCAAATCGCGCACGGACGCGCCCGCGGGGCCACGGGCCACGCGCGTGCTGTTCATCGGCAACAGCTACACCTACTACAACAACCTGCCGCACGTGCTCGAAGCGCTCGCCGCCTCCGCGTCCCCCTCCGAGCGCGTGGAGACCCGCATGGTGACGGTGGGCGGCGCGCGGCTGAAGAACCACTGGGATGACGACGACGCCGTGGACGCCCTCGGTGAAGGAGGCTGGAACCACGTCGTCCTCCAGGAACAGAGCACGCTGGGCACGCTCATCGTGGACGGCCGCCACGAAATCAACGACCCCGAGCGCATCTACTTCCCATACGCACGCCGCTTCCACTCCGAGGTCCTGCGCCGCGGCGCGCGCCCCGTCCTCGCCCTCACGTGGTCCCGGCGCCATGCTCCCGAGGCGCAGGTCCGGCTCAACCACGCCATCCTCGGCCTCGGCCGCGAGCTCGGCGCCACCGTCGCTCCCATGGGACTCGCATGGCAGCAGGTGCGCGAGCAGCACCCGGACATCCCCCTCTATGTCGATGACGGCAGCCACCCCGCCCCAGCCGGCACCTACCTCGCCGCGTGCACCCTCTACGCGACGCTCTTCGGCCGCTCTCCAGAAGGACTGACCGCCACCGTGCGCGGAGTCCCCACGCCGGACGGCAAGCCGGTGGGCGACGAAACCACCCTCATCTCCATCCCCGAGCCCACGGCGCGCGTCCTCCAGCGGGCCGCGTGGCAGGCCGTCGAGACGCTGCGCACCCAGGGGGCGAACCTCGTCAAGGCCCCGCCTCCGCGCACACTGCCCACGCTGCCCACCGGCGCAACCATGCGCTGGGAGGCGCTCCCCGGCACCTGGAGTGGCGAGCTCCGCCTCTACCCCGAGGAGTGGGGCCGCGCCCCCGCGAAGATGCACCTGGAGCTTTCCTCCGATGGAGACGACTACGAGGGCGAGCTTCGCGTCACCTTCACCGACGGCAGCAAAGAGGGCCCTTTCGACGTGGAGGCCGAGCGCTCACCGTCAGGCATCCTGCGCTTCACCACGCCGTACATCGAGGGCGCCCCGGGAGAGGTCCGCTTCGAGGCGGTGATGACCCCCGACGGCAAGCTGGTGGGGACGGCCGCGTACGAGGAGCCGAAGTCGCTCGACCGCGCTTTCGGCTCATGGCGGCTGGAGCCCGCGCGTTGAGTCCCTTGTTCTGGCGCCTCAACGTCGCGGGCTGGCTGGGCTACGGCGCGGCCACCTGGCTCACCTATGCGCTCGTGTTGGCGGACATGCCCGCGCGCCAGCGCCACCTGTACCTCGCCTACAAGGCCCTGCGCATGGGCCTGGGCTTCGGGCTGAGCCTCGTGCTGCACCGCGTGTGTCGCCTCCTCCGGCGGCGGCGCCCGCATCTCGGGCTGGCCGTGGCGGGAGTGCTCGGCACCGTCTCCGTGCTGGGCGCGGTGTGGTCACTGCTGCTCTGGGCGGCCTCCATGCCCCTCTTCCCCTCGCGCGTGCCGGACTGGAGCTACCTGCCCCGCGAGGTGCTCAACTTCGGCATCGTCCTCGCCGCTTGGAGCGCCGCGTACTTCGCGGTGAAGGCCTGGCAGGAGCGGCAGGAGCAGGAGCGCCAGCGGCTGGAGGCTCGCGCCCTCGCGCACGAGGCGCGGCTGCAGGCCCTGCGTCACCAGCTCAACCCGCACTTCCTCTTCAACGCGCTCAACTCCATCCGCGCCACCATCGGCGAGGACGCCACGAAGGCGCAGACCATGGTGACGCAGTTGTCGGAACTGCTGCGCGCGGCGCTGGGCGGACCGGACCGCAGCCTCGCGTCCCTGGGCGAGGAGCTGGAGATGGTGGAGAACTACCTCGCGCTGGAGAAGGTGCGCTTCGAGGAGCGGCTCGACGTCCGGGTGGAGCTGGCTCCGGAGGCCGCCCGCGCCACCCTCCCCGCCTTCACGCTCCAGCCTTTGGTGGAGAACGCGGTGAAGCACGGTCTGCGCGCGGGCCACACGCTGCGCATCCACGTGCGGGCCTGGCGGGACGGTGAACGCCTGCGGGTCGAGGTGGCGAACACGGGCAGCCTCCAGGCCCGCGCGGGCGCGTCCACGGGCATCGGCCTGCGCAATGTCCGCGAGCGGCTGGAGTCCCTCTTCTCCGGACGGCACGACTTCCAGCTCGTGGAGGAGGAGGGACAGGTCATCGCGCGGCTGAGCATCGAGGAGGACCATGGCGGACCGCATCTGCGCGCTGCTGGTGGATGACGAGCGGCTGGCGCGCCTGGAGCTGCGCCGGCTGCTGGCCGCCGACCCCAACGTGGAGGTCGTGGGCGAGGCGGACGGCGTGGCCTCGGCCTCGGCGCTCCTGCGGCGGCTGCGCCCGGACGTGGTGTTCCTGGACGTGCAGCTCGTGGACGAGTCCGGCTTCGACCTGCTGGAAGAGGCCGGAGACGACACCGCCGTCGTCTTCGTCACCGCGTACGAGCACCACGCGGTGCGCGCCTTCGAGGTCAACGCGCTGGACTACCTCCTCAAGCCGGTATCGCCCCGACGGCTCGCGCGCACGCTGGAGCGGGTACGGTCCACGCTGGCGGCGGAGCGTCCGGAGGACCAGCGCGTACTGACGCTGGAGGACCGCGTGCTGGTGGAGGAGCGCGGCCGCGCGGAGCTGGTGCGCGTGAGCGACATCCTCTGCCTGCGCGCCGAGGACGACTACTCGCGGCTGGTGGCGCCCGGCGGTCGCGAGTACCTGGTGAACGAGTCGCTGCGCAGTTGGGAGGGCCGCCTCCCCGCGCGCCACTTCCTGCGCATCCACCGCTCCACCCTCGTCAACCTGGAGCACGTGGAGACGCTGGAGCGCCAGCCCAATGACACGTACCTGCTGCGGCTGCGCGGGCTCGGCGAGCCCCTGGCCATGAGCCGCCGCTTCGCCTCGCGCCTGCGCGAGCGGCTGGGCTGAAGCGCTCAGCCCGCGTGCTCCTCCACGAAGAGGCGCGCGTTGCGGATGCCCACCGAGACGCGCTCGCCCTGGGACAGGCCCAATGCCTCCAGCTCCGTGTGGGCCATGTGCACCATCAGCGTGTCGCGGCTGGCGAGCTGGAGGCTCAGCTTCACCAGATCGCCCACCCGCGTCAGCGCCGCGATGACGGCGTGCACCCCGGCCGGCTCCTCCACCGCCCGGGCGATGCGCACCTCGTGCGGCCGCACGAAGGCATGCACCCGCGCGCCATCCGGCGCCCCACCCGGGGCCTCCAGGCTCAAGCCCCCGAGCGCCGCGCGCCCGCCCTCCACCCGGCCTCGCAGCACGTTCGCGTTGCCGATGAAGGACGCGACGAAGGGCGTCGCCGGCCGGTCATACACGTCCAGGGGCGTGCCCACCTGCCGCACCCGCCCCTCGTGCATCACCACCACCTGCTGCGACAGCTCCAGCGCCTCCTCCTGGTCGTGCGTCACCAGCAACGTGGTGACGTGCGTCCGCTCGTGCAGCTCGCGCAGCCATGCCCGCAGCTCCACGCGCACCCGCGTGTCCAGCGCTGCGAAGGGCTCGTCCAACAGCAGCACCCGGGGCCGCGTCGCCAGCGCCCGCGCGAAGGCCACCCGCTGCCGCTGCCCGCCCGACAGCTGCGACGGATAGCGCTCGCCGTAGCCCTGGAGCTGCACCAACTCCAGCAGCTCGTCCACCCGCGCGTCGCGCTCCTTCCGGGCCACGCCGCGCACGCGTAGGCCGAAGCCCACGTTGCCCCGCACCGTCAGGTGCTCGAAGAGCGCGTACCCCTGGAAGACGAAGCCCACCTCGCGCCGCTGCGGCGGCACCCGCGTGCAGTCCTCGCCGCCGATGCGCACGCGCCCCGCGTCCGCCTCCTCCAGCCCGGCGATGGCGCGCAGCACCGTCGTCTTGCCGGAGCCCGACGGGCCCAGCAGCGCCGTCACCGCCCCTGCCGGCGCGTGGAAGGACACGTCCTCCGCCGCGGGGTGGCTGCCCCCGGCGAAGCGCTTGGTGAGGTGCTCCACGGTGACGCTCATGGCCGTCCACCCTGCCGACGCTCCGCGACCTTCTTCACCCCCAGCGTGACGAGCGCCAGCAAGGAGAGGAGCGAGGCCACCGCGAAGGCGCCGACGTAGTTGTACTCGTTGTAGAGAATCTCCACGTGCAGCGGCACCGTGTTCGTCAGGCCGCGCACGTGGCCGCTCACCACCGACACCGCGCCGAACTCACCCATTGCCCGCGCGTTGCAGAGGATGATGCCGTACAGCAACCCCCACTTCACCCGGGGCAGCGTCACCCCGAGGAACACCTGCCAGCCGTTGGCTCCCAGCGTCAGCGCGGCCTCCTCCTCGTGGCTGCCCTGCGCCTGCATCAGCGGCAGCAGCTCCTTCGCCACGAAGGGGAAGGTGACGAAGGTGGTGGCCAGCACCACGCCCGGCACCGCGAAGATGACCTTCACGTCGTGCGCGTCCAGCCATGGCCCCAAGAGCCCCTGCCGGCCGAACAGCAGCACGAAGATGAGCCCGGAGAGCACCGGCGACACGCTGAAGGGCAGGTCGATGAGCGTGCTCAGCACGCCCCGCCCCACGAAGTCGTACCGGGCGATGAGCCACGCCGCCGTCACGCCGAAGACGGCGTTGGCCGTCACGGAGATGCACGCCGTCAGGAGCGTCAGCCGGATGGCCGACAGCGTCTCCTCGTCCCGCACCGCGTCCAGCCAGGGGCCGATTCCCCGGGACAGGGCCTCGTGGAAGACGAGGCCCAGCGGCACGACGACGAGCAGCCCGAGGAAGCCCACCGCCACGCCGATGAGCAGCACGCGCACCCAGAGGGGCTCGCGCAGCGCGGGCGACGCGCGGGACATGGCGGCGCCGCTCATCGCTTCCTCCCGCGCAGCGCCCACGCCTGCAGCGCATTGATGGCGAGCAGCAGCATGAAGGACGCGCCCAGCATCACCACGCCGATGGCCGTGGCCCCCGCGTAGTCGTACTGCTCCAGCCGGGTGACGATGAGCAGCGGCACGATTTCGGTGCGCAGCGGCATGTTGCCGGAGATGAAGACCACCGAGCCGTACTCGCCCAGCGCCCGCGCGAAGGAGAGCGCGAAGCCGGTGAGCAGCGCGGGGAAGAGCGCCGGCAGCACCACCCACGCCACCGTGCGCAGCCGGCCCGCGCCCAGCACCGCCGCCGCCTCCTCCAGGCGCGGGTCCAGGTCCTCCAACACCGGCTGCACCGAGCGCACCACGAAGGGCAGCCCCACGAAGGTCAGCGCCATGGCCACGCCCGCCGGCGCGAAGGCCACCTGGATGCCCCACTTCGTCAGGTGCTGCCCGAGCCAGCCATTCTGCGAGTACACCGCCGTCAGCGCGATGCCCGCCACCGACGTGGGCAGCGCGAAGGGCAGGTCCACCAGCGCGTCCAGCACCGCCTTGCCCGGGAAGTCGTAGCGCGCCAGCACCCACGCCACCACCGGGCCGAAGACCGCGTTGACCACCGCGCCCACCAGCGACGCGCCGAAGGACAGCCGGTACGCCGCCAACGCCCGGGGCCCCGTCACCGCCGCCACGAAGCCCTCCCACGACAGCGTGGACGCCTTCAACACCAGCGCGCCCAGCGGCAGGAGCACCAGCAGGCCGAGGTAGAGCACCGTGAAGCCCAGCGCCAGCCCGTACCCGGGCAGCACGCCGCCTCGCCGCACCAGGGGCACGGAGCGCAGCGCCGCCTGCATCACCGGCCCCCCGGCGTGAGCCGCGCGACGGCGTCGGCCCGCTGGTTGAGGTCCGCGAGGCTCAGGTTGTCCAGGATGCGCGCGGTGGCGTCTCGCACCTCGCGCATCACTCCGCGCAGGGCGCAGCCGTCCGGGTCCTTGCAGTCATCGCACGCCCGGAAGGCCCGCTCGCTCGAGCACGACGTCGGCGCGAGGGGCCCGTCGAACAGGCGCACCACGTCTCCCAGGCACACGTCCTCCGGCTGCTTGCGAAGCTGGTAGCCACCGCCCCTGCCCCGCCTGCTGCTCAGGATGCCGTGGTTGTTCAGCTCCAGGAGGATGTGCTCCAGGAACTTGCGCGGAATGTCCTCCCGCTCGGCCAGCGTCGCTATCCGCACCGGCTCCCGCTCGCGAGCCAGCACCTGGAGCGCCCGTAGCGCGTACTTCGTTTTTTGCGAGAGCTTCATATCTCTACCGATTCTATCAACTTTATCGGGAATCGGGTCTACACGGCCTTCGGAGTCCGCTCCGGGAGTGCGTGCTCACGGGAAATTCCGGGGACGGGCCTTCCGACCTCCAGGCATCCGGGCTGGCCTCCGCGTCCGTGCGCGCCGGGAGGCCCGAGCGGCGAAGTCCCGGAGCCATTCCCTGTCGCGGCGGGTGACCGCACCCCACCTTCAGAAGACAACGCTCTCTTGCCCCCGGAGGACGCCAATGAACGTCGAGAAAATCATGAGCGGGAACCCCATCACCTGCATGCCCGACACGAGCCTCCAGCAGGCGGCCCGGTGGATGGTGGAAGGCGACTGCGGCGCGCTGCCCGTCGTCGACATCGACAACAAGCCGCTGGGCGTCATCACCGACCGCGACATCACCTGCCGCATCATCGCGCAGGGGAAGGACCCGTACGCGCTTCACGTGGAAGACGCGATGACGCACTCCGCGGCGACGGTGTTCAAGGACACCCCGCTGGAGGACTGCATGGAGTTGATGGAGGAGAACCAGGTGCGCCGCATGATTGTGTTGGACGACGACGGCACCGTCTGCGGCATGGTGTCCCAGGCGGACCTCGCCCGGCACCTGCCCCCGGACGAGGCGGCCGAGCTGGTGCGCGAGGTCTCCTGGTCGAGCAGCACGCCGTCACAGGTCCACTGACGGGGCCCGGCCGCTCAGGGCCCGCCGAGCGCGAAGGCGGCCATGCGGTCCACCCGCGTGCTGCCGGGGCGCTCGAGGACATCGTTGTGCCCGGCGCCCGGCACCGTCTCCACCGTGGCCTTCGGGAAGCGCGTGCCGAGCCGGCGGCCCATGTCCACCGGGATGAGCGTGTCCCGCTCTCCGTGGATGATGAGCACCGGCAGGTTGACTCCGGGCGCCTTGGACACGGTGTCGAAGCGGTCCCGGACGAGGAGCGTCGCGGGGAGGAACGGGAAGGCCAGGCTCGCGATGTCCACGATGGACGTGTAGGGCGACACGAGCATCAGCCGGCTGCCGTACCCCCGCCGCGCCATCTCCACCGCCACGCCGGTGCCGAGGCTGCGGCCACTGAGCACCATGCGCTCCGCTGGCACGCCCTTGGAGCGCAGCAGCTTCAGGCCCGCCTCGGCGGCGGCGTAGATGCCGTCTTCCGTGGGGCTGCCGGGCGAGGCGCCATAGCCGGGGTACTCGACGGCGAAGAACCCGAGGCCCCACTCGCGCAGCCGCTGGCCGTACTCCAGCTGGCCCAGGAGCTGCTCGCCATTGCCATGGAAGTGCACCACCGTCGGGGCGCCCTCGGGCGCGGGCAGGTGGAGCACGTCCACGAACAGGTCGCCCTCCAGCGGCAGGCGGCTGAAGCCCTGGTTCTCCTTGAGCGGGATGGAGGCCTTGGGCGCCGGGTAGATCATCGACCGCTGCAGCGCGAAGGCGGTCCCACACAGCAGGAGGTAGACGCCAACGAAGGTGGAGACGAGGAGGATGAGCATGCGCCGGAGCCGAGCCATGAGGGCCCAGTCTGCCTCATCCGGGCACGCGGTGCGGCATGAGTCCGTGCCGCCTCGGAGAGCGCGCTCTCTAGGTCGGAGCGAACAGGCCTGACGGTGCGGGCGGGGTGAAGCCGGGGAAGACCTTCGCCAGGTCCACGCCGGGCCGGCAGGCGCGCAGGACTTCCGCCAGCGGGGCGCGCACGTCGGTCCATGAGGGCACGTCGCGCCCGTCTTGGAGGTGCGCTGGCTCCAGTGAGCCGAAGCGGCCGTGGACCTTCCCTCCCCGCACGCCGCCGCCCAGCACCAGCATGGCGCTGCCCACGCCGTGGTCCGTGCCCCGGCTGCCGTTCTCGCGCACCGTGCGGCCGAACTCCGTGAGCACCACCACCGTCACGTGCTCCAGTCTCGGGCCGAGGTCCTCGGCGAAGGCGGACAGGGCGCTCGCCAGCTCGCGGCACCGGTTGGCGAAGACGCCCGTTGCCGCTCCCTGCGCCGCGTGCGTGTCCCAGCCGCCCAGCTCCGTGGCCGCGACTTCCAGCCCCACGTCGCCCTTCAGGAGCTTCGCGATGTCCCGGAGCCGCTGAGCCAGGGGGCCCTTCGGGTACTCCACGACCGAGCTGGAAGGCAGCCGGGACAGGCGCTCCGCGTCCAGGCGGGACAGTGCGTCGAAGGCGCCCTGCCCCGTCGTGCGCAGCGCTTCGTCCACTGCTCCCGCATAGAGCGCGCTGAAGCCCGTGGTGGCTTCCTCGCCCCGGCGGCCTCCCCGGAGGCGGAACTCCTCCAGACGTCCCATGGCCAGCGCTCCCGCGCTCCCGAACAAGGCACGGGGCAACGTGGGCTGCAGCGCGACGGCTCGCAGCGCCGCTCCGTCTTCCTCGTCCTCCAGCGCGCGGTTGAGCCAGCCGTCCGGCGTGGACTTGCGGCCCGGTGTTCCCGACTCCACGAAGTCCTGCGCGTCGAAGTGCGAGCGCACCGGCGTGGGTAGGCCGACTCCGTGCAGGATGGCGAGCTGGCCCTCTCTCCACAGTGGCAGCAGCGGCTCCAAGCGCGGGTGCAGGCCGAAGCGGTCGTCCAGCTTCAGCGCGGCATCCGAGCCGCTTCCCGATGGCTTCAGCGCCAGCGTGGGCCGCGCGCGGTGGTAGGCCGCGTCCTCCACCGGAGGAACGAGGGAGAGTCCGTCCACTCCACCACGGAGGAAGATTGTGACCAGCGCACGGCGCGCGGGCGTCGTGGGACTGGCGGCCAGCGCACGGCCCAGGAAGCCGGGCGCGAGGACGAGGCCCGCGCCCGAGAGGCCGAGGGCGCGCAGCAGGCCGCGACGGGAGAGGGACGCGCTCATTGTTTCTGGAACTCCGGCGAGCCGAGCAGCAGCCCCGCGATGAGGGAAATGTCCACGGGTCCCGGCTCGTCCTCGGCGCTGGCGGCCTCGGCACGCTTCGACAACGCCGCGAGGATGGTGGCTCGCGTTTCTTGCGACGGCGGTGCGCCCAGCAGCGCCCTTCCGAGCGCATCCACCCAGCCTTCCGCTGACTGCGTCTCGGGCCTGGCCAGAGACTCCAACGACACACGGGTTCCCGGCAGGCGTCCGGAGACCAGCTCCAGGCTGAAGTTGAGCCGTGCCACCAGCGAGCCGCTGTTCACCCACGGCGCCGAGACCTCCGGGAAGCCCGTGGGCGCGGGAGCGCGATAGAGCGGCTCGCCCATCTTCGCCAGGGACTGCACCAACCTGGGGCGCACCGTCACCTCCGCTCCCGTGGCTCGCAGCGCGGACACCACGAACTCGAAGGGGGTCTTCACCTTGGTACCGCGCGCCTCGGCTGCCCAGAACTCCGGTGACTGGAAGAGCGCGCGGTACACCGTGCGCAGGTCCCCGTCCGAGTCGAGGAACGCCTTCGCCACGCGCTCCACCAGCGCCGGTGGGGGTGTGTCCGAGACGAAGCGACGCGCCAGCTTCGTCGCGATGTGGCGCGCGGTGGCCGGGTGACGCGCCAGCAGGTCCAGCACCTGCTCGCCGTCCTTCCGCCCTCCCGCGGAGATGCGCTGCCCGAGGACCACCTTCTCATCCGGGTCATGCGCCCTGCGCCGGAAGAAGAACTCGGGCTCGCGACGTGGCCGACGGATGCTCCAGCCCGTGAAGGCACGTGCCACCTCGCGCACGTCCCGCTGCGTGTAGCCGCCGTCCACGCCCAGCGTGTGAAGCTCCAGCAGCTCGCGCGCGTAGTTCTCGTTGAGGCCAGGCCTCGGCTCGGCTTCCCCGCCGCCATCTGGCGATGCCATGGCCTCGGGAGGTGCTTCGTCCTCGGACCGAGCCTCGTCCCCGGATGCACCGTCGCCCATCGCATCGGACGGAGACGCCATGGCTTCGGGAGGAGCCCGGCGAAGAAGGCGTGGCATCCCGTCCCGCGTGCTGCGCCAGTTGTCCAGGTAGAAGAGCATCGCCGGGTGGCGCGCCGTCGCCCCGAGCAGGTCCCGGAAGTGGCCGAACACATGCGGGCGGATGGCATCCCGCTCGTAGGACGTCACCATCCACCGCACCGCGCCCTTCTCCGCGGACACGTTGAAGTGGTTGAACCAGAAGTCCACCAGCACCTCTTCGAACTGGCTCGGACTCTCCACCGCGCGCAGCACCTTCGCGGACGCCTGCTCCAGGTTGATGAGCGCGGGGCGCATCAGTTCGCGCCCATCCAGCAGCGCCTGCTCACGCTGCTTCTTCGGCGGATAGTCGCGCGCCAGCTCCGCCATCGACATCGTCAGGGTCGGCAGTGCCTGGAGCTTCGCCTCCAGCTCCGGCGGCAGCGCCGCGCCCGGGCCGGCAAGCTGCGCCTCCACCCACCCCTCCACGCCCAACCTCCGCACCTCGGCCAGGTCCCTCGCCGACGGTCCGAAGGCCAGCCGCTGGAGCACATGCACCGCGCGTGCCTCGTCGAAGGCAGGCGGAGCCACGTGCGGGCGGCTCGCACACGAGAGCAGCACGGCCACCAGAGGCCAGAGGGGCAGAAGGCGCATGACGAAGGATGGAACCCGGAAGGTCCCCGAAAGTTACATCACTCCGACCGCGGGCCCGCCTGCCCAGCCGCTCAGCGCACGGAGTCGAGGAACCCCAGCAGCAACGCACGGAAGGTCTCCGGCGCCTCCAGGTGCGGCGAGTGCCCGACGCCCGGCAGCACCTCCTCGCGCGCCTGGCCACCTCGGTTCCGGTACGCGTCGAGCATCGCCCGCATCTGGCTCACCATGGGCTGCGGCGGATACACCGCCTCGCCGGGCCAGCCCGGCACCGCGCCCAGCTTCCCGAGGAAGCCGAAGTCGAACAACGACGTGTCCGACACAATCTGGTCCTCCGCGCCGCGCACCCAGAGCACCGGCGGCCGCGTGGGAATCGACGCGAAGCCCCGCAGGTCGAGGTACTTCCCCGAGATGGCGTTGTTCATCCCCCGCCGCCCCGGCGCCACGCCCGGCCAGTTCTCCGAGCGCTCCACGTCTCCCGGGTAGCCGTCGTCCCCCACCGAAATCTTCAGCATCTCCCCCACCAGCACGTCCTCGCGCGAGCGCTCCAGCCGGAAGGGCGGCTTGAAGTAGTACTTGTTCATCACGTTGCGCGGCGAGGCATCGTTCTCGTCGGACATGTCCTTCGCGATGAGCCGCCGGACGAACTCCGGATTCACCGTGCCGCCTCCCGAGCCCGCGAAGTCCGGCCAGCACGCCGCCACCGACGCGTCCCCCTTCGTGCCTCCGAAGCCCACCGGCGAAATCGGCGCGATGAACACCACCGAGGCCACCCGCTCCGGGTGCTCCATGGCGAAGCGCATCACCACGCCCGCGCCCGCGGACCAGCCCACCAGGTGCACCTTCTTCCCCGCCAGCCGCGGGGCCAGCGCGTCCAGCAGCGCGAGGACATCCTCCGCGAAGTCCCCCACCCCGCGCGTCGCATCGATGGGCGCGCGCTCCGTCTCTCCAAACCCACGCAGGTCCGGCGCGAGGCACCGGAACGACGGAGGCATCGCCGCCATCGTGTCCTCGTAGAAGCGGCTGGAGGAGACGTTGCCGTGGATGAACACCACCGGCACGCCGTCCGGCGCGCCGCTCGCCAGCAGGTGCTGCACGCGGAGGCGCGACGTGGGGACCTTCAGGGACTCGATTCGGGCGGGTAGGTTCGGGGTCGTCATCCAGTGGCTCCGGTGATGTGCCCCCAAGAATCGACCAGCGCACGCCCGAGCGGAAGCCCTCACTCCTCGGGGCCGTCCCCTTCCAGCTCGCGGATGAGGGACACCAGGTCGTCCTGCTCGCCCTGGATGACGAAGACGCCGTCCTCCGCTTGTCGCCCGCCGGGCTTCGCGGCCACCGGCCCCCGCCGGGGCTTCGGCGTGGATGGCAGCCGCATGACGGGGACCTGCCGGGGACGCGCCGCGGGCATGGGGCTCGGCTCGGGCGCGACTTCCGGCACCGGCGCGGCCGGAGCCTCCTCGGGCGGAGTCGAGGGCAGCGTCCAGTCCGTCTTCCGGGCCAGCCACTCCGCGTAGCGCGGGAAGGACCAGCAGCCGTCCGCGGCGCCCGTCTCGATGGCCGACGGAATCTTGTAGAAGTGCCCCTGCCTCACGATGCTCTTCACTGGCGTGCTGCCCATGAGCACCTCGCACTCGGGGACGCGCAGGCCCACCTCCGGCCGGTAGCGCAGCCGCTGGCACACCACGCCCACGAGACAGTCCGCGAGCTGCGCGCACACCGCCGGCTGCATCTCCGGCGGGAAGGCGGACACCACCCGCGCCAGCGCCTCCCCCGCGCTGGCCGAGTGCACCGTGGCGAGCACCAGGTGCCCCGTCTCCGCCGCGTTCATCGTCAGCCGCATCACCTCCGGCTCGCGCATCTCCCCCACCATCAGCACGTCCGGGTCCTCCCGCATCGCGTCGATGAGCGCCTGCGAGAAGGACGGCGTGTCCCGCCCCACCTCGCGCTGGCGGATGAAGGACTGCCGGGGCACCAGCGCGTACTCGATGGGGCTCTCTACCGTGATGATGTGCCGTGCCTCGGAGATGTTCAGTTCCTGGAGCAGCGCCGCCAGCGTCGACGTCTTCCCCGAGCCCGTGGGCCCGCTGACCAGCACGAGCCCATGCGTCGGCTCGATGAGCTTGCGCAAATCCGGGTGCAGGTTCAGCCGCTTCAGCGTGGCCTGCGCGGTGGCCAGCAGGCGGATGGCGAAGCCCACGCCCCGCGCGCTCCGCAGCACGTTGATGCGGATGCGCTGCCCATCCAGCGTGCGCGCCACGTCATGCGAGCAGCGCTCCAGGAACGCGGGCCAGTCCTCGTCGCCCACCACGTCGCGCGCCAGCGCGGTGAGCGCCATGGGCGACAGCGGCTCTCCGACCAGCCGCAGCGTCCCCCGTACCCGCAGGGCCATGGGCATGCCGCCCTCCAGGTGGACGTCGCTGGCGCCCTGCTCCCGGGCGCGGCGGATGATGGCTCCCAGTTCCATGCAAGCTTCCTCCTGACCCGCCGCCAGGGAGCAACGTGCGTGCCGAAGGAGACGTCACGGGTACGCCCGGGCGGCGGTGCCTGGGAGGGGAGCGTTCCCGTGCCGGATTGTCGACGCGGCGCGGACCGGCGCGACAGATTGTCCCCATGGCGCTGAAGCTCTTGCAGAGACTCCGGCAGGGTGCATCCCGAGCGCTCCGCCGCTCGCATGGCCTGCGCGGACGGGCCCGTCACATCGCGCGCGGCGCGCCTCCACCCGGGCGAACTTCTTCCGGACGCCACGAGGTCCCCATGCCCGCCGATGCTCCCGGCTCCGCTCGCCCGCCCCTCCCCGCCGGCTTCCAGGACGTCCTCTCCTTCCCGTTGCTCCAGGCCCTGCTCGGCCGCCGCGCGCGCCGCTTCGCTTGCGGCACATCCATCCCCGACGGCCCGCTCGCGTACACCTCCCAGCGGGAGCCCCTGCCCCTGAGCGAGCTGGAGCAGATGCTCGTGCTGCTGGCCGCCGGTGGGAACACGGGCTGGCACTACGCCATCACCCGCAACGCGCACTACGCGCCCCACTTCCCCAACTACGCGGGCGCGGCCGGCGGACGCACCTTCCCGTCCGCCGCCGGCTTCCACACCAGCGAGCTGTTCTTCACCGACGACAGCGGCGTCTACTTCTTCGCCACCCGCGACGCGCCCGCGCTCGCGGAGAAGGACGCGGACGGAGGCTTCGACCTGGAGGAGCTGCTGGAGGCCCACCGGGGCCGCATTCGCAAGCTCGACTCGGGCCGCATCCAGTTCCCGCACGAGGAGCCCTTCATGGAGGGCCACAACACCTGGTGCGCCAACGTGCCCGGTTCCACGCTCATCATCCCCGTGGCGGACCTCGCGCAGCACATGCTCGCCGTCCTCTGCTTCGCGGTGCAGAACGGCTACGGCCTCGTCAATGACATCCACGGCGAGCCCATCGCCGGCCTGGAGCGCTTCCGCCACCTCGTCAACCTGGACGCGCCCTTCCCGCTCTCCTTCGTGGAGCAGTACGTGCTCTCGGAGGCCACGGCCGAGATGGCGTGCAGTTGCTACGCGGGCGTGCTGATGCTCCAGGCCATGGGCCTGGGCGGGTGGATGTTCGACGGCATCGACCGGCACACCCTTCTCGGCGCCACCGGCGACCCGCGCGCGCCGGGCCTGCGCTTCCGCTTCGACACCGACCCGCGCTGGGCCCTGCCCAACGCCACCGGCCTGCCCGGTGTCTTCGAGGCCTACTGCCCGCCCCACTACCCGGACATGCGCGCGGCGGTGGACGCGTTCTGCGAGCGCAAGTTCGGCCAGGGAGGGCCCTTCAACCCCGGCACGCCCGGCGCGTGGAAGGAGAGCCCCCGCGTGCGCGGCGCCGCGAAGGTCCACGACCCGGAGTTCCGAGAGTGCGTGGCCACCATCGCGCAGTACATCCTGGACAGGTTCGGCAAGTTCCCCGGCACCATCCCGAGCGTCTTCTGCCTCACCTACCTCCAGGCCCACCACCTGGACCTGGACTTCTACGACACGCACTTCCACCCCGGCGCGTACCTGCCCACGCACGCGCGCCACCTGGAGCGCTGGCACGGGCGGTGACGCGCTGGCTCAGCCGCCCAGCAGGGACATCAGCGTGAAGGCCACCGAGCCCACCATCACCGCCGTGGCCAGCGTGCTGATGGTGATGACGGCCGCCGGATGCCGGTCCACGAAGCGCAGCACCTCGTGGAGGCCGCGCTTGAGCAGCGTGCGCTGGCAGTGCACCGCGATGCGGCCTTCCTGCAGGTACTGGAGTTCCTCCGTCATCTCCTCCACGGAGGCGTAGCGCTCCGCGGGGTTCTTCCGCATGCCCCGCGCGACGAACCACGCCAGCTCCGCGGGCACGTGGCTCTGATGCGGATTCGACTGGAGCGCGTTGAAGGGGGGCGTCACGGACTGCACCCCCTCCAGAATCTGGGCGAGCGACTCGCGGCCCTCCAGGTAGTGCTTCAGGAAGAGCAGCTCGTGGAACACCACGGAGAGGCTGTACACGTCGCTGCGCGCGTCCAGCGACTGCTCCCCGCGCGCCTGCTCCGGGGACATGTACAGGGGCGTGCCGATGACGGAGCCCACCTGCGTGCGCGGGGAGGCGGGCGCCGACTCCACCACGGGCCGCATCCGCATCGCGACGCCCTGGCTGTCCTGCGACGGCTGCGCGGCGGGCCGCACCTGTTTGGCCAGGCCCCAGTCCATCACCGTCACCTCGCCGAAGGGCCCCACCATGATGTTGGCGGGCTTCAGGTCCCGGTGGATGAAGCCCTTGCGGTGCGCGTACGCGACGGCGTTGAGCACGCCGATGCAGATTTGAACCCGCGCCCGGAAGTTGAAGCGCTCATGCGTGGCGCGGTCTCCCTTGCGCAACTGGGTGATGATGGACTCCAGCGTCTCGCCCTGGAGGTGCTTCATCACGAAGAAGTACCGGCCTCGCTCGTCCACGCCCACGTCGTGCACCGGGACGATGTTCGGATGGTCGAGCTGCCCGACGGTGCGAATCTCCTCCACGAAGCGCAGCACGCGGTCCATGTCCGCGTTCTCGGGCAGCCGCTTCAGCGCGACGAGCCGCTCGATGTCGTTGTCCTTCAGCAGCACCACCTCGCCCATGCCGCCCTGGCCCAGGGGACGCATCTCCTCGAAGCGCTCGCGCTGGGACGGCAGGAGGTCCACCCGCTCGCCGTGCCACTCCACGCGCGGTAGCACCGTGTTGCGGCGCGAGGTGTTGGCGGCCGCGGGCGCCGGACCGCTCCGGGGGTTCTGCGAGAGGAGCGTGGCGTCCAGCGTTTCCGGGGCGTAGCGAAGGGTGTCCGACATGGAAGCCCTGATTAACAGGCACCCCGCTGGATTGCTCAAGTCCCCCCACCCCATGGGGAGGGCCGGCGTTGAAGGCCCCGACAGAACTGGGGTTTTCAGGGCGCTTCGATTTCCATGCGGTAGCCCACGCCGCGCACCGTCTGGATGGCGAAGCGCGACGCGCTGTTCCATCCGAGCTTCTTCTTCAGGCTGGAGACGAAGTTGTCCACGGTGTGCGGGTCCACGACGACATCCTTGCCCCACACCGCGTCGAGGATGTCGTCCCGGCGCAGCACGCGCTCCTTCTCGCGCACCAGGAAGGCCAGCAGGTCGAACTCCGTGCGCGTCAGCTCCACCTGGCCGCCCTCGGGCGTCTCCACCTTGCGCCGGTCCAGGTCCAGCTTGTAGCCAGCGAAGCGCACCAGCTTCACGGGCGCGCCCCCGGAGCGGCGCACCAGCGCGCCCACGCGGGCCAGCAGCTCGCGCAGACGGTAGGGCTTGCCCAGGTAGTCCTGCGCGCCCGCCTCGAAGCCGCGCACCACGTCGTCCTCCAGCGTGCGCGCGGTGAGCATCAGCACCGGCGTCGTCACGCCCTCGTCCCGCAGCGCGCGGCACAGCGAGTAGCCGTCGCCATCCGGCAGCATGACGTCCAGCAGGATGAGCTGGAACGAGCGCTTCGCCAGGTGCGCACGCGCGTCGCGCACGCTCGCGGCTTCCTCCACCGCGTAGCCGCCCTGGTTCTCCAGGTTGTCGCGCAGCGCGAGCCGCAGGTTGGTGTCGTCCTCCACGAGGAGGACGGCGGGGATGCTGGAGGTCATGTCATCACCGTGGGTGGAAAGGACAGCTCGAAGGTGGTGCCCTCGGGGCTGGAGTCGGCGACGCGCAGGCTCCCCCCATGCAGGCGCATGATGCGGCGGCAGAGTGCCAGACCCAGGCCGCTGCCGGGAACATCCCGCCCCTGGCCGGGCAGGCGCACGAACTCCTCGAACACGGTCTCCCACTGCTCGCGGGGGATGCCGATGCCGTTGTCGGAGAAGCGCACCTTCCCGTCGGGGAGCGACTCGATGCGCAGGCGCACCGGACTGCGCGTGTTGTACGCACAGGCATTGCGCGCGAGGTTGGACAGGAGCAGGCGCAGGAGCTGCGCGTCCGCGTGGTACGTCCGGTCGTCCACCTGGGCGTCCAGCTCCACCGGCACCTTCGACCAGGCTTCCAAATCGCGGCGCAGTCCGGACACCAGCTCGTCCAACCGCACCGGCGCCAGCTTCGGCACCCAGCGGCCCTTGTCGATGCGGTTGAAGGACAGGAGGTTCTCCACCAGGAAGCCCAGTCCGTCCGCCTCGCGGACGATGCGCGCCGGGTAGTCGCGCGCGTCCGTGCCCTCTGCGAGCCGCCACTCCAGCGTCTCCGCCAACAGGCGGATGGAGGCCAGCGGCGTGCGCAGCTCGTGGGAGACGGTGGCCACGAAGTCGCTCTTCAGCTCCAGGAAGCGGTACTTGCGGCGCTGCGCCACGAAGGACAGCGCGGCGATGCCCATCGCCAGCACCGCGCACAACGCCACCATGCCTGTCTTCAGCCGGTAGCGCCGCACCAGCGCGCCCTGCGCCCGGGCCCACTCCGGCGTCTCCACCGACAGGGGCAGCGCGTCCAGCGACAGCACCTCCGCGTCGCCCAGGAGCCGCACCTGCCCGTCCGCCTCCAGGAGACCGCGCTCGCGCATCTCGCGCGTGAGCGACTCCAGCAGCGCCGTCGCGTCCACCGCCACGCCGCGCACCTGGCTGCCGCCGCGCGGCTCCAGGTACCAGCCGGTGCGCACCAGCACGGGGCCGTCCAGCTTCCGCGGCAGGGGGAGCGGCTCGGCGGCCAGCTCGCCGACGCGCGCCTCGAAGTCCGTCACCGGCGCGCCCACCTTCGTGGACAGGGCGGCCACGCGCTCGCGCAGGAAGGTGAAGTCCTCACGCGTGAAGCGCGAGCGCCGCGACAGGAGGAGGCGCTGGAGCCCGTCCAACCTTCCGCCCCTTCCGTCCGCGAGCCCCTCGCGCACCAGCGCGTGCATGAGCTGTGGCACCGGGTCTCCGCGCTCGGCCAGTGACTCCAGCACCACCAGCAGGCCGGGCACGTCACGCGTGGAGGCGAGCACGTACTGCGCGCGGTGCTGGAGCAGCGCCATCAGCGCCACGGTGGACGCGCGCCGGTCGCCTCGCGTCAGCGCCCCGTCCACCGCGCGAACCAGCGCGAGCCGCTCCGCCCACGGGTCCTCCTCCTCGTCCGCCCGCTCCGTGCCAGCGCGCAGGCGCGTGTAGCGCTCCCGCGCGGGCGCGTCGTCTCCGGTGTCGTGCTGCGCCAGGCGCGGCAGGAGCTGCTCCCCGCGCTCGCGCAGGTACAGCCCCGTGGCGGGCATCAGCGGGTCCACCGACGCGGCCTCCATCGCGGGGCGCGCCGCCTCCAGCCGGTCATGCAGGGACTGCGTCAGCGAGGCGCGCGCGTACTGCTCCAGCGCCTTGCGCCGCGAGTCGAGCGAGGCCTGCGCGTCGTCGCGCTCGGCGGCGAAGATGCGCTGGAGATAGCCCAGTCCCCAGCCGAGCCCGGCGAGGCCGAGCGCGAGGGCGATGAGCGTGGGCAGCAGCCGGCGGAGCATCGGTCGGCTAGTCCGTGGTGTCCGGGACGTTGTCGAGGTCCATCGCCGTCCCTGGAGCGAAGCGGTCCTTGCGCGTGTCGAGCGCCTGCGCCTTGCGGATGAGCGCGCCCAGCGTCACCACGTCCGCGCGGTTGCGAAAGGGCTCACCCACGTCCTCCCAGAGCGAGTGGAGCCGCGCCCAGTCGAGCGAGCGCGTCCAGAAGGAGCCGCGCAGCTTCTCCGCGAAGGCCGCGGCCACGTACGCGAGCCGGGTGGCCGGCGCGGCGCGGGCGTAGGAGGAGCGCAGCAGGCTGGAGGGCAACAGCTTCTGCACACGCCGCCAGCTGCCCGAGGGGCCCTGCTCGTAGTGGATGCGCAGCGTGCCGAAGGCGATGGCAGGGCCAATCACCTTCACCTCGTAGATGGCGGTGACGGACGCGCCCGCGACCATGGGGACCTTGGGCTCATCGTCCTCGTCGAGCGACTCCGGCGCGGGCGAGGCGCGCTCGTAGCCCACGAGCCGGTAGCGGGCGATGGCCTGCCGGTCGAACTCCACCTGCGCGCCCACGTCCGAGAGCGCCTCGCGCGTCTTCAGCGTGATGCGCACCACGTGGTAGCCCTTGCGGCTGGGCGAGGGGAAGCCCTCCACGTCGATGGTGAAGGGCCCGTTGACGTCGCCGGTACCGCCATAGTCGAAGGCGTTGATGAAGGACTCGGCCCAGACGGTGCGCTCGTCGGGCAGCACGTCGCGCTCCAGGTAGTCGCGCGCCATGGCGTAGGGCGCGGTGTCCACGGCCACGAAGAAGACGGAGAAGCGGTCCTCCTCCGTGTCGATGGTGGGGTTCACCCCGTCGCTCGCCGGGCTGTGCGTGCGGGTGCCGGGCGCATCATCCGAGTTCCGGTAGAGGTACTGGGTGGCGCCATCCGGGAGGACGGACATGTGCGGCAGCGTCCACGCGGGGGCCAGCTCGCGGCCCGTCCCCGGCGCCACGTAGGGCATGTAGCGGGCCACGCCATCCGCCTCGGCGCGCAGGGGCGGCGCGAGCGGGGCCAGCGGCTGGAAGGAGGAGCGCGCGGTGCCCTCCGGATTCACCGGGCCCTGCACCGTGATGCCGCGCTCCAGGTCGTAGCAGCACGGCGGCGTACCCTTGTCGATGGTGGGCGGCCTCGCCACCTCGGGGCCCGGGACGTACGACTCGGGGAGCAGCTCCACGTGCTGGCGGATGGTGCGGCCGGGCCGGAGCTGGATGTCCGTCCGGGTGTAGGGGCGGAAGGACTCCTTCTCGAAGCGGAGCGCGTAGAGGCCCGGGGGAAGCTGGGGGATGCGGTAGTTGCCCTGCGCATCCGTGACGGCCACCTGCTCCGTCTTCAGCGCGGGCGAGGTGGCGGTGACGCGCACGTCCGCCACGGGCTTCGTGTCCGCGACGTTGATGACCGTGCCGATGATGGTGCCGCTCTGCGCCAGCGCGGGCGCGCAGAGGAGCAGGAGGAGGCCACACAGGGCTCTGGAGAAGGCGGGTTTCATCTGGGAGCCAGCGCGTACAGCGAGGTGCGGCCGTCCTTGAGAGGGCCCGAGAGCGTGCCGCAGCCAGGCGCTGCGATCATCACGGTTTCATCATGGCACGGCGTCCGGGGTGATGCCTGCCCAGCGGGCGGGCGGCCTCGGGCGCCTGGGGCGTCACTCATAGGGGAGGGACACCCGCCACCCGGGCTGGTGCACCCCGTCCAGGACGAGGCCCCGCTCGAAGGTCGGAGCCCCCGCGAGGGTCCAGAGGCGGGCCGCGTTCGGGTTGGCTCCCCTGGGGCTGGGAGGCGCGGCGAAGGTCGGCGCCTGGGGGATGTGGACCTCGCACATGTCGACGACGTAGCCGGGGTCCTCCTCGGTGGCGTCCTCCGTCGTGGCTGGCGGGAGGTCCGCTCGCGGGCCGTGGTGCGGAAGTCCGGGCTGCACGCTTCGGCCGAGGGGGCCCGGTAGACGAGCTGGGGCGTACCGTCCGGAATCTGGATGATGCTCCGGGAGAGCATCCACGAGGGCGTCCTGGCAACGACGTCGTCGGGCATGAAGCAGTGCTCGCGGGAGAGATACAGACGCGTGCGCCCCAGGGTCATGTGCTCGAGCTGCTCGCGAAGCTCCTTGGCAATCCTTGGCGCCGGGTAGCGCACCCTGATGGAGAGAACCTCAGCTGTCGCGCAGTCACTCGTGCACGCGGCGGACATCCGCACGTCGTAACGGACCGTGCGATTCCGCCGCAGCTCGATGCCCTGGCGGGTGTCCGGCTCGTAGTGCTCCTTCACGAGCCGGAGCGCGTACACGCCCGCCGGAAGATGGGTGATGCGGTAGTGGCCCGACACATCGGTCACGCCCACGTGCTCGCCCCGCAGCTCCGGCGAGTTCACGAACACCTGCACATTCGCGAGCGGCTGCTGGCTGTCACCGTCGACGACGGTGCCGATGAGCGTGGAGTGCTCGGCGCCTACCGCCGTGGTGGCGAACAGGAGCGCACAGAACAGGGACATGCGGGAAAGGGACTTCACGGAGGCCACCTCGGGATTCATCAGGGTGGCACCATGTTCTCCAGGCGGCGCCCTCCCCGGAGCACGGGAGCCTCCGTTCTCCATCATGGTTCCGTCACGGGACGGAACCCGCCCCACGGGGCTACTGCGGCGCGGAGAAGGGCACGTCCAGCACGGGCCGCTTCCTCGCGTCCGGCAGGTCGTAGTGCCACCACTCCATGCGGTTGATGGTGAAGCCCGCGCCCACCATCGCCTCGCGCAGGATTTCGCGGTGCTTGCGCGACGCCTCGGTGCCACCCTCGTAGCCGTGGTGCGCTTCCTTGCTGAAGGTGTCGAAGGGCGTGGGCATCTCCACGTCCTTGCCTTCCATCGTCACCAGCGTCAGGTCCACCGCCCCGCCCCGGTTGTGGTTGGAGCCCTTCTTCGGGTCCGCCACGTAGCCGGGCACCGGCATGATCTTCCACATCTCGTACTGCACCGCGCGCGGCCGGTAGCAGTCGTACACCTTCAGCCGGTAGCCCTTCGAGCGCAGCACTTCCGCCGCCTTCTTCAGCCGCAGGGCGGACTCCGGCAAGAGCAGGCAGCGCGCCGTGTCCGGGTACACCTTCTTCTTCAGGAAGTTGTCCTCCGTCGCGTAGCGCAGATCCTCCACGAGGTCCGGCACCAGCGCCTTCGCCTCCACCAGCGGCTGGGTGTTCGTGGACTTCTGCGCCGGCTTCGGCGTCCCCGCGTCCTCCGCGAGCGCCGGGCCCCCCACGCACAGCCCCAGCGCCACCACCGTCCAGGTCCGCATGCTCATGTCCGCTCCACGTAGCGCGTCGGGTCCGGCACGCCGGCCTCTTCGAAGCCCTTCTTGCGCAGCAGGCAGCTGTCACACCGCCCGCACGCGCGGCCCTGCGGGTCCGGGTCGTAGCAGGAGTGCGTCAGCCCGTAGTCCACGCCGAGCTTCACGCCCTCGCGGATGATGTCCGCCTTCGTCAGGCCGGACAGCGGCGCGTGCACCGTGAAGCGCGCGCCCTCCACGCCGGCCTTCGTGGCCAGGTTCGCCATCGCCTCGAACGAGCGGATGAACTCCGGCCGGCAGTCCGGGTAGCCGCTGTAGTCCACCGCGTTGACGCCGATGTAGATGTCCGTGGCGCCCACCACCTCCGCCAGCCCCAGCGCCAGCGAGAGGAAGAGCGCGTTGCGCGCCGGCACGTACGTCACGGGAACCCCGTGGCTCATCTCGTCCGCTGGCCGGTCCTTGGGCACCTCGATGTCCGCGGTGAGCGCCGAGCCGCCCACCTGCCGCAGGTCGATGCTGACGATGCGGAAGTCCTTCACGCCCATGGCCGAGGCCACCTTGCGCGCCTGCTCCAACTCCACCGCGTGCCGCTGGCCGTAGGCCACCGCGAGACACACCGGCTCGAAGCCCTTCGCCTTCGCCATGGCCAGGCACGTCGTCGAGTCCAGGCCGCCCGAAATCAACACCACCGCGCGCTTCGTCATCACTCCCTCCGCTCTCCCTGGACGATGTACGCTGTCGTGCAGGTGGTCGGCTGGCAATTGCAGTTGCGGGTGCCCGGCAGGAAGACGTCCGTGAGGGTGCCGCACGCCAGCGACACGTCGTAGCCGTTCTCCGTGGGGCCGGGCGCGCTGCCCGTGGGAATGCCACCGTCGTGCTGGCGGCAGTCGCGGTTGAGGGTGCGCGCCTGGCTGTCGCTGAAGAGCATCACCTTCAGCGTCTCTTCAATCGACGAGTCCTCGCAGCCCGTGCCGCACGAGGCGCGGGGCGCGGTGGCGCGGAGGGTGGAGGTGACCGACTGTCCTTCGTAGCCCGCGTCGCGCGAGTAGCTCTGCACCGTGAAGTAGCCGGTGCCCCCGTCGGTGTCGCGGGAGAAGGTGCCCTCGAAGCGGAAGACGCCCGCGTCGTCCACCTGCGCGAACTCCGGCACGGAGGCGTCGCACGTCGTCTTCGAGGGGTCCAGCCGGGCCTCGAAACGGAAGGTTCCGAGGACCTGGTCTCCCGGGTACACCGGGTCCGAGTAGCAGGCCATGGCCGCGGCCACGGCGGCCGCGGGGAGGGCGGCGAGGGCAAGTCGCTTCAGGTGCATGCCCCCGGGAGGCTACACGGCTATGCCCCGTCGAGCACGGAAAGGGCCACCGCCCGGAAGGTACCACCCCGAGCAAGCACCAATCCCACCTCCACCTTCGACGGGTCCGAGCCACGCACCTCCGGGTCCAGCCGCGCCAGCACCCGGCCCGCCGCCAGCGACGCGGGGAAGGCCCGGAAGGCCACCACCGCCGCCGTCTCCAGCTCCGGCACCGGGCCGGGCCGCGCCAGCTTCACGCCGGCCTCGCCCAGCGCCAGCGCCAGCGCGCACAGGTAGCCCAGCTCCGCCGCGCCGAAGCACGACAGCGCGCCCGCGCCCAGCACCAGCTCCTCGGGGCTGACGAGGTACGCCTCCACGCCGCCCGCCGGGTCCACCGCCACGCGCAGGCTGCCCGCGCCCAGCGATGCCAGCATGGGCCGCAGCGCCGCGGCCAGCCGGGGGAAGCGCTCCGCCGTCACCGGCACCGTGTTGGCGGGCGCCGGGTGCTGGAAGCCGGAAGGCGGCGGCAAAGCGGACAGGGGCGCCATGCGCGCCGCCGCGCTGCTGGAGTCCAGCGCCGCGCCGATGCCGTCCGCACACTCGGCCTGCTCCGTGCGGCCCAACCCGCGCAGGGACTCCGCGTAGAGCGTCCACCCGTCCACGTCCAGGGGCTGCGCGCGCAGGAGCTCCGGCCAGACGCGGGCCGCGAGCGCCGCGCCCTCGGGCGTCGGGGAGAGCCGCTCGGCCGACAGCCGGCGGACCTCCGGAGACAGCACGCCCGCGTCGAAGAGCCGCTCGGCCAGCCGGGCCGCGGGCGACACGAGCTGCGCGTCCAGGTAGCCGCGGAGGATGGACTCCAGCACCGCCGGCTCGTCCGTGAGCCGCTCGCGCAGGCGCAGGGCCTCGCCGGTGAGGCCTCGCTCCTCGGCCAGCCGGGCGCGACGTGCCAGCCGCTCCTCCGTCTCCGGAAGCATCTCGAGCTGCGCGGCGGCGTCCGCCACCATGCCCAGCGCCTCGTACGCGTCCGCCAGCCGCTCGCGGTACGGGAGGGTGGCCTCGGGCCCCTCCTCCACCATCAGCCGCTCCACCAGCGACACGAAGACGGCGGGCTCGTCCGCCACGTCCACCAGGGCCAGCAGGTTCCACAGCGCGGGCAGGTGGCCGGCGTCCTCGGCCAGCGCCTTCTCGAAGGACTCGCGCGCCTCGGCCGGCCTGTCCAACGGGCTCAGCAGCAGCTCGCCGCGCTCCTGGTACAGGCCGGCGCGCTCGCGGGCGTCCTCCTCGCCCTCGATGAGCCGGGCCAGCGTCTGCGCCGCGGCTTCGAAGCGGCCCAGGCCGAACTCCAGGTCATGGCGCTCGCGCAGCAGGGCCTTGCGCCGCGTGGGCCAGCCGTCCGCCGCCATGGCCAGCGCTTCCACGCGCGCGGCGTCGGGCAGCGCGCGCACCTTCGCCAGCACCGCCTCGGCCAGCTCCTCCGGCAGCTTCTCCAGCGAGGGCAGGAGCAGCGTGAGGCGGGCGGCGAAGCCCGGCTCCGGCGTCAGCTCCTCCAGCGCGCGCAGGCGGGCGCGCACCGGCGCCTTCTCCGAGCGCAGCACCTCGTCGCGCAGCGCCACCGCGAAGGCGGCATCCCGGGCAGACGACACGCCCGCCAGCTCCAGGAGCCCCTCCGTCTCACCCTCCGCGCGCAGTCCCTCCGCCAGCGCGGAGGCATGGGCGGAGTCAGCATCCGGCATCCCGGCCAGCGCCCAGAGCGCCTCGCGGGTGCGGGCCGTGTCCCCGGCCTGCGCGGCCATGGCCAGCGCGTCCGTGTAGTCGCCCGAGGCCATGGCGGGCGCGAAGCCCACGTCCAGCGCGCGAGCGAAGGCACCCAGCCGGCCGAAGCGCTCCGCCAGCTCGGTGGGCGCCAGCATGTCCGGCGCCTCCGTGGCGATGCGCTCGATGACCTCCAGCGCCTCGCCGTGCTCTCCGGCGCGCTCCCACAGGCCCGCGGCCTCCAGCAGCAGCGGCGGACGCTCCTCCGGGGCGGCCAGCTTCGCCGCCTGGAGCAGCGCCCGCGCCGCGCTGGGCGACTCGCCCGAGGCCCGGTACAGGTGCGCCACGCGCAGCGCGGCGTCCACGTCCGGCTCCACCGCGGCGGCGGCCTTCGCCGCCTTCAGCGCGTCCGGCAGCCGGCCGGCGGACTCGAAGGCCCGCGCGGCGGCCATCAGCAGCGACTGACGCTCGTGGCCGGACACCAGCTCCGCGCGCGCCACCTGCACCTCGGCGCGGCGCCCGGGCTGCTCGCCCAGCAGTGCCTCCAGGGCCTCCAGCGCGTCGGCGTAGCCCGCGCCCGAGGCGCCGCGAGAGACGACCACCTCCAGCGCCTCGCGGGCCGCGTCGTCCCGGGCAGCGGCGCGGGCAAGCGAGGCCAGCTCCAGCCGCAGCACGGCCGCCTCGTCCGCGTCCTCCACGCGCGGCACCAGCCGCTCCAGGGCCTCCAGCAGCCGCGTGGGCTCACCGCGCTCGCGCAGGCCGTCCACCAGCGCCCGGAGGGCCGTGAGGTCGTCCGGAGCGGCCTCGGCCGCGCGCTGGGTGAGGGCCCAGGCCTCCTCCGCGTCCGCCAGGGACTCGGAGGCGACGGAGGCGGCGGCCAGCAGCAGCTCCGCGGCGCGCTTGCCACCGGCGGCCTCGGCGCCCGCCGCGTACACGTCCAGCAGGTCCCCGTGACGGCCGAGGGCGCGCAGTCCTTCCACCGCGCGGTCGATGACGGAGGCGTCCGCCGGCCGCAGCCGCGCCAGGGGCAGCAGCGCGTCGATGGCGTCCTTCGGGTCGTCGAAGAGGTCCGCCGCGCGGCGGTAGAGCACCTCGGCCGTGGCGGAGTCCTCCGCCCGGCGCGCGAGCTGGAGCGAGGCCCGGTACAGGCCCGGCCCGTTGCCCGTGCGCGAGTGGGCCTCGGCCAGCAGCGACAGCGCCTCGCGGCCGCGCTCGCCCTCCGGCTCCAGCGACACCACCGCTTCGAAGGCATCCGCCGCGTCGTGGAAGGCGCCCGCGCTCAGCGAGGCGTGGCCCAGCCGCAGCCACGTGCGCGCGCGCACCGGCACCGGCAGCGCGTCTCCGCCCACGTCCAGCAGACGGCGGTCGTACGGGCGCGCGGCGATGGGGCCACCGCCCTTGGCGGCCAGCTCGGCGCGGGCGGACAGCGCGTCCACGTCATCGCCCGCGCGGGAGAGGTATTCGTCGAAGGCCTCGGCGGCCAGCAGCGCCTCGCCGGCGTCCAGCAGCGTGCTGGCGCGCTCGCGCAGCAGCGGCAGGGCGCGGGACGCGGGCAGGGCCTCGGCGCGCTGGGCCAGCAGCTCCGCCAGCCGGCGCACGTCCCCGGCGGCGCGCTCGCGCACGCGCTCGAAGGCCTCGTCGCTCGCGGGGCTCAGCTCGAAGGCCTGGTCCTCGCACAGGAGCGCGCGCTCGCGGGCACCCGCGGCGCGGAAGGCGCGGGCGGCGGCGAGGTAGCTCTCCGCGGCCTCGGCGACCTCCTGGCGCTGGGCGCGGCGCAGCATCAGCTCGGCGAGCGCCTGGGGGTCCTCCGTCTCCTCCAGGAAGGCGAGGTGGCGGGTGAAGATGGGCTCGCGGAACGGGTCCGCCTCCAGCAGCACCGCGTCGAACTCGGCGGCGTCCGCGTGGCGCTTCACCTCGTGCAGCAGCTCCGCCGCCTGGGCCGTCAGCTCCAGGTCGTCCGGGCGCGCGGCGCGGGCGGCGATGAGCGCGGCGGCGGCGGCGTCCGGGCGCCCCGCCCTGTCGCGGTACAGCGCGGCGGCGCGCAGCAGCAGCGCCGCGCGGCGCTCCGCGTCCGGCTCGCTCTCGGCGCACTCCTCGTACCAGGCCGCCAGCTCCGACAGGCGCCCGTCGTCCTCCAGCAGCTTCGCCAGCAGCGACTCGGCCTCGGCCAGCGTGCGGTCGGCGTGCAGGGCCTCGCGCAGGAAGCCTTCCGCCTTCGCCACGTCCGCCAGCACGCCCAGGTGCAGCCGCGCCAGCCGCAGCCGCATCGTCGCGGCCTCGCGGGTGTCCTTGAGCAGCGGCAGCGCGCGCTCCAGCCAGCGCGCCTCGGCCTCGGCGTCGTCGCGCCGCTCGGCCAGCTCCGCGCCCAGCTTCGCCGTGCCCAGGTCCGCCGCGAGAGCGAAGGCCCGCTCCAGCGCGGCCTCGGACGCCGCCGGGTCCAGCTTCACGTCGCGCAGCAGCTCCGCGCGGCGGCGCTCGCACGCGGCGGCCTCGGCGGCCTGCCCGCGCGACTCCAGCACGTCCCGCGCGTCCGCCAGCGCCCGCAGCGCGTCGTCCGCGCGGCCGGTGTCCTGGGCGAGCCGGGCCTCTTCCTTCCACGCGGCCAGCGCCGCAGCCATGTCTCCGGCCTGGAGGCTGAGGATGGCCACCTGGCGCAGCTCGGCGAGCAGCTCCAGCGAGCGGCCCGTGTCGCGGTACAGGGTGGCGAGCTGGCGCCGCAGCGGCAGCGGCTCCTTCGCCATGTCCGCCGCGCGCGACAGCAGCGACGCCGCCACGCCCGCGTCCGCCAGGGCCGCGCGGGCCCGCTCCGACAGCGCGACGAGCCGCCGCACCGTGTCCTCGGACGGCGCCAGCGCGCGGGCGTGGGTGACGAGCACGTCGAAGGCGCCGCGCGGGTCGTCCTTCTCCAGCAGCGCGGCGAGCCGCTGCACCGCGGGCTCGCACAGGGGTCGCTCGGAGAGCAGCTTCCGGTACGCGCCCACCGCGCGCTTCGTCTCCCCGGCCTGCTCGGCCAGCTCGCCCAGCCGCAGCCACGTGGCCTCGGCCGCGTCCGGCGCGGCGCGGAAGTCCGCCTCGGCCGCGAGCGTGTCCTGCAGCGGCAGCGCCTCCAGCACCGCGCCGCGCAGGTAGAGCAGCTCCGCCAGCGACGCCAGCTCCGCGCCCCGCGCGGGCACCAGCGAGTGCGCCTTGCGCGCCAGCTTCAGCGCGCGGTCCAGGTCCTCGGCGCCCCGCGCGTACCCGGCGCCCTCGCGCAGCAGCGCGGCGGCCTCCTGGGCGGAGGCGCTCTCGGCGGCCGTCTCCAGCAGCGCCGCGGCCTCGCGCAGCTCGCCCCGGCCGGCCACCAGCGACACCAGCCGGCGGCGCACCACCGCGTCGGACGGGGACAGGCGCAGGGCCTGGCGCAGCGCTGCTTCCGCCGGCACGGGCTGCGACAAGCGGTCCAGGTAGAGGTCCGCCAGCTCCGCGTACATCGCGGTGGCCTCGGCGGGCGGCGTGTGCGGCGCCTCGGTGGAGAGCAGCTCCGCCAGGGCGGCCCAGTCCTCCTGGGCGCGCAGCACGCGCTGGAGGGCGGCGGTGGCCTGGGCGTGGCGCGGCGCCAGCGCGAGCGCGGCCTCCAGGCTCTGCCCCGCATCCTTTATATGTCCGCGAGACTCGAGCAGCGTGGCGCGCGCCAGCAGCGCCTCCACGCGGCGGGGAGACGGGCCCTGACGGGCGGCCTCGGCGAGCGCGGCGGCCTCCTCGTCCGGCTGCCCGTCGCGGTGGGCCAGCTCTGCCAGCGCGAAGAAGGCGTCGCAGCGCTCGGCGGCGGGCGGCTCCAGGGCAATCGCGGCGCGAAGGGCCTCGCGGGCAGGCACCCGCGCGTCCTTCTCCACCAGCGTCGTGGCCAGGGCCAGCATGCGCTCGCGGGCGCGCGTGGCGAGGTTGGCGTCGGCGGCGACGGCGTTGCGCCACACCTCCAGCTCCGCGGCCTCGTCACTGGACTCGCGGGCCAGCTCCGCCAGCGCGAGCAGCAGCGGCGCGGGGCGGCGGGACAGCTTCGCGGCCTCGGAGAAGTCGTCGCGCGCGGGCGCCACGCGGCCAGCGGCGCGGTGGAGCACGGCACGGCGGGCGAGCAGCTCCGCCCGGGCCTCGCCCGACGCGGCGGCCACGAGGGTGCCCAGCAACTCCAGCCGCTCGGACTCCTCTTCCGGCGTGCCGGTGCCCGGCGGGGGCAGCAAGTCCAGCAGGGCCTGCGCGGCCCACGTGTCGTGCGGCTCCTCCAGCCGGAGGCTGCGCAGCGAGTCCACCGCGGCGGCGGCGCGGCCCAGGGCCAGCGACAGCTCCGCCAGCTCGCGGCGGGCGGCGCGGCGGGGCTCGCCGGACAGGCGCGGCCACAGCTCCACCAGCAGGTCCGCCAGGGCCTCGCGGGCGCCGGCCTTGCGGTGCAGCGCGGCCAGCTCCTGGCGGGCCTCCAAATCCTCCGGCGCGCGGGCGCAGTACTCGGCCAGCAGGCGGCGGGCGGCGTCCGTGCGGCCCGCGCGCACCGCGGCGGTGGCGGCCTTGCGCGTGAGGGCGACGCGCTCGGCCTCGCGCGGGGCGTCCGCGTCCACCGGCGGCAGCGCCAGCACGGCCTCGAAGTCCTCCAGCGCGGCGCGGGCGTCCGTGGGCAGGCGCAGCTCGCCCCGGCGCTGACGGGCGGGGGCGAAGGTGGCGTCGCGCTCCAGCGCCTCGGCGAGGAAGGACTCCTCGCGGCTGGTGCCCGCCGCCAGCAGCGAGGCGCGGAAGAGCAGCCTCGCCCCGGCGCGCGCGTCCGGCACCAGCGCGGCGCGGCGCGCGTACAGGCGCGCGGCCTCCAGCTTCTCGCCGCGCTCCAGCTCCAGCTCGGCCAGCGACTCCAGCACCTCGGCGGCCAGCGGCCCCTGGGGGCTGGCCTCCAGCGCGGCCGTCAGCCGCAGCAGCGCGGCGGCCTTCTCGCCCCGCTCCAGCAGCGCGCGGGCGCTCTGGAGGAACAGGGGCGCGGCTTCCTCGGCGCGGTCGGCGCCCATCAGCGCCTGGGCGCGGCTGGCCCACAGCTCGGCCAGGGCCTGCGTCTCGCCGGACTCCGTGTAGAGGGACTCCAGGCGCGCGGCGAGCGCGTCGTCCAGCCGGCGCAGCGGGAAGGCCTGCGCGTAGGCGGCGATGGCGCCCTCGCGGTCGCCCAGCATCTCGCACGCGCGGCCCAGCCGGGCGCGCACGTCCGCCAGCTTCTCCGGCGCCGTCGTGCGCGGCAGCATGGAGAGCAGCGTCTCCAGCGCCTTCCGGGCGTGCTCGGGGCGCTCGCAGCGCAGCGACAGGTCGGCGAGGTCCAGCAGCACGGCGGCGTCCGGCGCCAGCCGCGCGGCCTTCTCCAGCGCCACCAGCGCGTCGCCCACGCGGCCCAGGCGGGCCTCCAGCACTCCGGCCAATTCGCGCAGCGCCGCGGCGGCGAGCCGCTTGTCGCCCTGCGCCTCCGCCACCCGCGCGCGCACCTCCAGCGCCGAGGCCAGCCCCGCCATGTCCGCGCGCTTGCGCTGCAGGGCGCACAGCTCGCCCAGGGCGGGCAAATCGTCGGGCTCCGCGCGCAGCACTTCTTGGAGGGCGTGCACCGCGAGGTCGAGGTCGAAGGCCAGGTCGCGCGCGGCCACCGCGAGACGGCGGT
The DNA here is from genome assembly GCF_012933655.1 of Pyxidicoccus fallax. Lineage (GTDB taxonomy): Bacteria > Myxococcota > Myxococcia > Myxococcales > Myxococcaceae > Myxococcus > Myxococcus fallax. The sequence continues at coordinate 25,703 of NZ_JABBJJ010000035.1, read as the reverse complement.
ACTTCTGCGCGCGCTCCTTCAGGTCCGTGGACAGCCGCGCCAGCGCGGACAGGCACCGCGTCAGGAGCGGCCCGTCGCGACGCGCCTCGGCCAGCGCCAGCAGCGACTCCAGCGCGGGCCGGTGGTCGCCGTCCGCCTCCAGCGCGAGCAGCAGGAGGCGCTCGGCCTTCTCCGGCGCCTGCAGCTTGCCGCGGTACAGCTCACCGGCCTCGGCCCACAGCGCGGCGCGCTTGCCGGGCTCCTCCTGGAGGGCGGCGGCCTTCTCCAGCGCCTCGGCCAGCTCCTGCGCGCGGCCGGTGACGCGGAAGTACGGAATCAGCTCCTCGAGCGCCACCCCGTCGCGCGGGTCCAGCGCCAGCGCGGCTTCCAGGTGCTCCCGGGCGCGCGCCGGGTCTCCCAGCCGCGTGCGGTACAGGCGCGCCAGCGCGTGGTGGCTGGCGTGCGCGGCATGGCGCACCCCTTCCGAGCGCGGCGCCGGCCCCGCCAGCTCCAGCGCCTGCTGGTAGCCGGCGAGCGCCTCCTGCAGGCGGCCCAGCGCCTCCGCCACGCGCGCGGCGGCGAACAGCGGCTCCGGCTCGCCGGGCAGCAGCGACACCGCCTCGCGGTAGCGCAAGAGCGCGTTGTCCGGCTGCTTCAGGCCCTCTTCCCACACGCGGCCGGCGAGCAGGTCCGCGTGGCCCACCCGGTCCAGCTCGTGCCGGGCCATGGAGACTTCACGCAGCCGGTCCAGCGCCTTCATCGCGCGCAGGTGCTCGCCGCCGCGGTGGCACAGCTCGCCCAACAGCAGCAGCGCGTCCGGGTGGTCCGGCGCCAGCCGCAGCGCGGCCTCGCAGTGCAGCCGGGCGCCCGCGACGTCGTCCTCCGTCTGCGCGCACAGCCGCGCCAGGTGCACGTGCGCGTCGGCGGCCTCGGCCGGGTCTCTCGCGAGCGCCGCCAGCCGGCGGTAGGCCCGCACCGCGCCGGCCCTGTCGCGGGCCTGGTCGGAGGCACGCGCCAGCGCCTTGAGCGAAGGCAGGTGGTCCGGCTTGAGGCCCAGCAGCTCGTGCAGTGCCTTCACCGCCACCTGCGGCGCGGTGTCGCGCGAGCAGCGGGCGGCGGCCTCGGCGGCGTAGAAGGCGGCGGCCTCCTCCGAGGTGCGGCGGGCCAGCGCGCACAGCGCGAGGTAGCGCTCGGCGGCGCGGGCACCCTCACCCCGGCGCTCGCGCACCACGGCCTCGCCCCAGAGGGCCGCGGGGCTGCGGTCCCTCCGGCGTTGCAGGGTGGCGGCCACGTCCAGGGCCATATCGTGCGCCTGCGGGTCCGCGACCAGGAGCGACAGCAGCCGCTCGGCGGCGAAGGGGTGCGCGTCCTGCGCGTCCCCGGCCTGGAGGTACGCCTGGCGCGCGTCGGCCAGCCGCCCCTGGGCCACGAGGTTCTCCGCGTCCGCGAAGGCGCGAGCGCCCTCCAGCGCGAGCATCAGCTCCTCGTCCGGCGCGGCCGGCGGCGGCAGGCCTCCGGCGGAGAAGCGCAGACGCAGGCCGGTGCTGGAGACCTCCGCGGCGGACAGGCGCGCGGTGTCCAGCGCGGGCATCTTGTAGCCGCGGCTCACCGCCGCCAGCTGGCACAGCGCGGGCAGCACGCGCGTGGAGAAGCCGGTGGCGCCGCGCACCTCCACGTCCGGCACCAGCCCCAGCGCGCCCACGGCGGTGGCCAGGAGGCCCGGCACCTGCACGGAGGGCGTGGAGGAGAAGCCGTACAGGCGGACGTCATAGAGGTAGACGGCGAGCCGCTCCCCGTCCGCGTCGAAGGCCACCTTGAAGGTGAAGGGCGTGCGCTCCGGCGCGGGGAGGCGGCCCTGCCCCTCCAGGTACCCGGGGCGGAAGTGCAGCCGCAGCTCCTCGATGCCGGCCAGCCGCCCGGCCAGCTCCGCCACCCGGCGCGTCACCAGATCCGCGTCGACGCTCAGCTCCAGGAAGCCGAAGTGCAGCTTCTTGCGCTGGTAGCGCGTGGCGCCGGCGCTGACGTTGAAGGGGAAGCTGACGTCCGGAATCTGCAGCGCGAAGTCGGAGATGCGCAGGCCCGGCACCACCTCCAACGCCGGAAAGCCCACGAACGCCCTGCGGTCCAGCAGGCGCAGCTCGGGGGCGGCGGCGCGCGCATCCTGCGCCGCGGCGGGCTTGGAAGAGTCGCTGTCAGTAGCCATCGCGGAGGACGCGAGGGTAGCACGCTCTCCAAGCCCTCGAAATTTCTGACAATCCCCCCGCTTGTGGAGCAGGCAACGAGGCGTGATGACTCCTGCAAGCCGGCGTGCAGGAACGACATGCACCCCGCCCTGGAGTCGGACTATATGCGTCCGGCGTGTTGGCCCCTGACTCTCTCGTCCTCGAAGGTCGCTTCCGGGTCCTCCGTCCGTTGGGCTCTGGCGGAATGGGCGAGGTGTACCTGGGGGAGCAGGTCTCCCTGGGCCGCAAGGTGGCCATCAAGGTCCTCCACCAGGACCTCCACGCCCAGGCCGGCATGGCCGAGCGCTTCAAGCGCGAGGCCCGCCTCCTGTCCGCCGTGGAGCACCCGGCGGTGGTGCACATCGTCGACTTCGGCGAGTCCGGGGACCACGCCTGCCTCGTCATGGAGTTCGTGGAGGGGCAGAGCCTCTACGACGCGCTCCTCCCCGGCCCCATGCCGCCGGGCCGCGCGCTGCCGCTGCTCCAGCAGCTCGCGGAAGGCCTGGCCGCCATCCACGACAAGGGCATCATCCACCGCGACCTGAAGCCGGAGAACGTCTTCATCTCCCCGGGCGCGCGCGGGGAGCAGGCGCGGCTCTTGGACTTCGGCATCGCCCGGCTGGTGGAGCCCGAGGCCGGCAGCGCCGTCAGCCAGGTGGGCGTGGTGCTGGGCACCCCGGAGTACCTCTCTCCGGAGCAGGCGGTGGGCGCGAAGGTGGACACGCGCAGCGACCTGTACTGCTTCGGGGTGCTGATGTACCGCGTGCTGGCCGGGCGGCTGCCCTTCGACGGGCCCTCGCCGCGCCACTTCCTGGCGCAGCACGCCTCGCACGCGCCGCTGCCGTTGGACCGGGCGGCGCCCTCGCTGTCGCGCTTCGTGGGGCTGCTGTCGCTGGTGATGCGCCTGCTGGAGAAGGACCCATTGAAGCGGCCGCAGAACGCGCACGAGCTGGCGGACGCGTTGGCCGCGGCGTACTCGGCGCTGGCCGCATTCACGCCCGGCATGGGCACGCCGGTGCATGTGCCGCAGCGGGGCACGCCCTCGTCCGGCACCGCCGTCTTCGGCGGGGGTGAGGCCGCCTCCGTGTCCGCGGGGCCGAGCGGCACCGCCGTCTTCGCGGGGAACGCTCCGGCTGCGACTCCGCACGGCAGTGGCACCGCGGCGTTCGGCATGGGAGGCGGCGCGTACGGGACGGGCCGCGTCGCCTCCGGGGCCGTGGCGCCGGTGGCGGTACGCTCGGGGACGGCGGCCTTCGGGACGCGGCCGTCCGGCAGCGTGGCCTCTGTAACAGGCGGCGCGTCGGTGGTGAAGCCGCAGAACCTGACGGTGATGCTCACCGACATCCAGGGCTTCACCGAGCGCACCAGCCGGCAGACGCACGAAGAGAACGCGCGGATGCTGGAGATGCATGACCGGCTCCTGATGCCCCTGGTGAAGGAGCACGAGGGCAAGCTCATCCAGAAGCGCGGGGATGCGCTGCTGGTGGTGTTCCGCTCCCCCACGGCGGGCGTGCTGTGCGGCATGGCCATGCAGGACCGGCTGTGGCGCCACAACCAGACGTTGCCGCCGGAGGCGCAGCTGCACGTGCGCGTGTGCCTGCACGCGGGCGAGGTGCTCGTCACGAGCGACACGGTGCTGGGCGAGCCCATGGAGGTGGTGGAGTCGGTGGAGCACGTGGCCGCCGCGGACGAAGTGACGTTCACCGAGGCGGTGAACCTGGCGCGCAACCGCGCCGAGGCCACCGCCGAGCCGTGCGGCACCATCACCCTGCCCGGCCGCGAGGAGCAGCTGCAGCTCTACCGCTGCCAGCGCGCGGCGGAGGGCCCACCCTTCGGTGACCGCTTCGCCCCGTCGGGCGGCATGGGCACGAAGCTGGCGCCGCTGCTGGGCCGGGTGAAGGGGGCGTTCTCCCCGGTCGCCACGGGAACGCGCGCTGCGGTGGCGCGCATGAAGGAGCGGCTGCGCGGGGCCGGCGTGTTCCTGCGAGAGCGCTCGCGGTTCGCGACGGAGCGCCTGCCGGCGGCGGTGGCGATGCTGCGCCGGGTGCCACGCTGGCTGGTGATGCTCGTGGGTGCGGTGGCACTGTTGGGCGCGGGCACGGCCTGGTGGGTGCACCAGCAGAACCCCGCCGTGCGGGCGTTCGCGCTCCTGGAGGAAGGCAAGAAGGACGACGCCAAGAAGGTGTTGGACGACGCGCCGCCCGACAAGCAGCGGGACCCTGACTGGCAATGGGCGCGCGCGGCGCTGCTCCACGCCCAGAACGCGCACCGCACCGAGCACTCGCATATCTCCAAGCTGGACCAGACCGTGCTCCCGGAGGTCGACGATCGGGTCCTGGATGGGCTCGCCGAGGACTACGGCCGGGACGGGAGCGAGTGGCTGGCGAAGCAGCTGGCTCGACTCCCCAAGGCGCGGGTGTATTCGCGTTTCGAGGCTCTCGCGGAGGAGCCCTTCTCGCTGCGTCAATGGGGTGCGCTGCGTTACCTGGAGCAGGCCGAGGCCACGGACGGCGTGGACCTGGTGGCCGCGTACATCGCGGCGATGGAATCGAAGGACTGCGACATTCGCGCCCTGTCCGCACAGCGGCTCGGGAAGCTCGGAGACGCTGACGCCATTCCCGCGCTCAAGCGGGTCACCGAGCAACCCAAGAGGGGGGGACTGCTCGGCTGTGGTCATGGCGAGGCCAGCGATGCCATCCAGAAGCTCACGAAGGGCGACTGAGCGCTACCCCCTCTTGCGCAGGAGCGCGCGTACCTCTTCGAGGTACAGCGGCACCGTTTCCACCCTCAGTATCTCGTCCACCCGGGCGCGGGCCGCGGCCAGGCTCAGCCGCCAGTCATCGCGCGCTGGAGCGCTTCCTGGAGGATGCGGTCCGTGCCCGCCACGAGGCTCGGCACGTCCATGTCCAGCTCGACGTCGGGAGGCAGCCCGATCCGCTCGTACACCTGACCATCCGGCGCGGTGTACACCTCGTGCGAGAGGCTCACCTTCCAGCCGTTCGGAAGCGTCCGGGAGAGCGCGTCGGAATGGGCACCATTCGTCCGCTCGCCCAGCACGGTGATGTGCGGGAGCGCGCTCATGGCCATGGTGAAGATCTCCGCGGCACTCACCGTCACCTGGCTCGTGAGCAGATAGACGGGCCGGGTGTACTGCCGGGGCCCTGCCGGAGAGAAGTGATGCTCGCGCGGCGGGGTGAAGCCCGCACCCGCGCGAGCCTTCTTCGTGAAGGCCAGCTGCTTTGCCTCGGTGAAGCGGCTCGCGATGGCCAGCGACACGGCGTCATAGCCGCCGAGGTTGAAGCGCACATCCACGATGAGCGCCTCCTTGTCGCCCAGCGCCTCCAGGGCCTCGTCGATGGCACGACCCGCCGCGGCCATCTCGGTCCCTTCGTCGCTCATCTCCCCGGGGAAGCCGGCCATGCCCCCGATGTAGATGTACCCGACGCGCTCGTTGAGCGACTTCCACGCGAGCCTTCCCCCTCCCACCACCGTCACTCCCGGCCCACCGCGGTAGTGCGTGTCGACATACGTCGTGAGCTCTTCCAGGTAATGCTCTGCCCACGCGGGCCTGGGCTTGGGCTCGAAGGTCCGCTCACCCGCGACGAGGTAGGTATGCGCGTCCGGCAGGGGCACGAGCATCTCGGACAGCAGCGCGAAGAGCGCGTCGTCCGTCGTCGCCGCCGGAACGCGCGGCCGGAACTGCGCGTAGCGCGCCTTCCAGTCGACCCCATAGAGGTCGAACAGCGCGTACTGCTCGGCGAAGGTGTGCCAGAAGACCTCGAAGTTGGAGACCGGGTCGTCCGGCGGCAACGTCCGTGAGCACACCTCCGGAAGCGGCGCCCGCGTGGCGGCGATGTGCACCGTCCCGGCACTCTGGATGAGCATCCGGTCCCCGTCGGCTTTGAACGTCAGGCCAATCCCGGGAAGCACTCCGTCCTCCAGCGTGCCCGAGATGGACGGCAGGCAGCTCACCTCGGTGACCTCGTAGAACGTCACCGTGTCCTTCTCGAAGCGCACGGAGTAGCCGTGCCCCTCCGTGCGCCACGTCCCCTCCAGTGCCTTCGAGGGAGGAGTCGGGTCTCCTCCGTCATCGTCCTTCCCACAGCCGGCCAGCGTCACCAGGGCCGGCAGGGCCCACATCCGCAACCATCGCGACATCCGTCATCCTCCACCACGGGTTCGCGGCCTGGAACACCGGGAGGGACGACAGCTGTCACCGCGATGTGCGACTCATCTGCTCAGTGGTAGTTGATACAGGACGGCACGCTCCCGTCGTCCGGCGCGGAGACGGTGACGGGCTCGTTGGGGACAATCTCCAGCTTGTCGAAGGTGTTCTCTTCCGTCGCGCAGACGCCGCGCGCCAGATTGAAGCCCGGCTTCAGCGCGTCCACGTTGGTGAAGAGCTCCAACTCTCGCAGCGTCGCCTTCAGCCCCCCGGTGAGCTCAGGCACGTAGACAACCACGTGGTTGCGCGCCATCCCCCGCAGGCTGCTCCAGTCAGACTGACCATGGTCGGGCCGCCCATCCCCATCCAGGTCCTCGTAGACGTAGAGGTACGCGAAACCGATGCGGCCATCCTCCAGCTCGTTGAGCATCTCCAGGGCCGGAGGCTCGACGACGCGGAGCTCATAGTCGAACGGGGGATTCTTGCTGGTCAGCTCCACGCCCTGGAAGCTGATGATGTCTCCTTCACGAACCCAGTTGTCCCAGGCCAGGGTGACGCGCGTCGTCCCCCCCTCCTCGACGGGCGCCAGCGACTTCACGTCGCCCTGCACCACGTAGATGGCCTCGCCCACGTACTCGCCATCCCTCAGCGCCTCACCGCACCCCGCGGTGCTCCCGAGCGCGCACGACACGACCAGGGACTTCACGAAACGGCTCAGCTTCATGACACGACTCCACGGAAGAGATGCGCGCGAACCGTCCGGCCACCGCCGCGCGCCGTTGATGCCAGGAAGACCCGGGAGTCCTTTTCCGCGGACATCACCAGCGCAGCCCGGTGCCCACCGAGAACATCGGCGCCACCGGCGTGCGCACCACTTCCCGCTCGGAGGCCGGGAGCACCCGCACCCGCGACGCGCGCACCCCCACCTCCCCGCCCACGAAGAAGCCCCGGGGCAGGTGCAGGTCCGCGCGCAGCAGCGTGTCCAGCTGCGGCACCACCTGCCAGTTGCGCGGCGCCGTGCGTCCGAAGAAGCGCTGGTCCACGTACGTGGCGCCCACGCGCACGCCACCCGACAGGGAGAAGCGCCCCACGTCGAACACCTTGCGAGCCCCCGCGCGCACCGCCGCGGACGTGAGCCGCCGCTCGAAGCGCTCCTCCGTGAAGCCCACCCGCGCCAGCTCCACCTGCGCGTCCAGCGTGAGGGCCTCCGTGTCCAGCGACACCTGCACCGCGCCGGCCGGTACGAAGGGGTAGCCCTCCAGCAGGCTCGCGGCCCCACCGCCCCACCCGCTCAGCGTCCAGACGGACCTGCCACCGCCGCCCTTGCGCACGAGCTGGTCCAGCTCCACCACGCTCCACGACACGTGCGACAGCGCCAGCGGCTTGCCCTCCTCCGCCACCACGCGCGCCTCGCGCAGCCGGTCCGGCAGGCGGTGCTGCACGAAGTACGTCCCAGGCACCAGCCGCGCCGTGCGCGCCTCCCGGGAGATGCCGGCCTCCAGCACCATCGGGCCGTCGCGCCCGCCCTGCCGGAAGTAGTACTGCCCCGCGTCCTCCAGCCGCACCGCCGCCAGTCCCTGGTTGCGGCCCGGCCGCGTGAGCACCAGCTCCGAGCGGCCCTTCAATTCATACAGATACGTGGGGTGCTGCACGCCGCCCATCGTGGCCACGGTGCTCGCCACCGTCCGGTCCGCCGCGTACTGGTACGCCTCCGCGAGGCTGACGAGCCCGTCCGCGCTGGTGTCCGCCACCCCGCGCAGGGCCGCCACCAGGTGGTGCGTGAAGAAGGAGCCCTGCAGCGTGTCCGACTCCTGCGCGCTCTCGCCCGCCGCGGACGAGGAGAGGATGGCGAAGCCCTCGGGCAGCCCGTGCGACTCCACGTCCGGAGGCAGCGCGAAGGGCGCCGCCAGCTTCGTACCCTTCACGCGCGTGGCCTGCCCGGAGCGGCACGCGTCCACCACCAGCAGCCGCGCCGCAGCGGACGAGCCGGAGGTGAGGTTGCGCAGCTCCTCCCACGGTAGCAGCGTGCCGCCCAGGTGCAGGGACTCCGCGTCCGCGTGGCCCGAGTAGAAGACGAGCAGCACGCTGGAGCGGTCATGCGCCACCTCCTCGCGGATGCGCGCGTTCATCCGCGCCAGCGCGGTGCGCAGCCGGTCCGCGCTCGGGTCGGTGAGGACGGCGACGTTCTCCTGCGGGAAGTCGCCCAGCGTGACGAGCACCTCGCGCAGCCGCTCCGCGTCCCGCCCGGCGAAGTACAGCCGGGGCTCGTCCGCGTTGCCCTTGTGCGCGCCCACGAGCAGCGCGTACCGCGCCTGACTCGCCTCGGAAGCAGCGGGCACCATGGCCAGCCACGCGCCCAGCACCCACGCGGCGAGCCGGCTCACGGCGCTCCAGCCAGGCCCCAGTCGTAGACGCGCACGCGACACACTTCCTCCGGCGGCACGCCGCGCGGCGGCTTCTCCGCGCACGACAGCAGCCGCATCCGCGTGCGGCCCTCCGGCGTGATGGTGATGCCCATCGGCAGCCAGCCGCCCTGGGGCACCGGCCCCTCGAAGTACGGGGTCCATTGTCCTTCCTCGTCTCCCTGGAGGATGAGCCACGCGGACGGCTCCGTGCCACGTACACGCAGGCGCAGCCGGTCTCCCGCCCGCAGCCCCGCGACCTCCTCCGCCGGCATGCCGTTGACCACGAGCGTCCCGTCCCGCGCAACCGCCACATCCAGCGACGCGGTGCCCTTGAGCGTTCCGCCCGGCAGCCTCACCTCCGTCGGGGTGCGCACGGCGATGAACACCCCCAGCGCCAGCGCCGGCACCGCGGCGAACGCGGGCACCCACCGCCATGGCGACCACGCTGCCTTCACCGGACGCGGGGGCACGACCGCCGCAGCCGCGAGCAGCGCCTCGGGTACGGGCTCATAGGCCGCGGCGCGCGCCTGGGCGTGCTCCGCGTCCACCTTCTTCCGGCAGTGCTCACACGTGCCGAGGTGCGCCTCGGCGGGGGCGCGCTCCTCGGGAGGCAGCAGCCCGAGCACCACCTGTGAGACACGCCACCCGGACAGGCAGTCGTCGGACGCCTTGGACCTGGGAAACGGCTCAACCACCATGGCCTGCTTCCTTTCTGCGGACGCCTTGCAGCATGTGCTCGGCGTGGGCTCGGAACTTCTCCAGCCGGCGGCCCACGGTGCGGCGCGGGAGGCCGAGTACGCCGGCGATCTCCTCGTGCTCCATGCCGTGGATGAAGTAGCAGGCGGCGATCTGGGCCTGCTCCGGGTCCGCCTCGGCCAGCACCTTGCGCAGGGCGAGGCCGTCCTCGGGGGAGTGGGGACTGCGCGGCTCCTCGTCCGGCAGGTGCGCCTGTTGGAGGCCCTTGCGGCGGCGCGCGTCTCGCAGCCGGTTCAGGGCCAGGTTGGTGCACGTGCGATAGAGGAAGGCGGCGGTGTCCTGCTCATTGCCGCTGCGCTCCCGGTGCTGCAGGAAGCGGATGAACACCTCCTGCGCCACGTCCTCGGCGGCGGAGGGCTCACCGAGGATGCGCAGCGCGCAGCCGCGCACCATCGCCACGTGGCGCCGGTAGAGCGAGGAGATGTCGACCTGGGAAGTGGAAGTCATGACGCCGCGCCCTGGAGACACCCGGGCACGAATCCGCGGACATCCCGTCGCGAGCACGCCGAAGAAAAGCAGACCGCCCCGCGCCAGGCCATGTAGGGCAGCGTGGGAGCTGGTGTCAGCCCCGGGCCCACACGGCGAGCGGCCCCACGGGTTCAAATCCTGTCTCCCCGACCACCTAAGTAGTCAGAATTACTTGGTTACGGGCTGGAGATCCTCATGGTCTCCAGCCCGTCTCCATTTTGGGCCTCCTGCTTCGCCCCCTCCAGCATCCGGATGGCCGCCGACTTGGCCGCCGGGCTCAGGTGCATGTAGCGCTGGGTGGTGGAGAGGTTCTGGTGCCCGGCCAGCTCCTGGATGGCCTTCGCCGGGGCGCCTGCCATCGCCAGCCGGGAGCAGAAGGTGTGGCGGAGGATGTGGATGCCCCCCGTCACCTTCAGCCCGGCCAGCCGCTGGATGCGGCTCATCCATTTGTTTAGCAGCACCTGGGTCACCTTGGGGTGGCCGTCGGCCCGCCAGAGGATGCGCTCTCCCCGGAGGTGCCGCTGTTTGCGGAGGGCGTCCGCCAGCCGGGCGGTCATGTTCACCTGCCGGGCCCGTCCGCCCTTGGGCAGGGTGACGTGCCCTTCCCACTCCGAGCGGCGGACGTGGATGACGCCCCGGGTGAAGTCCACGTCCGTCTGCTCCAGGGCGATGATTTCGCCGCAGCGCAGCCCCGCCTCGCCGCCGAGCAGTATGAAGACGAGGTGCTGGTGGTCCACCTTCGCCGCCGCGTCCACCAGCCGCTCGAACTCGTGCGGCTCGTAGAATTCCATGGTGGAGGGCGCCACCTTCAACAGCTCGATGGTGGCCGGCATCTGCTCGATGACGCCCCACTTGAGCGCGGTCTTGAAGACCGTGTTGAGCACCACCAGCACGTTGTTCACCGTCTTCGGGCTGCGGTCCACCAGCTCCGCCTTGAGCTTCGCCACCTCGGCGTTGCTGATGGCGGTGAGCCGCAGCTCGCCGAACCTGGGCAGCAGGTAGAAGTCGAGGATGCGCTTCTTCTGGATGATGGTGCTGGGCTTCTGCCGGTTGGCCCTGGCGCCCTCGTCCAGGTAGCGGGGCGCGAACTCCTTCAACGTTGGCACCGCCCTCTTCTCCACGGCCTTGCGGCCTCGTGAGAGCAGCTCGGACTGCCGCTGCTCACCCCACGCCTTCGCGCCCGACTTCGAGCCCGCCGGCGCCTTCACGCGCTCGCGGTACAGCTCGCCATCGGGCCACTTGAACATGATGTCCACCTCCCATCCGGACCTGCCGCGCTTCTTGTACTGCCTGACCTTTACGCTCATCACCGAGACCTCCTCGGCGACGGCGCACGCCCTTCGAGAATGAACGGTAACAACTCGCGCCCACGGAATCGCAACGAGCGGCCCACGCGGAAGACGCCTGGAAGCTGGCCGCGCGAGACCTTCGCGTACACGGCCTTGGGGCTGCACCCGAGAAGGTGGCCCACCTCCTCGACGGTGTAGACGGCCTTGTCGAGCGGGGGCTGGCCGTCCGGGCTGGTGCTGCTGAGAGGCCCCGCCTGCACCAGCTCGCGGTGAGCTGCATCCCCGTGGAGCGCCGCCAGTTCCTCTCGCACCACTGCGCGGATGAGGTCACGCAGCCCGGCCTCTACGCTGGACACGGCGGCCTCCCATCGTCACTGCTGGAATGAATCCCGTCCTGCATCAGAACCTCGTGAAGACGAGGCTCATGGTGGACGTGCCGCCAGGTGAGGGGGAGCGGGAGGATTCCTCTTGTCCCGGCCTACTTCTTATCCCCCCCGACCTTCTCGGACTGCTCGGCGGAGAGCATGGTGGTGGGCTGCGCGGGAGGGACCGCTGCGGGCGGTTCGGGAGATGTCGTGACAGGCTGCTCCGAGGGAGGCGCTGCGGGGCTCGGCATCGAGACGACCTGCTGGGCGGGTGAGGCCGGAGTCGTCTCGGTGGCCTGCTCCGGCGGACGGAACTCGGAGGAAATCTGCCGGAGAAGCGGCAGCACACCGCTCTTATTCACGTCCCGCATCATGGACTTCCAAGCGGCTTGGCGCTGCTCGTTGGATTTGGGGTCCTGTTCGAACTCCTCGCCCGGGAATCGAATGCCCACGATGAGCGCAAGCGCCTCCATCTCCTGCGGAGAAATTTTGGGCCCCATGCCCTCGGCCTCCACCGCGAGCATGGCGAAGGCGCAGAACAGCCGCTGCTCGCTCATCCACAACCGTGTGTGCTCCTTCGCCCAGGGGTGCTTCTCGTAGAAGCGGTGGACGAAGGCCCGGAGTTGCTGGCCCGCCTGAGCGAGGAGGTGGTACGCCGCCAAGACCTCCTGCCCATGAACGAGGAGGCTCACCTGCGGGGCCAACACTGGGGTGAGCAGGCTCGTGTCCGTGCCTGTTGCTTCCCTTGGAAGCTCGGGCGGTGCACGTAGGTAGTCGCCCGAGAGCAGCCACTCCTTGTTGTGGTGCACCCACGCGAACGTCCGCGCCATCCGGTAGCCCGACTCCGCATTCGCAGCGACTCTGTCGATCCACTCCCGCGTCCGCCGTACGTGAAGCAAGTTCATGGCGTCCGGCTGGTCCTTGAACCGATGCTTGGGCGTCTCGGGCAAGGGGCCGGTATTCGGGCGAGCTGTTCCCATCTGCATCCGCCTCCTCGTGCGTCCCTGGCGGGCACGGCGGTCCTCGGGTTGGTAAGAGGGGCAAGCCGCCGAGGAAGACGGCCTTTCAGGTCGCGAACCCTAGCCCCACCCCCAGCATTGCCATGGCTTGGGGTGACGGGCAGGGGGAGAGTTCCGCATTGAAAAGGGCCTGATGTCTCCCCCCGTCCACGGGCCCTCCAGCTCTCGGGCAGGGGGAGAGTTCCGCATTGAAAAGGGCCTGATGTCTCCCCCCTCCACGGGCCCTTCAGGTCTCGGGCAGAGGGAGTGTTTCGGGCCCCAGACAATGCGATGTCTTCCCCTCCTCCTCACGCCTGGCCTCCGTCACCAGGGGGAGGATTCCGGACCGCCGACCGCAGCTCGCCTCCCGCTGGTGCTCGTTTCCGGGGCGCCCCATGGTTCCCACCGTCATGCGGTTGGTGACCGTGCGCCAGGGCCGCCTCCCATAGGCCGGGGCGCACGGCAGTTCCCCTCGGACGGCAAGCAGCACGCCCGATCCTGGCCCGATGCAGCAGCGAGGCAGCTTCCGGCAGGCCCCCGAGGACTTCGAGAGAGGTTCCCCTTCTAAATAGATCGGGGACCTGGGCGGAGTGTCTCTACAGGCCGGAGGTGTGAACGCTGCGCGTTCTTCACCTTCCGACATCCACCTCGCCCAGGTCCCCGTCCAGTGCCTCCGGGAGGTGAACGCCCCCGAGGAGGAGGACAGCGATGAGCAGGCAGAACTGGACCGATGTGAACGGCATCAAGCTCAACAACGAGGTGCTAGCGAGTCTTCAGGCCCAGGGCCTCGTCATCGTCATGGGTGAGGACGGCTACCCCTGGGTTGCGTACCTCCCTCGGGTTTGCCCCTCGTGCGACATCACGCACTGTGGCCACCCTCGTCCCCCGAGGCGGTGGATGTGGCTGCACCACTTCGCCTGGGACTTCTACGCCGCCCGGGGCCTGCGTCCCGAGCGCAAGGAGGGAGACGTCATCCACCACCAGCGAGGCGACAAGCTGGACGCCCGCATCAAGCGCCTGGGCCGGGGCAATCCCACCAGCCACGCCCGCGCCCACAACGCGAAGAAGCGCCTCCACAGCCCTCGGGAGCGCCACGACCTCGGCGGCCTTCGCTACCGCCCGCCCCAGCCTGCCCGCGTTGTCGACCGACCCGAGCTGGTGGGCCTCCCCGCTCCCGTGGCCAAGCCCCCCTCGCGCGTGCCCACCTTCCGCGAGCGAGTCCTCGGGGTGGAGTGGAAGCTGGCCAAGAGGGTAGAGACGCTGTGGGGGGAGATGAAGGGCCTCGACAGCGGCGAGTTCATCCCCCGCACCACGGCGAAGTCGCAGTGGCGGGACTCGAAGACGCGCAAGCTGGGGTTGAAGATGCCCCGCTACTGCTGCACCGAGGGCGAGGCCGCCTTCGTCCTGCTGCTCATCCGCCACGGTTTCGACCTGGAGCGCGTGGCGCAGGACGTGGGCGAGCCGGTGGAACTGCTCGCGCCCCTCTACCAGCGGCCCAGCGTCAACGTGGCCCTCCAGCGCTGGCGCGAGCACCGGCGCCTGCCTGCCTTCGCTCCCATGACTTGGCAGGAGCGCAAGCCGTGACGCGAGCCCCGGGTCCTACACCTCGCCCTCCCCACGCGAACAGCCCCAGCCGGAGAATTCCCACATGAACGCCACCGTCCGCTCGGCCCTCCAGGCCGCCACCAGCGTGCTCAACGGGACCAGGTCCCACGGCCCCAAGACGCGGGAGGGGAAGTCCACCTCCTCGCTCAATGCCCTCCGCCACGGGCTGAGCGCGAGCAACCTGCTGCTGCCCGGGGAGGATGTGGCCGAGTATGAGCAGCACCTCGACGGCTACTTCTCCAGCTTCGCGCCGACCACCCTTCCCGAGGCGCACATCGTCGTGCAGGTGGCGGACCTCGCTTGGAAGCTCAAGCGCCTGTCCAAACTGGAGGACGGCCGGGTGCGCGCACTGCTGGAGGAGGCGCTGGAGGGGACCGACGCCTTCGGGCTCGTCACCAGCACACGCCGGGCCCTGGAGGCCCTCTCCGGCCTCGTGGCCGTCGTGGACGCCCGATCAACGGTCCCGAAGGAGCCAGAGCTGACGGAGGCCCTCCTGCGCGGCCTGGAGGGCACCCTGGCCCTTCTGCGCGAGGTGCCGGAACTGCCAGAGGCCGTGCTCCGACCGCTGAGCCTCGCGCTTCAGGAGGCCCGCGACACGCGCCAGGAGGGGCGCCTGGAGCAGGCCGCCTATGAGCACCTCGGAAACATGGCCAAGGTGGCGCGGGGCGCCCTCGCCGCGAAGCTCGACCAAGAGCAGGCCACCCTCGGGCTGGTGCGTGAGCGGCTGGCCACCGAGGTGCTGCTGCTGGAGGACGCGGACCTCAAGAAGCTGGAACGTCACCGTAAGTTGCTGGAGTCCTCCATGCAGCGCCAGCTCGACCTGCTCGGGCAGGTGTGCGCCAGGGTGTCCAGCGCCACGCCCCAGGCGCAGGCCGAGGCCCGGGAACTGCGCGTGAAGCTGCGGCTGGTGAGGTGATGCGTCGGGTTCGTTCTGACGCTCTCCCGGGGCTCCAAGCCCCTCGGCCGCCTCGCTATTCAGTAGCCCTATCCGAATCCGGGAGAGGCCCCCCATCCCTGGGGGACAGGGGTTCCCTGCCGACAGGTCCAATTTCAAGGGGCCCCAGCATCTTCAAAAGGCCTTGGGTGGTGAGCTGGCCTCGAATTTTTGGGGCCGCCCCTGGCGGAGTCGCCCTCGGTCATGTGTTAGCGATGGCAGCACCCTGTGCTCGCCCTCTCACTTCTCGCGCACGAGGGGGCGGCCCTCCTGGTGAACTTCTGAAGTTCGGTGGGTAGCGGTGGAACTCCCCTGCCACCTCCTCGACCGCCCTGGTATTCCGCCCAGCGAGGTCCTCTTCCATGAGCTGAGACGTAAGGAACAGGACGCTGGCGCCAGCTCGGGTTCGCGGGCCCTGTTCGTCCCCGGCCGGCCTCTGATGCCGGTGGGGCACGTCTCAACTCGGCGTCCCACCAGGAGGCGGTTGTTCTTCGACGCATTCGGGTTGCGCTGGCGGCTCCGGCAGCGGTGGGGGAGGTTGCCCACGCCGCCTCTTGGGCCCGGAGCGCTCCGTCTTCTTCCGAGCTGGGCGCGCTGCATCCTCTTCGGTTTGGTTCCACGGGCGGAGCACCACGTCCTGCTCGTCTCCTTCGCCACCTCCCGGAGTGACGTCGTTGTGCGGGGCCCACAGGTGCTGCGGGTCCTCTTCACCACGAAGCACCCGCTCGACTTGGTGGAGCCGTAGTTCCGCCAGCACGAGGATGGCGGTGATGGAGACGGGCGCTTGCAGTTCCTGCTCGCGGCTGTCCAGCGAGTGCGTGGCCAGTGCATCCGCGATGAAACGCGCTCCTTCGACGGCGCACCTCACCTCGGCCAGCTCTGCGGACAGGCTGATGGCCTTCGTCATCGTACATTCCTCCGTGGACGCAGGGAGCCCAGAAAGCCCGGGCCCTCGATACCGCTGGTACGCGATATGCTGGATCCGGCGTCGTTCTCGCGTTGTGGATGGGGAATCCACTGACTCCCGGTACAACTGGAGTCCAGCGGCAGGAACTGGCAGCGGTGTCGTCCTGCTCAGATCTTATGCCTCGTACGGTGGAGGACTTGCCGTTGCTGCATCCATGTCGCGCGTTCCTCCAAACCGCCATCAAGCCGCCTGTGGCTGAGGCTGGCCGCCGCTCTTCGACGCAGTGCATCAACACTCCTGCGTATGTGCGCCTCCCTGATAGGTGGCTCGCAACTCGCGTTACCCGGAGCCGCATAGCACCGAGCTTCGGTGTGACTGAAGCGCTGGGCATACCCGGCGTAGACGGGGGAATCTGCTGAGAAACAAGGTGGGGGGGAGGTCAGGGGCCCACCAATGGAACGTCTACTGCGGGCAGAAAGACGCGGAAGGTCGTAGCAATCTCCGCAGGATATGGGCACGATTGCGCCCCTAGGGCGTTCACTGATGGAGGGAGCACCGTTTCATGGCCCAGCCCGAGCCGATGACCATTGACGCGCAAGCCCGAAAGACGCTTCGGGAACTGCACGCCAGTCTTGAGACCGCGCTCGAACGCGATGTTGTCGCCATCACTGGGCCCATCCTCCCCGGCCTTGAGCACCGGGTAAGGGACGCCATTGAGGCAACCGACGATCGTCGGGAGCGCTTAGCCGTTGTTCTCCAGACGCCAGGCGGCGTGGTGGAAGTGGCCGAGCGCATGGTGAACGTCTTCCGTCACTACTATTCGGACGTCGCGTTCATCATCCCGGACGTCGCCATGTCAGCGGGCACAGTCCTGGCTATGTCAGGCGACGAGATCATGATGGATTTCTTCTCGTGCTTGGGTCCTATCGACCCGCAAATTCCACGAGAAGGAAAACTCGTGCCCGCGCTCTCCTACCTCGTTCAGTTCAAGAGGCTGATGGATAAGGCTGCGGCTGGAACGGCGACCACTGCGGATTTCGCACTCTTAGGAAAGTTCGATCTAGCAGAACTCCACCAATACGAGATGGCTCGTGAGCTATCCACCACTCTGCTCGTCAAGTGGCTGGCCAAGTACAAGTTCAAGGACTGGACCGTCACAGAGGGGCAAAAGCGAGCGGTAACCCAAGAAATGCGAGAAGCTAGGGCAGAGGAGATCGCTCGCAGGCTGAGCGACCATGAGTATTGGCGCTCGCATGGTCGCAGGATCCCTATGCAAGTGTTGCAGGATGAATTGAAGCTCCGCATCCAAGATTTTGGCTCGGTTCCCGAGCATAACCGAGCCATCAGGGACTACTTTCACCTGATGTCCGACTTCATCGCGGCCAACTCCTGGGGAAACTTCGTACACGCCAAGAACTACATTTGAGCCGACCATGACACGACCAAAATTCGATCGCGCCGAAGTGCTTAGGAACAACCCGAAGATCGATGTGGAGAAGCTCTCAGTTCTGGAGACTACGTTGTCCAAACTGGAGCAGGCAGGCGTCCAGTCGTTCCATTCTCGGTATCTCCTCGATCTTACGTTCGGTTCTTCCGCAAGAATTGGCGATCAGCCAACAACCCGGTTGCTTAATCAAAGCATCGGCTAGCCCTACCATCTTGACGGCGGGCAGCATGATGGCGCACGCTACGCGTGCGCCATCGTCGTGCTGCACCGTAAGTGGCTGAATTTCCTCATGAACTTCTAGAGCTTGGGCCACAGCCAGACTTGGCAGGCAGCATAGCGGTCGTCTGTCGGTTCCTTATTCTCCACAGGTCGATACAGTCCTGAGCCAGTAGGCTCTACACGGCCAAGCCCCGGTCCCGTCCCCTGAACGGCCCCTGAGGTAGTTCCTTCCCGCTCTTGCGGCCCCCTGCGCACATCCCACCTCTGCCTGCGCTTGCTTGCGGCGCGCGGGGCCTATTCATCAGAGGAGCGTGCAGGGCCCCTCGACCGCCCGTCACCACACCCCCTGCGGGCAGACCTTGCGCCGGCATGTCACGGGCCGGGGTAATGGACCGCGCCAGGGTCGGCCAAGCGGAACGCGACTCCTGATCGATCAGAACTGGCCGCTGGCGGCCGGTTGCCCTGCGCCCGCGCGCGGAGGGAGGGGCAAGGGCACAGAACCGCTCAGGTTTCGGCGTAGCCGACCCTTGAGGCTCCCGAGCACGCGGGCTCGTGGTCTGATCGAGGCAGCGATCCAAAGGGGTGACCCGCGAGCGGTCCGATGGGGCGGCCCCTCACAAGGGGGAGGAGGAGGCGGCGGGCCTTGCCCCCTCAGGGTAGCTAGAGGGACAGCGGGTGTAGAACAGGTAGCTTGCGTAATTCTATCGTGAGCTATATTGTTCTACTGACAGTTAACAGGAGGTTGTCATGCTGCAACTTGCCCTCACCCTCGACGCCGATCTTGCTATGGCGGCACTTGAACAAGCCCGCGAGGCCGAACTCGATCTCGACGCATTCGTCGTTGAGAAACTTCGCCAAGTCCTCGTTGGAGCGGCTGCCGCACCCATCGGCAGAGGTAATGAAGAGTGGCTGACGAAGGCTGTCGAGCGCGCTCGTGCTGTCCCTGTCGGCCAGGAGTTCAAACTCCAGGATCTGTTCTCCAAGGACGAGTGGAAGCAGATCCCGTCGCCAACTGTCTTCGGGCGGGAGTTCCGCAAAGAGGTGGAGCCGGATCTGGCGATTCATGTGCGTAAAACGCCCCAGAATCAGGCCATCTACGAGCGTCGCTGATCGGAGAGGACGGTGATGTACACAATTGAGTACGAGATGCAGTTGCCGGGTGAGGCCGCGCCCTGGAGGCAGACTCTCCAGTCCGACGAGCCGTCGTGGGCTGCGCTCGCGAACGACGGACCGACGCGCGTGGTGCTGCCACCCGCGATCTTCACGCCCGCCTCCGTCGTGCCCGATGAGGTGCTGGCCACCTGGGACGGTGAAAAGGTGCATTTGGTAGAGCAGCCCGTCTCGGCCCTCGACCTCATGGGCGCGCTCGTCGTGCTGTTTGTCGTCGAGTCGCCGCACACCAGCGAGTACCGGGAGGGCTTCGTGCCCATTGGGCTGCTTCAGGACCGCTCCACCCGCAAGCGGCTGCGCAATCACCTGGCCATGCACCTCGCCGCGATGGGCGTCCCGGCGGGCGCGACGGTGGTCGTGAGCAACCCGGTGCAGTGGCAGGCCTCGCTGGGGAGCCTGCGGTCGCGCCAGCGCCCGGGGCAAATCCGGACCGTGATGTGGAACGAACTCTTCAATGCCGGCTGGAAGGCGAACTTCCAGGCGCGCGTGGCGGAGTACGGGCCCAAGTGGATCCTCAACGCGTGCACGGCCGCGGTGAAGGCAGAGGTCGACGCCGTGCTACCCCCCGGTGTGCCTGTGTGGGCCGCGAGTCACCCGTCGAGCAAGTGGTTCGAGAAGCGGCTTGCAACGCGGGTGCGCTGACCGCAGCGGGAGCACCGTCCCTTAACGTGCCCGGTGCACCGTGCGCCCCTGCTTCTGTCTCCAGAATGTCTCCAAGACGGTAGGGGACTGCGAGGCACAGATGGGACTGGCGAGGACTGTCCCGTGGACTCGAAGTGCCCGGATTCACTCACGATTGCTCGAAAGGCGTGCGCCGTCGCGGGTTTAGGGCACCCGTGTCCACGGGTTCAAATCCTGTCTCCCCGACCACCTAAGTAGTCGGAATCATTCGGTTACGGGCTGGAGCTCTTCAGGGTCTCCAGCCCGTCTCCATTTTGGGCTTCCTGCTTCGTCCCTCGAGAGGCGAGCCGCTCCTCCACGCCCGGATGGCGCATCGGCAACACACTCGCAGCCTGCTCTCCTCCTCGCGACAACGCTATCGGTGGCGCTTGGGTGGTATGGCGATGCCGGCATCATGCCGCAGTGGCTGTCTCTCAACACTCGTACAGACCCATGACCAGATCCCTGCTGCTCGCCGCAGCGCTTCACCTCTTCTTCGCAGGGTGCACGACGACGAAGGCACCCGAGTACCAGATTGGCTGGACCGGCAGCCGTCAGACCAAGAGCGACGCGGAACGACTCTACGTCGGTGCATCGCCCAAGATAGGGCTGCCGGAGGACTTCGATACCCCGCCCCGAGTGCTGTCGTCGCGGTTCCCAGACTATCCGCCCGAATTGATCGCTGTCGGCGTCTTCGGCACGGTCGTCGTTGGCTTCACCGTCGAGCCCGACGGCTCCGTCAGTGAGCCGGCAGTTCAGGGCTCACCGCCACCCGAGCTGGCGGTCCTGGCGCTTGACTCGATCAAGCGGTGGAAGTTCGCGCCGGCGACGAAGCGTGGGGTGCGGGTCCGCACGCGCCTGGCGCAACAGTTTGTGTTCCAGGTCGAATGAAGCCTTACCCAGCCCTGCTGCTCGAGAGACGAGACATGTCGCGGAATCAGAGGCCCTTCGAGGACCTGCTGCTGAAAACACTCAATGACGCTCCATGGGTCGACTGAGTGTGGCAGGAGGGCCACGGCCCCTGCCTTTCCATGAGCTTTCAGGAGGGGGAGACCCTGGCCCACCGGCTGCACAGCCCGGCAATGCCCCACCTGACAGGGGCCCGTCCTGGAGGGACATTGAGTCGTCTGCGCTACCTTGTCGTGTCATTCGCCATCGGGGCCTGTGCGAGTCCGCCCGCGCTCGGCACTCCTTCCGAATGCCCGTCTCAGGACTTCTCGGAGTTCATCGAGGCGTTTGCCGAGAGCACGGAAATCCAGAGGGCCTTCACGAGCTATCCCCTGGAGATACAGCAACTGGACCTGAAGGCCGAGCCGGAACCGAGGCCTTTCACCCGAAGCCTGGAGCGCCACCAGGTGGAGTTCCCCGTGCTTCCAGGTCAGAGCGAGAGAAAGGCGAAGTCGCTTGAGCTGCGCGTGAACCCGCTTGCCTCCGGGCACGCGGAGCTGGTCCTCTGGAAGCGAGATACGGATTACCAGGTCTCGTACTTCTTCAGGAAGAACGCATGTTGGGAACTGGAGCGGATTGAAGACGGGGCGCTCTGATGGCCACCGCTCGGAGCCGAGGCTCGACATCCGCGAGGCGCTGCGTGAGCGGGCGCTCCTCCTGCTCGGTGACGCCCTCCAATTGCCAGGCGAGGTCTCCGATAAAGGCGTAGCGCTTGTTGTCCGGAAGCGTCACGAAGACAATCACCGCCCCATGCGAGGGCGGAAACCTTCGAGATGGCCGGTGCCCCTGCCCAGTGGATGGTGCGCTCCCTCCGTCAGGCCCATGCCCGGCTTCGTCACATCAGCCCTGGGCAACCGCGCTAATTCGCGCAGGAGACGTCGCCCTGGGGAAGTTGTCCGGTCATGAGGAACGTATTGAACACGCCATCCACGCAGGATGAGCCCTGACCGTAGACATAGTGGCCGCCCGCGTCGACCTCGACAAACGTCGCGCGCGCTCCGAGGGCCTTTCGCATGCCCAGCCCGGATTCCCATGGAGTCGCGTTGTCGCGTCGGTTTTGCAGCAGGAGGATGTTGTGCTCTCCCTGGCGGGTCACCTCGACCACGGCCTCACGAGGCTGGGTCTTCCAGAAGGCGCACGGCCAGATATTGAATGGCATGCCGGCGGTGAGCGGATGAGCGGCCCGGTCCTCGGCGGTCTTCTTCCTGTAGACCTCGATGCCGGTGGGCCAGCTCGCGTCACCACAGGCGAGCGCCAGGAAGACGGCCGTCTGATTGTCGGCGGGAACGTCCGTCCTGGCCGCTTCCTGGGCGAAGACCTGCTGGAGCAGCGCGGCATCCTCGGCGGTGGGAGCTCCAGCGGTGAGATTGTCGATGGCGCGCCAGAGCTGGACGAGAAGCGGAAGCTGCTCATTCTTTTCCAACAAACTGTAGGTGACGGTTCGGAACAAACCCCCTGAGATTCGCGCGCTCGTTCCGGGGACGGAAGCGGGGGTCGCGTCGAGCCGGCTCGCCAGCTCGAGGTACGCCGCCGTCACCTCCTCCACGGTCGTGCCGAAGTGGACGGTGTCGTTGTTCGCCGCGGCGACGCGGGCGGCGTCGGGGAACCGGCTGGCCATGCCCTCGCTCCAGTGGTGGAAGGTGCCATACCAGACCCTCGTGGGGTCCACATTTCCCTCGAGCACCATCCGGTCGGTGTTTTCGGCGAACAAGGACGCATACACCGCCCCCAGGTAGGTGCCGTAGGACTGGCCCCAGTAGGAAATCTTCCCCTCCCCCAGCGCTTGACGGATCTGATCCATGTCACGGGCGGTGTTGGCGGTGGTGATGAATGGCAGGACGTCGCCCGAGGTGGATGCGGCACATCGAGCCGCGGTCTCGCGGGCGAGGGCGACGTTCGCGTCGATCGAGCCGTCCGCGGCGGGGTACGGGAAGAGGTTGACGAGGCTGACGTCGGTCAGTCCGCAGGTGACAGGAGCGCTGTGTCCCACACCGCGAGGGTCAAATCCAATCAGGTCGTAGCGCTCGAGAACCTCGGAAGGCAGCACGGTGGCGGCCAGGCTCGGAAGCTCAAGTCCTTCGAGCCCCGGTCCACCCGGGTTCAACAAGAGAACGCCTCGTCGGGAGTCCGGTCTGGCGGTGGCAATGCGCGAGATCGCGATCTCGAGGGTGCGCCCATCCGGGTGGTGATAATCCAGCGGGACCTGAAGGGTCGCACACGTTTGGCGGGGGTCTCGGGTGGCGCCATCCGGAAGCGCCGGGCAATTCCCCCAGAGAAGAGGCCTGCCCTCCCCCGGCGCCGCGTCGGGAGGGGTCTTGTCCGAGCAACCCGCCACGGCCGTCAGAATCAAGACGGAGAGCAGACCCCACTGCGAACCGCGCGAACGCTGGAGATGAGCAGGGAGGGAGGTTACCACCTCTGGTATTGGCTCCGTTCTCTTGTTTCGAGTCTCATTCATTTGCTCCCTGAAACACCACGGTCCCCGCGGAGTGTCATCCACGGCGTCGATTTCCGCCCGACACCACTCAGGAAGCCCTCCGGGCTCGAGGAGGCCTGGAGGCTGTCACACCCACACGGGCCTGCTCAGGCCGCTTCCTGTACCGGGACAGAGGGGAGCTCCAGCGAGAAGGTGGCTCCGCGCCCCAAACCCTCGCTGTGGGCCGTCAGCGAGCCCCCCAACTCCTGGGCCGCCAGCGCACTGGAGTGCAGGCAGAAGCCATGCCCTTCCTCGCGGGTGGTGAACCCGAACTGGAAGATACGCGTGAGCATCTCCGGTGCGATGCCCATTCCATTGTCACGCAGCTCGATGCGGATGCGGTGGTTCTCGGTGTGCGCCAGCCGCACCGTCAGGAGCCGCTCGTCCGGGGGCACGCCATCCAGGGCGTATTGGGCATTGCTGTTCAGGTTGACGAGGATCATCAGGGCCTTGTGCTTGTCGGTGAGCACGGGAGGCAACGGAGCCAGCTCGCGCACCCCCTTCACCTGATGGCGGGAGAGGCCGGACGCGTTGAAGCGCAGCGCGTCCTCCACCAACTCCGCCAGTTGCACGGGCGCGTGCATGCGGGGCGTGCGCGCGTGGTTCTGTTGCAGCTTGACGATGTCGCCCACATGCTCGGTGTAGCGGCACACGTCCTCGAGCAGGCTGATGATCTCCTGGCGCTCGTCGACCACGTGCTGTCCCAGCGTGATCAAGAAGGGCTTGAGCTCGCGGGTGCGCTCCTCGACACGCTGCTCCAGGCTCTCGTTGGCGTGGCGCAGCTCGTCCTCGCGCTGACGGACCTTGTCGGCTGATGCAGAGGGGGCGAGGAGGGCCGCTGACGGGTGCCGCCGAGCTGTGCGCCAGGCAGAGGAAGAGGCGGTGCAGCCTCCTTTGGGCACACGCCAACCCAGACGCCCCTCCAGCAAGGGGGCAGCAGGGGCGTGAGCTTCTGGAGCAGCGCGACTGCTTGAGCGCCCTGTCAGACCCGTGTCACGGTGAGGGGCGCAAGACGTGGCCCCATGACCCAGACCCGCACGCTGCTCGTCGCTCTCCTCGCCGTGGTGGGCGCCACCACGGCCGCCTACCACCTGGTGCCCGCGCCGTTCGTGGCGCCGCTCATCGCCCTGAACCGCGGGCTCGCGGGGCTCACCCCGGGGGTCGTCACCGTGGACAGGCACACGGTCCATTACCTCGAGGGCGGGCAGGGCGCGCCCGTGCTGCTGCTGCACGGCCTGTTCGGGGAGAAGGACCACTGGACGGAGTTCTCCGCCGCGCTCACGCCCGCGCACCGCGTGGTGGCGCCGGACCTGCCCGGCTTCGGGGACAGCTCGCGCCTGGAGGGCGCGGACTACCGGTACGACGCGCAGGTGGCGCGGCTGCACGCCTTCACGCGCGCGGTGGGGCTTGAGCGCTTCCACCTGGCGGGCAGCTCCATGGGGGGCGCGATCGCGGCGGTGTACGCGTCGCGCCACCCGGAGCAGGTGCTGAGCCTCGCGTTCATCGGCGCGCCGCACGGGCTGCCCACGCCCGAGCCGAGCCCGGTGGAGCGCGAGATTGCCGCGGGCCACCTGCCGCTCGTCGTCACCTCGCACGCGGAGTTCGAGCGGCTGGTAGACCGGATGTTCGTGCGCCGGCCGTTCGTGCCGGGGCCCGTGCTCGCGCATCTCGCAGCGCGCGCCGTCCGTGACGTGCCGGGGGACGTGCGCATGTGGCACGCGCACCGGGCACAGGGGCCCGTGGTGGAGCACCTGCTGCCGCACCTCACGGTGCCGTCCTTCTCGCTGTGGGGGGCGGAGGACCAGGTGTTCCACGTCTCGGGCGCCGCGCGGCTGCAGGCGCTGCCCGGACACGTGGGCCGGGTGCTGCCCGGCGTGGGGCACCTGCCGATGATGGAGCGGCCGCGCGAGACGGGGGAGGCGTACCGCGCCTTCCTCGCGGGCCCGCCGGCGCCCGTCCCGCAGGGGCGTCGGGTGCAGGAGTTCGGCGCGGGGGGGTGAACGCACCGGGGCCGCGTGTGCAGCCGAGCCGACACGTGGCCTCGCCCACGAAGCGCCTCACCCAGCCGCGCGCGTCCTCGACGGACACGAAGGGGCGCTGCGGGAAGGTGGGGCGGTACTTCAGTGTACGGAAGAGCGCCTCGGAAAACGCGTTGTCGTCCGAAACGCGGGGCCGGCTGAAGGACGGGGTGACGCCCAAAGTATAGGACGGATAGGAGCCCTGTTGAGGGCGGCGGGTTGGTGAAGAGGGGCCAAGAAGGGCCGCTGGAGGGTGACACGCGGGCTGTGCGCCGGGCCGGAGCTGAGGCTGTGCCGCCCCTCGGGGCACATGCCGGCCCAAGCGACCCAGCCAGGCGGCAGGCCGCAGGGGCGTGGGCTTCCAGGTCACTGTGGGTGCTTGGGCTCAACACCCCGCGCTCTGGGGGGGACCCTGTGCCGGGGCCCGCTTCGCAGGCCGCGAGGGCAATGCCAGGTGCTCCACAATAGCGCGCCCCCCACCGGGGGCCGTCAGGGATGCCAGCACCCTCCTGCGGCCTCCACACCTCACGCAGGCGAACACGTCGAACGTCGTTTTCCCGCAAACGACAAAACCGGCCGGAGAGGGGGACAGCGTGCTCGATGGTAACGTGCTCGCCCGTCACCACGACGCGCTCGATGAGCAGGCGTACCAGCCGTTGCCTGCCCTCGAAG
>NZ_JABBJJ010000359.1 GCF_012933655.1 Pyxidicoccus fallax | reverse complement strand
GGGCTATGTCTGGGCCTGCTACGCCATTACGATTGCAACCCTCGTCCTCTACGCCCTGTCGCTGTGGGCTCGCCGCCCCCGGGCCTCGCCCGACGCCAAGGAGTGAAAGCCATGACGCCCGTCGCCCGTAACCGACTCATCGCCCTCGGCGCCCTGCTCGTGGCAGGCGCTGGCCTGTCCTTCGTGGCCTTCGGCGACATCGGTGAGAACCTCGTCTACTACTGGAGCCCCTCGGAAATGCTGTCCCAGGGGGACAAGGCCTACTCGGCCACCATCCGCCTGGGCGGCGTGGTGCAGCAGGGCAGCATCCAGTGGAACGAGCAGCACACCACCCTGCACTTCCGGGTGGCGGATGACGTCAAGGAGGGCGCGCCCAGCGTGATGGTGCGCTCCACGGAGACGCCGCCGCAGATGTTCCGCGACAAGATTGGCGTCGTGGTGGAGGGCACCTACGACAAGTCGGGTGTCTTCAGCTCCAACCGCCTGATGGTGAACCACTCCAACGAGTACCGCGCCCCCAAGGAGGGCGAGGACCCGAACAAGTGGCGTGAGACGCTGTCCGACGCCACCACGGCCAGCGCGGCGGGGGCGAAGTGAACGGAACTGTCGGAAACGGCCTGGTGCTCGGAGGGCTCGCGTTCGCGGCCTTCGGCGCGCTCGTCGGCCTGGTCAGTGGCATGCGCCGCAGCGACACGGGTTACCCGTGGGTGCTGCGCGCGGTGTGGGGCTTCGCCGCCTGCATGGTGGGCGCGAACCTCGTCATGGTGAACGCGCTCGTCACGCATGACTTCAGCGTGAAGTACGTGGCGCAGGTGGGCAGCCGGGACACGCCGCTCGTCTACACCATCGTCTCGCTGTGGAGCGCCCTGGAGGGGTCCATCCTCTTCTGGGGGCTCATCATGGGCGGCTACATCGCCGCCTTCGCCTTCATCCACCGGCGCGAGCACGCGCGGTACATGCAGCTGGCGCTGGGCACCATGCTGGCGGTGGGCGTCTTCTTCGCCTTCCTCATCGCGGGCCCCGCCAACCCCTGGGGCGTCGTGTCCCCGGTGCCGGCGGACGGCCCCGGCCCCAACCCGCTGCTGCAGAACCACGTGCTGATGATCATCCACCCGCCCATGCTGTACCTGGGCTACGTGGGCATGACGGTGCCCTTCGGCGTCGCCGTGGCGGGCCTGCTCCGCGGAGAGATTGGCGAGGCGTGGATGGCGCCCCTGCGGCGCTGGACGCTGGTGGCGTGGCTCTTCCTGTCCATCGGCATCATCCTCGGCGCGTGGTGGGCGTACGCGGTGCTCGGCTGGGGCGGCTACTGGGCGTGGGACCCGGTGGAGAACGCGTCCTTCCTGCCGTGGCTGACGGCGACGGCGTTCATGCACTCCACCATGGTGCAGGAGCGCAAGCGGATGCTGAAGCTGTGGACGCTCAGCCTCGCGCTCGCGTCCTTCGTGCTGACGATTCTGGGCACGTTCATGACGCGCTCGGGCATCTTCAACTCGGTCCACTCCTTCACGCAGTCGGACATCGGCCCCACGTTCCTGGTGTTCCTCGGCGTGCTGCTGCTGCTCTGCATCGGCCTGCTGGCCTCGCGCGGCCACCTGCTGGTGCCCGAGGGGCAGCTGAGCTCGCCGCTGTCGCGGGAGACGAGCATCCTGGTGAACAACCTGGTGTTCGTGGCGATTACGTTCACCGTGCTGCTGGGCACCGTGTACCCGCTGATATCCGAGGCGGTGCGCGGCGTCCGGGTGAGCGTGGGCGAGCCGTACTTCAACAAGATGGCGGTGCCCGGCGGCATCGCCGTGCTGTTCCTCATGGGCGTGGGCCCGATGCTGCCGTGGGGCACGCCGGACAAGGCGACGCTCAAGCGCCAGTTCATCATCCCCGCGGCCACCGGCCTCGTCGTCGCGGCGGTCTGCTACGCGGTGGGCCTGCGCGGCGTCTACGCGCTCTTGACGTTCGGCCTGGCGGGCTTCGTCACCGTCATCACCCTGCGCGAGCTGGTGGCGCCGGTGCGGGTGCGCATGACGGAGCGCAAGGAGGGCCTCTTCACCGCGCTGATGACGAGCGCCACCAAGGCGCAGCGCCGTTTCGGCGGCTACGTGGTGCACCTGGGCATCGTGCTCATCATCGTCGCGGTGGCCGCGTCCTCCGCGTACGTGAAGCACACGTCCGGCACGGTGAGGAAGGGCCAGACGCTGGAGCTGGACGGGTACCAGATGAAGTACCTGGGACTGGTCAGCGGCGAGGAGCCCCACCGCACCTACGTGGCGGCGCGCCTGGAGGTGACGTCTCCCGGCGGTGACATGTCCGAGCAGCGGCCGCGCCTGAACTACTACGAGCGCAGCACGGACCCCATCGGCACGCCGGCGGTGCGCGAGACGGCGGCCGAGGACCTGTACATCTCGATGATGGCCTTCTCCGAGCAGAACGGCACGGCGAGCTTCAACGTCTGGGTCTTCCCGCTGGTGGGGTGGATCTGGTGGAGCATCCCCCTCTTGGTGCTGGGCACGCTCATCGCCCTGTGGCCGCGCCGGAAGGCGGCGCTGGCGGTGTCGGCGGCGCCGGAGGTGGGCGCGGCGCCTCCGCTGGCCGGGGACGCGGAGCGGGGGGCCGCGTGATGGGCAACTGGCGCTACACCCTGGCCTTCGTGGCCCTCAGCCTCGGCCTGCTCGTGGTGCTCTTCAAGGGCTTCGGGCGCAACCCGCACGAGGTGCCCTTCATGCTGAAGGGCCAGCCGGCCCCCAACTTCGTGCTGCGCTCGCTGGACAGCGGCGAGAAGGTCAGCCTGGAGGATTTGAAGGGCCGCCCGGTGGTCATCAACTTCTGGGCGTCCTGGTGCGGGCCGTGCCAGATGGAGCACCCGGTGCTGGAGTGGGGCGCGCGCGAGTTCGGCTCGCAGGCGGTGTTCCTCGGCGTCGTCTTCGAGGACACCGAGGACAACGCGCGCCAGTTCCTCGCGCGGCACGGCGCCAGCTTCCCGCAGCTGATGGACCCGCGCTCGCGCATGGCGGTGGACTACGGCGTGGCGGGCGTGCCCGAGACGTACTTCATCACCCCGAGCGGCACCATCCTCGACAAGCACGTGGGTCCCATCGACCCGCAGACGCTGGCCACGCGCATCCGGCAGCTGAACGGGAGCGCGGCGCCGTCCGCCCCCGCCGAGGCCGCGCGCTAGCCAGCAAGCCCGTATCCAAGAGGTGGGACGCATGCGGTGCCCGGAGTGCGGCGAAGCCTCGAATGGCCGGCTGAAGTACTGCGAGAACTGCGGCGCGAAGATGCCGGCGAGCCCCGAACAGCTCACCGGCCCGCGCCCGGCGGTGCGCTCTTCCCGGCCCGGCCGCAAGGCCTCCTCGGAGCCGGCGTACGCGGAGGAAATCCTCGAGGAGGTGGAGGAGCGCTCCCGGCCGTACGCCGTGGGTAACGCGCCCGAGCTGCCCCCCGAGGACAAGACGGACCCTGGCGACAGCCGGCCCGCGTACGACGGGCCCAGGTGGCTGGCCAGCGTGCCGGCGCACTCGCCCACGGTGGCGGGCGTGGGCGTGCTGGGGCTGGCGCTGGTGCTGTCCATCCTCCCCTTCTTCTCCAGCGCGGGCGTGGTGGGCTCGGGGCTGGCGCTCGTGGCCTGCGTGCTGCTGGTGGCGCGGGAGCTGCGCGAGGCGGGCGAGGCCCCCGGCTTCACGGAGGTGGTGCCCGAGTCCCTGCTGCGCCCCGAGGCCGCGGCGCTGGGCACGGCCGTGCTGGCGGCGCTCGCGGTGCGGGTGCTGCGCCTCGACATCGTCTCGCTGCTGTGGCTCGTGGGCGCGGGGCTCGTCGTCCATGACCAGTGGCGCAAGGTGCTCGGAGGCCCGGACGGCGTGGTGGAGCGCTGGTTCGAGCCGCGCGAGCTCCTCCAGATGCCCCGGGTGGCGGCGCTGGGAGGCGTGGCGGCGTGCCTGCTGACGCTGTTCGCGCCGTGGGCCACCGTGAGCACGGGGCTCGACGTCCTCCCGGCGAACGCGCCCGTGCCGCAGGGCCTGCCGCAGCTGCGCGTCATCAACGCGCCAAGGCCCACCGACGACGTGCTCTACAGCCGGGGCGGTGACATCGCCTCGCTGTCCGGCTGGGACCTGCCGGCGTCGGAGGTGGTGGAGCTGGCGCTGCTGGCCATGCTCGCGCTGCTGGCGCTGCGGCCGGAGGTGGCGCGTCCGGCGTGGGCGCGCTTCGTGCCCGCGGGCTGCGTGGCGCTGGCGCTCGTCTGGGCGGCGGTGAACATGCGCCTGGCCGTGGGGCCCATCGCCTTCGTCATCGGCCTGGGCGCGGTGGGCTTCGTCGCCGCCATGCAGCTGCGCGAAGGTCCGCCCCCCTCCCCTTCCGAGTACGAATACGAAGAGTGACGCGGCCCTCCGCGCATTGACTCACGCGGAGGGCCGGTGCCCGCCCCTTCAGGCGCGGCGGGACGCCATCACGGCGTGGTGAACTGGGTCAGCCAGTTCAGGTTGGTGCGGAGCGACCACGGGGCGGTGCCGCTGCGCCACGTGTTGTCCAGCGTCAGGCCGATGCAGCTGCCGTTGCGCATGTAGCAGTGGTCGGCGTTGCCGTCGGACACCTGGGAGTCCTTGATGATGTACCAGCCGCTGCCGTTGCTCTGGAGGCAGGACGTGGCCAGCGGGCAGGAGTAGCCCGTGGTCTCCGTGTTCTGGGCGCGCACGGAGGACTCGGTGGGGCCGACGAAGACGTCCTGCTCGCCGTTGATGATGCGCAGGCGGTTGCTCGGCAGCGTGCGGTTGCCGTTCGCCACGCAGGAGTTCAGGTTGTAGATGGAGTACTCCACACCCGCCCCCAGGCCGTAGGCGGCCTGCACGCGCGAGTCGTGGTTCTTCGCCAGGATGGCCATGATGGAGCCCTGGCTGAAGCCCGACACGACGATGCCCTTGGAGCAGTCCGCCTTGGCGCGCGAGCACAGCCGGCTGATGGCGCTGGTGGAGCGGCCCGAGTCGTAGATGCACTTCGCGCGGCTCTGGAGCGTGGAGCAGGAGCCGAAGGTGCCGTTGTCATATTCCACGGTGGCCGCGACGTAGCCGCGCGCCGCCATCTCCTGCACGGCGGCCATCGCCGACGAGTGGTCGTAGTTCTCCGTGGTGCCCACCGTGTAGACGAACACCGGGTAGCGGCCCGAGGCCGCCGGCTCCTGACCCCGGATGTTGTAGGTGGTGCCACAGATGAGGCCGCTGCCGCCCGAGTACGTCGTGCTGAAGCTGCTCAGGGTCTGCGCCTGCGCGGAGGACGTCCACGCCAGCGCCACGAACAACCCAAGAAGGAAGCTCGAACCTGCCGTCTTCATGACCACTCCTCGTTTTTGGGGGTGAGAACTGCACGGTCGGGTGCCACCAGCGTCCAGGGCGGACGCCGTCAGCGCTCCATGCCTTTCGCGGGCATCGACAGACACGTCCCGGCGCGCGAAGCGCCGGTTCGTTGATACATATTTAGAGCCTCGCCGCGAAGTTTGTCCATCCCTTTTTATGTCGTTTGGCGGGTTTTTCCTGTTTGATTCCGCAATGCGAAACTGGCTTGAGAAGTGTGTCTTTGTTTCGCGGTGCGGAACTCCCCTCAGAGGGAAGTCAGAGCCCACCCCGGGAGACGGACGTGTTTATTGTCATCCATTTCGCCATGCGAAAGTGAATGACCAACGCAACGCGTCTGCAATTGATTGCGGGGGCCGTGGACACGCGGGGCTCGAGGGGTCCTCCCCTTTCGTGAGAATCCGGCCGGTGGGCCCGTGCTGCGTGGGTCCGCGCGCCTCTCCCCCTGATGAGGAGAGCCGGACCGGGAGAGGCCCGGCCCGCACAGGGGGCGCTCCCGTCACGTAGCGATCATCCGTCCCGCCCATCCGGTCCGGCCACCGTCGCCTCCCCGACCCGCCAGGTTCAGGTCAGTTAACCCAACCAACAGATGGTGGGTTTCCGCATCCTTCGCGAGCTTGAGGCTCTACGGGCTTCGCATACCTTGGGCGCCACATCCAACGAGTGCACGACACCATCGCGAATCCAGGAATGGGGGGAGCGCGGCATGGTCGGTCCGAGGACGGCGGCAATCCGGACGGGAAACACGAGCACCTTCACGCTGAAGCAGCGGCGGCTGCACATCGTCCTATTGGACCCGCGCGAGGCGCCCTACGCCGACCGCGAGTACGTGCTGACGGTGGGAAAGACGGAGCACCATGGGCGCACGGCCGCGGACGGCTCGCTCTGCCATGAAGTCCCCGGCCTCTCCATGGGTGAGCTGCTGCTGAAGCTCCCCGCGCCCGAGGCCGGGCCCCGCGTCGAGGCCGCCCCGGAGCCTCCGCCACGAGCCCCACCGCCCTACCCTCCTCCCGTCTTCGACAGGGACTTCCCGGACGCCTCCGACGTCACCGCGCCGCGAGACGTGACGCTGTGCTGGGACCTCCAGCTCCAGTCGCCCGCGAGCTTCGACGGGGACGCGCTGCGGGCCGCGCAGGAGCGGCTGCACAACCTGGGCTTCACCATCGACGGCGAGCGCGGCGCGCCAGGGCCCCGGACGAAGGCCGCGGTGCGCGCCTTCCAGCGACGCCACGGCCTGCCGGAGACAGGACAGCTCGCGGACGTCCAGCGCGAGCTCATCCGCCAGCACGACGCCTGACCCGCGCCATGTCCCGCATCGCTCTCAAGGCCACCGTCGCCTTCACGCCGCCGGGCGGAAGGAACCGGAACCGGCTCCGTCCGGCCCACTTCGGCGTCACGGACTTCCGCCTCGCCACGTCCGGCGGCGGCACGTCCCGCTGCCACCGCCCCGCCCCCTTCCCCATGCCCGCGGGCGGCGAGGACGGCTTCCACTTCGCCCCCGAGCTGGAGTCGGTGGACATCCGCTACCAGCTCACCCACTCCGCCGGGCTCGCGCGCACCGGCAGGTTGGAGCTCTTCACCCGTCACCAGAAGAAGCCCCTGTGGACGCGGGAGCTGTCCTCCGAGGAGCTGAACGCGGGAGAGCACCGCCTGCCCTGGGACGGCCGTGTGCCCGTCTGTGAGGCCTTTCCCGACGGCGTCGTCACCGTGGAGCACTCGCCCTACAAGCTGAAGCTCACGCTCCAGGGCAGCGGGTGGGCGGAGTGCCCGGTGGCGTGGACCTACTTCCACGTGCTGGTGGACGGACTCGAATTGGAGCTCGGCGACCCGCGCGTGCTGGCGAAGGCGAGGGACCGCGAGGTGACGGCCGCGATGGAGCGGCTGCCCGCGCCCGGACAGCGGGCGGAGGTGCGACTCGTCGGCAACGTCTTCAAGACGGACGCGAAGCAGATGGAGGACGACGCCGACTTCCAGAACCACCGGAGGGAGTGGGGCAACGGACCGGACATCCCCATCTTCGCGCGGGCCTGGCTGAAGGACTCGCAGGGCCGCCGGGTGGACGCGCCCCGGGCGCTGGGCCGGGTGCGCTTCCTCTGGGACTGGGAGGACGAGGCCGAGGACCTGTCCCGCCACTCGCCGCGAACCCGCGCCTTCCTGGAAGGGGCGCTGAACCGCCAGTGCGCCGTCTCACGTCCCAAGGGGGACAACGCCCACAAGGACGTGGGAGGCAAACGGGGGCTGCCCTCCTCCGCCGTGTTCCCGAAACAGGGTGGATATGCGCCCCAGGCCCGGCCGCGCGAGGGCGTCTTCCCCTTCCGCGTCGTGCCCTGCCGCAAGCGCGGGTGGGCCGCGTACAGCGAAGCGTGGACCTCCGGGGCCTTCGCCGGCAGGACGGGGGTGCTGTTCCAGCCCTCGCGCATCGCGGGGGACGCGTGGCGCGTCACGGTGCAGCTCGCGTACGAACGAAGGAAGGACGGCGGCGTGGCGCTGGACGTGGAGGATGACGCCCCCCTGCCCGCGGCGGTGCGCGCCTCCACCGGAATCTTCGAGACGTGGCGTGAGGTCCATATCTCCCGCATCGTCCGCAAGAATCCGAGCGTCGAGGGCTTCTCGCTGGCCACCGTGCAGCAGCAGTTCGAGCGCGCATTCCTCCGGCTGGAGGACTGCAGCGGCGGCGTCACCGAACTGGACGCGGCGGACTACAACCGGCGCATCGCGGCGGCGGTGAAGAAGCGTCCCTGGGAGGCACGAGCGGCCATCGACCCCACGGTGGACCAGTACGCCGCCGGAGGCCACGCGCTGACCTTCCGCACGTATGGAGCCTTCCTCGCGGAGGTGAAGCGCCTGAAGCGCTGTGGGGATGCCGAGCTCCCCCTGTGGCTCTCGAAAGGCCACGTCAAGGACGCGGTGACGGACGAGGACACCTACCACCGGCTCTGCAAGGGGTGGGCAAAGGAAATCCTCGTCACCGCGTTCGATGAAGCCCCCGACAGGAGCACACCGGGCATCCTGCTCTTGCAGTTCGCGGGCCTCTACAACCTTGAGCGGGCACCGGGGGGCATCCCGGTCAACGGCTTCTCCACGGAGTTCCCCTCGAAGGACCGGACCCGCTGCGCAGTGGTTCAGTGCGGCGCGGCCGCCAACTACGCCGGCAACTCCAACACGCTGGAGCAGACAATCGCCCATGAGATTGGCCACCAGTTGTTCCTGCCCCACGCTCCGTTCCCCATCCACCGCCAGCCCGGTGGGGCCAATGCGACACAGCATGACCAGGACGGGAGCGACTGTCTGATGGGCTACGATTTCACGGTGGCGCGGCGGCTCTGTGGGTTGTGCCTCCTGCGACTGCGGGGATGGAACAAGCGGCAGCTCAGCAGTGATGGGAGCCGGAACGCCCAGCCATGAGTGTCCTCGTCCTGGCCTGTCCCGCCCTGCTCGTCACGAGCGTGCTCGCGAGCGGTGTACCCCCACGCTTCGTCGCGGCGGCGGCGAACCCTTCCACGTCACGCGGAGGTCCATCCGTGCGCATCCAGTTCCAGCTCCCCAAGGAGCGCTTCACCGCGGCGGAGGAACGCAGGGCCCGCGTCACCGTGCGCAATGAAGGCACCGCGCCCGTGGAGTTTCCGGACCCCTTCCGGAACGCGGACCAGTCCCTGACGTACACGCTGACCGGGCCCCAGTACCCCGAGGGTCTCAGTGTCACCTGGCGTTCATTCTATCTGCGCAACCCCGCCTACCCGCTCATCCAGGACGAGCCTCCGCGCATCCGGCTGGACTCCGGACAGGCCATTGAATCCACCCTCAACCTCTTCGAATGGATGCCGGCCACACGTCCCGGTCGCTATCGCCTGAACGCCCGGTTGACCCACGATGCCTTCACCGCGACAGCGACCCCCATCGAGTTCGACATCGTGCCCTCCACCGCGAGCGCCGCCTCGCTGGGCTTCGACGTGGACGCCCCGTATCCCCAGCATGTCTCGGCGGTGTGGCTCCAGGAGATGAGCGGGCAGCCCTTGCTCATGTTGAGTGGCCATAACGACTCGGACGCCGAGGAGACAGGAGGCGTGAGCAGCAGCGCGGCGACGGTCATGGGCCCCGTCGAGCCCGGCTCCACGGACGTGATGTATCCCTGGTCGAACGACCCTCAAGGCGACTCGCCCGCGCGATGGTTCGTGTGGCGCAAGGGCGCCTTGCTCCTGGCGCTGATGGACCCGGCGACGACCCAGAACCCGTTCCGCTTCGACCTGGGCGAGCCCCCCGAGCGCGTCGTCCGCCCCGCCCTGCAGACCGTGACGGGCGAGCTCTTCGTTCCCGTGGTGGCCGCCGGAGGCAGGAGCCTGAGACTCATCCGCTTCCACTCCACCTTCGACGCGACGGACATCACCCCGGGACAGGAGGTGGGCCGCGTGCCGCTCCCCGGAAGGCCCATCGCCGCGCGGGCCACCATCCAGCCGGCCTCGGTCGGCAATGGTCTCAGCGTGCTGCTGGTGGAGCAGGCCCTGGGTGGATTGGATGTCCACCACGTCCGCGCCACCACCCGGGGCCGCCTCACCCGGACCGCCAGCACACTGCTCCGCGGGATGCAGGCCCTGCCCCAATCCGAGCCCGGACTGTGGATTGACTCGGCGGGGCGTCTCAACGCCGCGCTCGTGGTGGCCAGCGTGAAGGACCCGCGCCGGCCCGTGCTCGTGGAGCTGCGCTACCGGCCGGATGGCCGGCTAGAGTCCCCGCCCCGGCTGAAACCCCTTGGCGCGCTGCCGGTGGCCGCTCGCGCCGCGGTGGTTCGCTACAACACCACGTTCCATCGCGGAGGCGAGCTGACCTGGGCCATCCTCCTGGAAGATGGCACGGTGCTGCATCAGGACACCCCGCGGTGGCACGGCCCCATGAAGCCGCGCAAGCCCGTTGCCATGCCGCTGGAGCTCTACATCAGCCGCGACACGTACCTGCTCACCGTGGACCCCGCCCTGGGCCCCACCTTCGAGCCCCTTCGCTGAGCGCGCCTGTCAGGGCCCGCCAGACGCCATCGAGGGAGCGCCTCGGCTCCGCCACCTGCTCCGTCAAATCGAAGCACGCATCGTGCTGGCGCGTTCGTCGATGCGGTGCTTCAACTCGGCCTTCAGCGCCATCCGTGCGCATGAAGAACTCGAGGAGAGGTGCATGGACCGTCTGCGCGAACTTCTGGGCATCGAGCTTCCCATCATCCAGGCGCCCATGGCGGGTGTGCAGGGAAGCGCGCTGGCCATCGCGGTGTCCAACGCGGGCGGCCTGGGGTCGCTGCCCTGCGCGATGCTGACCCCGGACGCCCTGCGCAAGGAGCTCGGGGCCCTCCGGGCGGGCACGTCGAAGCCGTTCAACGTCAACTTCTTCGCGCACACCGCGCCCGCGCCGGACGAGGCCGCCGAGCGCGCGTGGCGTGAGCGGCTCGGCCCCTACTACCGGGAGTTCGGAATCGACCCCGCCAGCCTCCCGGCGGGCCCGGGCCGCCTCCCCTTCGATGCCGCCGCGGCGGAGGTCGTCGAGGAATTCCGCCCCGCCATCGTGAGCTTCCACTTCGGCCTTCCCGCCCCCGAGTTGCTCGCGCGCGTGAAGCGCACGGGCGCGAAGGTCCTCTCCTCCGCCACCACCGTGGAGGAAGCACGCTGGCTCGAAGCGCACGGCGCCGACGCCGTCATCGCCCAGGGCCTGGAGGCCGGCGGCCATCGCGGGCACTTCCTGTCCGACGACCTGACGCTGCAGCCAGGCACCTTCGCCCTGCTGCCGCAGGTGGTGCGCGCGGTGAAGGTGCCCGTCATCGCGGCCGGCGGCATCGCGGATGCCCGGGGCGTGGCCGCGGCGCTGACCCTGGGCGCCGTGGCGGCGCAGGTCGGCACCGCGTACCTGCTCTGCCGCGAGGCGACGACGAGCCCGGTGCACCGCGAGGCGCTGAAGAGCGAGGCCGC
This sequence comes from Pyxidicoccus fallax, assembly GCF_012933655.1. Classification (GTDB taxonomy): domain Bacteria; phylum Myxococcota; class Myxococcia; order Myxococcales; family Myxococcaceae; genus Myxococcus; species Myxococcus fallax. The sequence continues at coordinate 1,054 of NZ_JABBJJ010000359.1, read as the reverse complement.
GCGGCACACCGCGCTGACGAATGTCTTCACCGGCCGGCCCGCGCGCGGCATCGTCAACCGCGCCATCCGCGAGCTCGGGCCGCTCAATCCCATGGCACCTGCCTTCCCGCTCGCGACGGCGGCAATCCTGCCGCTGCGGGCGAAGGCCGAGGCCGCCCGGAGCGGTGACTTCTCGCCGCTCTGGTGTGGCGAGAATCCCGAAGGGTGCAAGGAGGTCGGCGCCGCCGAGCTCACCCGGGAGCTGGCCTCGCTCGCCTGAGCGTCTCGGAGGGAGCGCCTACCTGCCCGGGCCCCGCCAGACGCCCTCGATGGAGATCATCGGCTCCGTCACCTGCTCCGTCAGGCCGAAGCACGCATCGTGAACGACGCGGACGTCGCCCTGCGACACCGAGACGGGAAGGACATCCGCCGCGCCCATGCGCGCCAGGGGCCAGACGGACGGGGAGCCTTGAAGGAGTCGCAGGACGTCCTCCGTCGGCCGGGCGCCCGGGGCCACCGAGTTGCGCAGGACCGTCTGCTCCCATAAAGCCACCTGGCCGCCCACGAACACCCGGAAGCGCCCCAGCCGGAATGCCACCAGCTCGTCGCCGGTGCAGAAGGCCACTCCGCCGATGGACACTCCGCCAGGCGCCTTCGCCTCGCTGAGGATGCGGCGGGACATCACGTCCGCGAAGACCCGCTCCTCCAGCCGCCGCAGGAAGGGCCACACCGAGACACTCGAACCATCCCAGCCGAGTTCCTGCGCGTCGAGCCGGACATGGGACGTGAACACCGACTGGAAGCCGTTCGGCGCATCGACGACGGTGCCGCAGACGAGCTGCTCCACTTCACCGGCGCGGACTGTCCAGAGGTCCACGGCCGTGCCCCCACGCCGGACCGACTCATCGAATGACCACCGGCGGAACCAACCCACGTTGCGGCTCATCTAACCTCCTTCAGCGAAGTCGGGTCAGGGCCTGACGAGCGACGTCATGGAAGGAGTCCCGCGGCAGCGGAGTGAAAGCCGGGCCGCACAACGTCGCGCCTGATTCAGCCAGGACGTCGTAAGGCCCCA
>NZ_JABBJJ010000358.1 GCF_012933655.1 Pyxidicoccus fallax | reverse complement strand
CTGCTGCCCTCCCCCGCCACCACCTCCGCCGCGCGGGGCCTCCACGCCCTGGCCGCCCTGGGCCTGCTCGATGGTCAGGTTGCGGCTGAGCCCCTCCGGGTTGAAGCGGAAGGGAATGACGCGCCGCTTGCTCTCGTCGTTGCTCCGGTAGCCGCCGGGAGCGAACACGACGAAGGCGCCTCGCACATACCCCGTCTGCAGACTCATGACGCGCCTCCCACGATGCGCTGGTACAGCTGCTCCGCGAGCCGGTCCGCCCCGCGGGGGCCGAGCAGCTCGTCCAGGCTGAGCGCGCCCACCGTCAGCTCCCCGATGACCAGCTCGCCCTGCCCGCCCCACCGCGTGAGCGGCGCCCGGCCGAGCAACTCCGCCAGCCGGGCGAAGGCCTCGCGCACCACGGGGGACAGCTTCTCCGCCTGGGCCTGCTCGGCGGCGGTCTCCACGACGACCTCGCCGATGGACAGCTTGAGCCCGCTCATCGCCGCTCCTCCGGCAGGTACGCGGCCAGCGCTCCGAAGTCCGCGGGAGAGCGGCTCAGCCCCGACTTCTCCAGCTCGCGGAACGTCGCGCGGACCAGCAGCTCGGTGGACAGGAGCCCGTCCCGGCTCGCCGCGGCGAGGTGCGCCGCCGCGATGCCGATGTTGTGGATGTGGCCGCCGGAGAGCCGGAACCCGTTGATGAAGTGGGTGAGGTCCAGGTCGGCCCCGCGCAAGCGCGACGGGGGCAGCGCCTGCTCCCAGAGCTGCGCGCGCCACTGCACGTCCGGCATGGGGAACTCGAGCACGAAGCGCAGCCGGCGCACGAAGGCCGTGTCGATGTTGCTGCGCAGGTTGGTGGTCAGGATGGCCACGCCGGAGAAGGCCTCCAGGCGCTGGAGCAGGTAGCCCACCTCCACGTTGGCGTACCGGTCATGCGCGTCCTTCACCTCGGTGCGCTTGCCGAAGAGGGCGTCCGCCTCGTCGAAGAGCAGCACGCCGTGGCCGGCTTCCGCCTCGTCGAAGACCTGCGAGAGCGCCTTCTCCGTCTCGCCGATGTACTTGGAGACCACCTGCGACAGGTCGATGCGGTACAGGTTCAGCCCCATCTCGCTGGCGAGGCACTGGGCCGCGAAGGTCTTCCCCGTCCCGGGCTGCCCGGAGAACAGGCACGACAGGCCCTGGCCGAGCGGGCCCTGGCGCCCGACGCGGTAGTCCCGCCGCACGCGCTCGGCGGCGGCGTACCAGCTCACGATGTCCTCCAGCTGGCGGCGCAGGGCCGGGGGCACCACCAGGTCCGGCAGCCGCGCGGTGGAGCGCACCAGCTCCACCATGCGGCCCATGCGCCGGGAGCCCTGGGCGCGAATGGCGTCGACCAGGTCCGAGAGGCCCGGCGGACGCTCCACCCGCGCCGCGCTCAGCCGGTCCTCGGCCTCGCGCACCGCGCCGCGCGCCTCGTCCACGCCCAGGCGGAAGCGCCGCGAGAGCCACTCCACCTGCTCCGCGTCCTGGACGACCATCGACCAGGCGCGGGCGCCCTGCTCGGCGTCCAGCGGCTCGACGGAGAGGGCGGTGAAGGTGCCGGTGGCCGCGCTGGAGCCGACGAGCACCACCAGGGAGCGGAGCAGGTGGCTGGCGGTGGCAATCTGCGCCAGCGGCAGCGGCTTCTCCGCGGGCCAGGCGGACAGGTCGAGCACCGGCAGGCCCGTGCGCAACCGGCCCATCTCCGCGAGCGCCGGGAGCTCCTCGCCGGGAGACACCAGCAGCGCCTCGCAGCCCAGTTGCGTCGCCACGTCGAGCGCGAGCTGGCGCGAGGAGCGCGGAGAGCGGGAGCGGATGCAGAGCACCCCGCGCGCCTCGAGCAGCGAGGCCGTGCCGGCGACGAGCTGGGCGTCATGGACCAGCCCCCGCGCCGGAGCCTCGCGGCGGACGAGCAGCGAGCGCACCGCGCCCACGCCCTCCCCGCCGGACAGGAGCGCGCCCAATTCCTCGCGCGCCAGCCGCAGGCCCTGCTGCGCCAGGGGACGGCCCTGTCCCAGGTCGACGACCTCCACCAGCCTGAGGCGCTGCGTGGCCCCGCCGCCCAGGGCCTCGCCGAGCGCCGTGGCCACCGGGATGCCGAGCGACGCCCGCATCAGCCGGGCGAACGCCATGGGTGTCACCACGTGGACGCGCTCGTCCTCGGCTAGCAGGCTCATGGCGGCGGCGGCCTCCGGGAAGAGCTCCACGGCGGCGCAGCACAACACCAGCCAGTAGCCCGCCTCCGACAGGCCGAACGCGCCACGCAGCCGCTCGCGCAGCGCGGAGTCCTCGTCCGTGGCTTCCTGGGGCCCGCCCTCGGCATGCCCCCGCATCCGGGCGCCGAGCGCGGCCCAGCGCTCGGCGTGGACGGACCACCCCGCGTGCGCGTCGACGAGCTGGTCCGGAGGCACGGCCATCGCGCTCTCCGCCCCCAGCATGGCGAGCTCCCTGGCGAGGCGAATCCCCTTCATGCGTGGAACCTCAGGAGCACGTAGGGGGTGTAGCGGTGCGGGCCGACCTTCACCGAGACGCGGTGGTCCACGCCCGTCACCAGGCTGGCGGCCGCCAGCGCCGCCGCGCTCACCTGCACCGAGCCCGCCGCCGCCGACGCGACGGCCAGCGAGCGGATGTCGGAAGGCGCGGCGACGCCCACGTCGGGCCACACCAGGACCTCGGTGGCCGTGGCCAGCCCGGCGCCCTCGAGCTGCAGCGGCGTGCCGAGGTCATGGCTGAGGGTCTGCGGCGCCGCCACCGTGGCCGAGTCCGCGCCCAGCACCTCCACCTGGACCGGGTCGGAGATGAGGATGGGCGGATTCACCGCGTCCCCCGTCTGGAGGTGGATGTCCCGGATGCCGCGCGACACGGCGCTGGGACCGGCGGCCGGCAGGTCCACCACGAAGGACTGCTCGGACAGGGCCGTGAGCGAGGCCACGGGCCGCGTCTTCCCGCCGACGTGGAGCTGGGTGAGCGGCTGACCGTGAAGCTCCACGTCCACGCGCACCCGCCCGCCCTGGACCTGCCGGTCGGGGGTGACGCGGGTGATGAGCGGCTGGCTGGAGACGCGCACGTCGCCCAGGCGCAGGCCGCCCGGCCGCACCACGGGAGCGCCCGGGAGCGCGGCGGTGTCCATGGCGAGCTGGACGGGCGACACCTCGTAGAGCACCCAGGGCCGGTGCTTCGCCTGGAGCGGCATGTACACCTTCTCCATGAGCTCCGGCGTCATGGGCACCTGGACGAAGGCCAGCGGGCCCTCGCCCCGGCTCGGCAGCGTGGCCAGCGGCAGGCGCACCTCGGGCACGGTGTGGAAGGCCTGCATGACGTTGCCGAGCAGCTCGTGCGCGCGGACGGGCTCCTCGTTCGTGGCCGTGCCGTAGGTGGTGACGAGGAAGAACGCCGACAGCGTGAGCGGCGGCGGCGCCAGCGTGCCGGCCGGCGTCTTCTCCCACGCGTCGTTGCGGTGTGACGCCTGGGGCGTGACGTAGAGCAGGGTGATGCGAATCTGCTCGCTGGCGGCCCCGGGGTTCTCCAGGGGCTCGCCCGAGTGGATGCCGCCCGTGGGCATGGCGCCCACGTGGTCCGAGATGACGCGGACGAGGACCTCGCTGACGTGATGGAGGTTCGAGAAGAGCGCCACTAGCCAGCCCCCCCGAAGCGGGAGTCCAGCTGAATCTGGTGGGCCCTCGGCCCGGCGGCCCGCTCCTGCGAGGGCGCCTTCACCCGTATCTCCACGCGGCCAATCTGGATGGAGACGGACTGCGCCTGCTGTGGGGTGGAGCGCGGAGCCCGGGCCCCCTCCCCGGCCGACGGCCGCGGCGGAGCGGATGGGGTGCGCTCGGCGGGCCGAGGCTGCGCCCGCTCCCGCATCAGGGCCTGCCGCACGAGCTCGGCCCCGGCGTCCTCGTCGCGCTCCGCGCCTTCCGGCTCTCGGGCCTCCGCGCCCACCACGGCCGCGGGCACGGTGACTCCGGCGGGCCCGCGCCGGACGTGCTCCGGCTCCACGTCGCGTGCGGAGGGCACGGAGGCGCGCCGGGCAGGGCGCTCCTCTTCTGGAGCCTCGGGCTCGGAGTCTCCGCGACGCGCGCCGGGTGCCACCCGCGCCGATACGCGCGCGCTCCGGGCGAGCGCATCCGTGCCGTCCTCAGCGGCACTCGCCGCACGGGTCCGCGTGCCCTCGGCGGGAGCGGCCTCGTCACCGCGGGCTCGCACGGGTGCTGGAGTCCCGGCCCGTGACGGGCCGCGTGACTCCGGTCCGCGGGGCGCCTCGCCACCGCGGGGCCCCGGCCCATCCGGCCTGTCTCCACCTCGCGGTGGGACGCGTCCCTCCACGGGGCTCGCGCGGAAGGGCTCGCGCGTGAAGCTCGCGGTGGACGGCCCTCTGTCGGCGGCCGGGGCCGACGACTGGCGGACGTCCTGTCCGGGCCGTGTCGTGGTCCGCAGCGGAAGCACGGGCACCAGCATGCGGGTCGTGGGGCGCGCCGCCTCCCGGGCATCGGTCGCGCGCTCGGCTCGCCGTGCTCCAGCGTCCCCGGTCTCGTCGGCGCGCTCCGGTGCGGCTCGCAGCCGTGACACGCCTTCCGAGTCCGCGCGCCCTCCCCTGCCCTCCGCCGTGCTCCCCGCCAGGGGACCGCTGGACAACGGCCCCGAGGGAGGCACCGCGCGCCTTCCCAGGGGCTCCACGGGCCCGCGCCCCGCGCCCGGAACATCCCCCGCCCGCGCCAGGGGCTGGGGCCGTATGCCAGGGGGATGACCCTCCTGCCGCGTCCCCTCCCGCAGTGCGCCCTGCTCCTCGAAGCTCTCCGCCTCTCGCGAAGCCGCCAGGGCCTCGGCCCGCGCGAGCAACTCCTCCCCGGGCCTCGCCTCTCCACGGCCGGGCGCCTCCATGAGCGGCTCGGCGACCGGGGCCCTCACCGTCCCCATCGGCTGCGGCAACGCGCCGGGGCCTCGGCCAGCCGGACGCCCGGCGTCGCCGGCCTTCCGGAAGGGCCCCACCACGAGCTGCGACAGCACCGAGCGCTCCGCCATCTATGCCTCCGCTCGACAGCAGCCACTCAGTCCCCGGACAGGATTCCCCGCACGAGCCGGGCGTCCTCTTCCTCGGCGATGAGCCGCAGGTACTCCTGCCGCCGCGCATGGGTCAGCGGAAGGATGTCCGGCTCGCGCCAGTGGTAGGTCTTCGCCAGCGTGTGGATTTCCCGGAGCAATCGGCACGCGTGACGCCTCAACTCAGCAAAAAAAAACTGGCGATGTCGAACGGGGCGGTGAACGCGGCCGAGCACGCGCTACACGTGACGTCCATGCTCAGGTCCACCTGGGGCACCACGCGCTCCAGCTCGGCCTCGAGGCGGTGGCGGTCGGCGCTGCGCAGCGCGCGGACCTCGTGCAATCCCACGGGCCCGGGCTGCTCACCCAGCCGGGTGACGAGCCGCGCCAGCAGCCACGTGCGGCGCTCGGCCACCGTCTCCGGAGCCTCGTCGAGCAGCGCCGCCTGGTCCGCCGCCGTGGGCAGCCGCAGCCTCACCTCGCGGCCATCCTCCAGCGTCACGTCCAGCTCGGCCGGAGGCGGCGGGCCCTCCGCGCCGAGCGGCAGGTCCGACAGCCGGAAGGAGATGTCGCTGGCCTTGCCGCAGTGCGGGCAGCGCAGCGCCGTCTTCACCTCGTCGCCGAAGGACATGCGCCGCAGCGCCACCAGCGCCCTGTCTCGCTCGGCCACGAGCAGCCGGCCCACCTCGTCGCGCCGCGCGCCCGGGTCCTCGCCCGGAGGCACGAGGCAGCGGGCCAGCACCTCGTTGCACAGGGCCGCGGTGTTGGGCTCGTCGCGGCGGCGCTCGAGCAACTCCTCCTCGTAGCCCGTGAGTGGGCGCAGCCCCGTGAGCGGCGCGCGCTCCGTCCGGGGCGGCGCGGGGCGCTCCGTCCGGGGAGCCGCCACCGCCGCGGGAGCCTCCACCGCCGTGGGCGCCCGCGCGAACGGACTGTCCAGGCGCTCTGTCGTTCTCGAAGCTCCCATGGCTCAGTGCCCGAGGGCGTTGCGTGCCGGGTTCACGTCTCCGCGGGCTCGGCGACTTCCTCCATGCGGAAGCCCTCGTACTCGAGCTTCAGCGTCTGGATGGCGACGGCGTTCGCGTTGGCGTCCATCTCCGGCAGCGCCTGGAACTCGCTGGGCCAGCAGCGGCTCAGCGTGAAGGCCATGACCGTCTTGCCCTGCATGTTCAGGACCTCGATGGTGACCTCCTTGCGGTAGTTCTTCAGCGACATCGCGCCGTCGCCCTGGGGGCTGTTGACCTGCTCGGCCCACTCGATGAAGGCGCGGTCGTGCGTCAGCCCGGCCTCCAGGGTGATGGGCTCGAACTTGGTGCGCCCCGGCATCTTGCGGACGACGGACGGCCCGCCCGCCTCGCGCCACTCGATGGCCTCGGTGGTCTTCTTGAGCGCGGACATCTTGGACAGGCCGGCGACTGCTTCCTGGCTCTGCCCGAACTTCACGCGGAACTTGAAGTTCTTGTACGGATCCTGCCGGTGGCTGTTGACGGAGAAGCGCGCCATGGGAGCACCCTTCGGCTACGGAGTGGAGGTCAGGAGGGGAGAGCCGTCATCTGCTGGAGTCTGACGACGACGAACTCCGCGGGCCGCAGCGGCGCGAACCCGACGAGGATGTTGACGACCCCGTTCGCCTGATCGATCTCCGTGGTGGTCTGCGAGTCACACTTGACGAAGTAGGCCTCGCGAGACGTCGCCCCGGCGAAGGCTCCGTTGCGGAACTGCGTCTCCATGAAGGCGGTGATGGTGACGCGCAGCGCCTGCCACAGCGGCCCGTCGTTGGGCTCGAACACCGCCCACTGAATGCCGTTGTAGATGCTCTTGCGCAGGAACATGGCCGTGCGCCGCACGGGCACGTAGCGCCACTCGGAGGACGGCCGCGAGGTGCGCGCGCCCCAGACGACCATGCCCGCGCCGGGGATGGTGCGCAGCGCGTTGATGCCGATGGGGTTCAGGTCGTCCTGGTGCTTGTCCAGCACGTCGTACTGGAGCGACAGGACGCCGTTGAGCGTGCCATCCACGCCGGCGGGGGCCTTCCACACGCCCCGGCGCGCGTCGGTGCGCGAGTACAGGCCGGCCGCGAAGCCGGAGGGCGGCAGCGTCACGCGCGGGTTGCGGCCCACGCCGATGGGGTCCGGGACAATCACGTGCGGCCAGTGGAAGGCCAGCATGGTGCTCGTGGTGGCGAAGCCGCCGGTGCGCACCAGGGTCACCGTGTTGGTGACGGCCGTGGTGACGTCCGTGCCGGACTGCCGCGGCAGGTCGGCGATGTAGAAGAGGTCCTGCTGCGGCCGCTTGTCCGCGTACGTGCGGAAGGCCGCGTAGTACAGGGCCGCGGTGGCCGCGTCATCCGCCTTGGTCCAGAAGTCCGGCGCGGCCACCAGCAGCGCCGCGTCATCCACCTGGTCCAGTTGGGCGAGCAGCGCGGCCAGCGAGGCCGCGGGGAAGGAGCTGTCGCCGCCCGTGCCGCCCGCGAGCGCGGCGGCGTTGCCCGAGCCCAGCGCGGTGATGACCGACGAGGGCAGCTCGCCCGGGCTCGACACGTTGTGGGTGGCCAGCGCCAGGTCCGCCGTCGGCACCGTCGTCAGGCTGGAGTTCTCCGGGCGCTTCCACCGCACGAAGCGGCTGGCCAGGAGCTTGTCCACCACGTAGTTCTCGTCCGCCGCGTTCAGCGACAGCCGGTCGAAGTCCTCGACGAGGCGCAGCGTGCCCGGGTCCTCCAGGTCCGCGTAGAAGATGGCCAGCCGGAAGCGGCTCGTGCTGCCATCCGACGAGGCCAGCACCACGCCGTGCACCGTGCCGGCGGACCACGCGCCGGGCGAGGCGGCCTCGAGCGCGTTGTCACCGAAGGCGCGCGAGGAGGTCGCCGGAGATGGCGTGATGGCGCGCAGCACATAGGCCGTGCTGCCACCGTTGGCGAAGAAGCCATCGATGGCGTAGCGCAGCGTGAGCCGCACCGGGTCCGCGCCACCGGCGGCCCGGCGCAGGTAGCCGCCGAAGAGCCGCTCGTAGTCGGCGATGCCCTTGATCTTCGTGGGCCCGGTGGGGCCGCGCTCGGTCTCACCGACGAAGATGGTGGTCGAGGTGGGTACGCCCTCGATCGCTCGGACACCGCTCGGGATCTCCTGAACGTAGACTCCCGGGTGAAGCAACGCAGGCATCTGTTCCCCTCCCCGATGTGAGCGTCGGGCCTGGGCTCCCGAGCGCGTCCTGACGGACTGCCGTGCTGAAGGAGCGTTCGCTCGTTCAAGCCCCTGGCCTCACCTCATACTCAGGGTGAAGGGATAGCGTCAAGGCGACACTCACTCGGAGAGTGGATGCTTCCTCTGAGGTAGGGCCCGCTCACGTGGACTCATCGCGTATTGACTTCACTGCGGGCGATTGGCTCGCTCCGCGGCCTGACGCAGGTACGGAAGCAGCCGCTCGGCGGTCTGCCGCACCTGCGCGTCCGCGTCGTCCCTCGCCACGCCCTCGAGCAGGGGGATGCACTCCGGCCAGCAGCGGTAGCCAATCGCATTGAGGGTCGCCGCGCGCAGCAGCGGGTTGGGAGGCTTCGTCGCGTAGACGCTGAAGACGTTGAAGACGTCCGGCTGGTACCGGGGGTTGGCGACGGCCAGGCGGAAGACGGCCTTCACCTGCTCGTCGTGGGTCTCCGCCTCCTGGGCCAGTTCGATGAGTTCCTCCGGCGCGAAGGCCCACACCCGTCTCGCGAGCTCGAAGACGAGGCTCTGCTGCTTCGGTCCGCGGATGCTGAAGAACGTGGTCCCCGAGAGAGGGTCCTCGACGTAGTGGACCGAGTTCTCCTCGTCCTGCGTGGCCCAGATCTGCTGATACGACTCCTTCTGCCCGTCCCCTTCCCTCTCGCGGTGCTTCACCAGCCCGACGGCGAGCGCCGCCTGCTCGAACTCCTGCCGCTTCACCCCCGGCTTGAGCACGACGTACCGCGCAGTGTCATCCAGCATGACCGTCGCTCCTCCTCCCTACCGTTGTCCTCGGATGTAAGCACGGAGCTTCTCGCGCACGAAGTCCTCCACGTCCTGCACGGTGGGCCGTCGGTTGAGCACCGGAAGGTCCCTGGCATGACGCCGGAACCAGGCCCGCAGGGTGCTCCGCTCGCGGTTCAGGCGCTCCTGGCGCGCCGACTCCGTCCTCGCATCCCTCGACGGCCCGCTGGTCCGACCCAGCATCTCATCCGTCACCGCGCGAGCGCCCCTCTGAGCGGCGCCGAAGGAAGCCGGATGCATGGCAACACCTTCTTCGATGGTCAGGGGCCTGGCGCGTCCCCGCTGAGGCGCGGTCATGAGCTCGGAGACCATGAAGGAGTACGCGAGGTCACGTCGGTGGAGCCCCAGGTTGTGGCTCGGCTCCTTGGCGAACCAGAGGCCGTACAGCTCGCCCACGTCACTGGCCGCCGCGCGGCTGATGTTGGGCCGCTGCCCGCGGATGACGGACGTGAGGACGTCGCCCACCGGCCTGCCCGAGAGGCTCGCGGCGATCTGCTGATAGCGCCGCCCCCGCTCGGCCTCCAGCCCCGCCACGCCCTGCCATCCCCACCAGCCGCCGAAGGGCGCCACGTCCGAGCTGTGCTGGTAGCCGATGTTCACGCCCCGCTGCGTGGAACCGACGATGAACGAGCTCTCGGGCTGCAGGGCGGCCACTGGCGCGGCGGGCGACTCGAACTGCCGCAGGTCCCGCGGTCCGGCGGGCGCGGGCGCGCCGGCCTGGGGCTGCGGTTGGGCCTGCGCCGCCGCGGCGGTCTGCTCGGTCTGGGCCTCCGTCAACATCTCCCCGGCGATCTTGTCGACCGCGCGGAAGACGTCCATCTCGTCGAAGCTCCAGCCCGGCGCCAGGGTGATGCTCGGATTCACCGTGGCCACGATGCTGAAGCTCTCGTGACCGCCCTGCACGTCCAGGCGCCTGAGGCGGTAGGCCAGGCGCCACGCGAGCAGCTGCGCGCGCAGCCGCAGGCGGCCGGGCTTGCGCTCCAGGAGCGAGCGGACCCGCGGCGTCAGCTCCCGCTGGGCCCTCGCCAGCCGCTCCTCCATCTCCCTCCGGCGGTCCCTGCGCTGCTGCCGCCCGCGCCGGCCGCCCCGCCTCCGTCCGCTGATGCGCCGGCGCACCCGGCCCCAGACCCGCCGGAGCGCCCGGCCCGCCCGCCGGAGCGCGCGCCCCAGCCTCGCCATGATGCGCTGCCCGATGGCCCGCAGCCGGCCCGCCACCGCGCCCGCGGGCCTGCGCAGCCGCGCGATGAGCCAGTTGGCCACGAAGTCGATGGCCGCCACCGCGCCGGCCGCCACCGCGTTCGCGAACTGCGGGCCCGCGCTGCCGGTCTTCACGGCCCGCAGGAAGGTCATGAACCGGTCCAGCGCCTGCAGGATGCGGCTCACCGTGCCCCACGCGGCCTGGATGCCCTCGACGATGGCCATCACCGCGCCCGCCGCCGGGACAATCATCGACACCAGCTTCTCCAGGAGCAGCTGGATGAGCACCGTGGGGATGGCGGCCTTCAGCGCGTTCCACGCCATCTGGCCAATCGCCGCCAGCGAGATGCCGCCGCGGAACAGCAGGTTGAACAGGGCCCTGCCGACTCCGAGCACCTCCTCGAGCTTCTGGTTGAACCACTCCGAGACGGCCGTCTTCAGCGCCCGCCACAGGTGGTTGCGGATGCCGTCCACCACCGCCGCGCCCAGGTTGGCGATCCACTGTCCCGGGTTCGCCGCGATGTCACGGATGAGCGCCGCGAAGTTGCCGATGGCCTCCACCGCCGCCCGGGCCGCGCTGATGGCGCCCTGCACGGCCGAGTTGACGGCGTCGACAATCGCCATCAGCCCCGATTCCAGCAGCCCGAGCGCCTGGTCCAGCAGCGCCCCCAGCCCGTCCAAGAGCCGCTGGATGCCCTCCTGGAGCCCCGCGGCGATGCGATTGACCGCGTCCTCGGCGGCCTGGACCCGGCGCTCGATGAAGCCGCGGAAGCGGGCCCGCGCCTCGGGGAAAGCCGCGAGCACCGTGTCACCGATGGCGATGAGCGCGTCCCCTGCCGCGCGGATGGCGGAGACGACGGCCTGGCGGGCCCGCTCGATGGCCTCCTGGGCCAGCCGCTTCGCCGCGTCGATGGCACGACGGACGGCCGCGCGCGCGGCCTGGAGCGCGGCACGGATGCCCTGCTTGATGGAGTCGAAGAAGGCCCGGGCCCGCGACGCGAGCCAGCCGAAGAAGCCGCCGGAGGACTCCTGCGCACCGCGCTGCTGGTGACGCTCCGCCTCCTGCTCGCCCTCCTCGCGCCTGCGGGAGGCCTCCTGCTCGCCCTGCTCGATGTGCTCGCTGGCCCGGGCCTCTCCCTGCTCCCGCTCCTGCTGGACCCGGTCGCGCGTCTCCTGTTCGCGCGTGTCCGCGTCCTCGCGGCCCTGGTCCACCGCGTTGCGCTGGGCCTCGCTCCACTCCTCGCGCTGGGCATCGGCATCGGCGCGGGCGCCCTCGCGCTCCGCGCGCTGCGCGTCGGCGGCCTCGGAGGTCAGCCGGTCCGCCTCCTCGTTCGCCGTCTGGCGCTCCCGCGCCTCGCTCTCCTCGTGGCGCGCCTCCTCCGCGACCACGTTGGATTGGCCCTGCTGCACGGCGGATTGAATCTCCTCGCCGTGCTCCTCCTGGGCGACGATGGACGTGGCCGCGTCGACTTCGCCGCCCTCGGCTCCCGCGCCGCCCGCGCCTCCTCCACCTCCGGGCACCGCGGCGCGCAGCACTCCCTGAGCCGCGGGCTCGGGGGCAATCTCGTCCTCGCCCATCGGCTGGGCCACGTCGGCCTGCCCCTGGGCCTGGGCCTCCGCCACGCGCTCGTCGACCCTCGCGCGCTGCTCACCCACCTGGGCGGGGTCCGTGCCGCCTTCCAGCGGCAGCGTCGGCGCGGGGCCCGCGCTCGTGGACAGCTCCGGGTCGCTCGTGGGGAGCGACTGGATGGACGCTCCGAGTTCCGCGGCGTCCTCGGAGGACATGGAGCCCTGCTCGCCCTCGGAGATGGTCGGCGCACGGGCCTCGAGCAGGGGCGAGGGCGGTGGCTCCGGCGTGGGCTCGGGCCCTGGCAGCGGAGCACTCTCGGCCTGCGGTTCCCGCTCGGGCCGCCTCGGCGCCTCCCCCGAGGCGCCAGCGCGCTCCCCGGCCGCGCCGGGCCGGGCGGGCATGCCCGTGGGTGTCGCCAGCTCGGGTGGGCTGGCCGCGAGCTCCTCGCGCTTTCCGCCCACCGAGCGGGAGACGGACTGCCCCACGCCTCCGAGCGCCTGGGAGAGCTGCGCGGGGGGCAGGCCCGCGATTTGTCCGAGCGCGTCGGCCGGCTCGGCGCTGGACACGTCGGGGGCCTCGGGCTCGGGCTGCTCGGCGATGGCCCCACCGCCGCCGCCT
>NZ_JABBJJ010000357.1 GCF_012933655.1 Pyxidicoccus fallax | reverse complement strand
GGGCTTCCCCCCGGCGGGGGTGGGCTCGGCGGGCACGGCGCGTGGGAACCCTCCCAGCGCCGCCCGCATGTCTGGCAGCGCGGCACGGCCCGGCACTCTATGTCAGGTGGTCGGCTGAATCAGAATCCGGCGGCTGGCCGCGTGCAGACCCGGTGGGTCGGCTCCTACCGCGCCGCCCTCCTGGCGTGCGAGCCCCGGTGCCGGGTGCGACTCAAGGGCAATAGGGGCAGGTCGGGATGCCCGGGCTGTCCTCCTTGAGCTGCGCGTAGATGCGGCAGTTGTCGTTGGCTTCCGAGGTGCGGCCCTGGCAGCGGTAGTTGTAGGCGGCCTGGCAGAAGACGGAGGACTGCGGGTCCGCCGTCGGCCCCGAGTAGGGCTTGTCGCAGGCCCCCGACGTGCCGCCGCACTCGGAGACGTCGTCCTTCAGCTCCGAGTAGGAACACGCGCTCTCCTCGCCGTAGGCGGAGCAGCTGTTGTCGCTCGGGCACCACTTGCAGGAGCTGGCGACGTACTCGCTCGCGCAGCCCGCGCACGTCGAAATCTGGGCACAGACGTCCTCCTCGGTGCAGGAGGAGAGACCGAGGGACAGCACGATGAGCGCCAGCAGCGGGATGAGACGGGGCATGGGGGACTCCGGAACCCGGGTGAGCCCCGGAGTCTTGTCCGCGCATGTCCCACAATCAATGATTTCAAATTAATCCAGAATCGCTGTCCGGAGTGCCGGGCCTCACGGCACCTCGACCGCGCGCAGCACGGTGGTGTCCGAGTTGGGGGCGCGCACGCGCAGGAGCAGGGCGGCGCCGGGCTTCGCGGCGTTGACGGCCTTGGCCACGTCCTCGGAGGAGGAGACCTTCTGGTCCCCCACCTGGACGAGCACCATGCCGGGCACGAGGCCGCCGCGCTCCGCGGGGCTGCCGGGCTCCACCGCCATTACCCGCACGCCGTCCTGGGCGTTGGCGAGCTGCACGCCGATGCGGCGCGGGGCGGCGGCCGTCGGGCCGTTGCGCGGGGCCACCTCCTCCTCGCCCTCCATGGCGGGGCGCGTGCCCAGCGTCACGTCCAGCGTCTGCGCCTTGCCGCCGCGCACCAGGTCCACCTTCACGCGGCTGTCGGGACGCAGCTGGCCCACGGCGCGGGTGAGCGCGCCCGCCGAGTCCACCGGCTTGCCGTCCACCGCGGTGATGATGTCCTCCTCGCGCAGGCCGGCGCGCGCGCCCGGGCCGCCGTTGTTGATGCCCGCCACCACCGCGCCCTTCGTCACCTCCACGCCCAGCGCTCGGGCGATTTCCGGCGTGAGGTCCTGGATGGACAGGCCCAGCCAGCCGCGCCGCACCACGCCCGTCTCCTGGAGCTGCGGCAGCAAGTTGCGGATGAGGTTGCTGGGCACCGCGAAGCCGATGCCCGTGGCACCGCCGATGATGGCCGTGTTCATGCCCACCACTTCGCCCTTCATGTTGAAGAGCGGCCCGCCGGAGTTGCCGGGGTTGATGGCGGCGTCGGTCTGGAGGAAGTCGTCATAGGGGCCGGCGTGGATGTCGCGGGCGCGCGCGGAGAGGATGCCGGCGCTCACGCTGGAGGCGAGGCCGAAGGGGTTGCCGATGGCCATCACCGCGTCGCCCACGCGCAGCGCGTCCGAGTCACCCAGCGGCACGGAGGGCAGGTTGCCCGGCGCGTTCTTCATCTTCAGCAGCGCCACGTCGGTGAGCGGGTCGCGGCCGAGCACCTCCGCGTCGAAGGCGCGGCCGTCATCGAGCTTCACGCGCACGATGTCCGCGTCCTGCACCACGTGGTTGTTGGTGAGCACGGTGCCGGCCGGGTCGATGATGAAGCCGGAGCCCGCGCCCTGGCGCGGCGGCGTCTGTCCCTCGAAGCCCATGCCGGGCGGCATGCCGAAGCGCTCCGCCATGCCGGGCGGCAGGCCGCGCATGCCGGCGATGCGGCGGGGACGGGCCTGCACCTCCACGTTGACCACCGCGCCCTTCACCGCGTCCACCAGCGGCGCCAGCGAGGTGAGCGTGCCCGGCGTACCCGAGGCCGCGGGGCTGTAGAGCGCCTGCTGCGCGGGGACGTTGGGGGACGCGGTGGGCGTGGACGGCGCGGCGGCCTTCACCGTGTTGGCGGTGGAGGCCATCGCGGAAGGTGCCGGCTGGGAGGAGCCCAGGGCCTGTCCACCGCAGGCGCCGAGCGTGGCGGCGGGGAGGAGGGCCAGGGCGCTGAGGAAGCGACGCGAAGGGAGCGAGCAGGCCATGTTCGTTCTCCAGTGAGAAGGCCGGAGGGAGTGCTCCGGCCGGAAGGGGTGAGAGGCTCGGTTCGGGCGCGGGGCGACGCACGGCGCGTCCCACCTTGGAGGGGCTTGGCGTGATGTCCTCCCGCGGGCGTCCCCCGACTCCCGCGGTGGTCAATCAGTGCCTGGGGCTCATCGTGCGAGGCCCCGCGCCCGAACCGATGCCGGGTGACATTGCAGGTCGTGGGCCAACGCCTTTCGCGAGGGGCTTCCCCTGGGGTGGAGGCGTTTTGGGGCCGGATGCCCCGGAAGGCGCGGGGCAAAGTGCCACGAGTGGGGCATTTCTCCCCGGGGCAGGTCGCCCCACGCGGGGCGTGCTGCCGGGCAGGGGAGGCCTCGTTCGTGGCGCTGCGCATCCCTCCTCATATGCGGGAGGCGAAGCAGGGCGAATGGGGATGCGCCTCGCGCTCCGGAGCGCGCATGGCATGGAGGATGCTCCTGGTGCCTGGGCGTGCCTGTCAGTGCCCTGGCTCCCTCTGTGGGAGGAACGCGGGTGATGGACGGGCCCACCACACCACCACCAGGGAGCCACATCGATGGGGCCGGACGACAGCATCGGAACGCAGGTGGAGACGCGGAAGGGTTCGCTCCCGACGCGCGAGTGGGTGACGCGTGGGAGCGCGCCTCGCATCCTCGTGGCGGAGGACCAGGTGGAGATGCGCACCCTGCTGCGGCGCGCGCTGAAGCGCCGGGGCTATGACGTGGTGGAGGCGCCCGACGGGCCGGGGCTCATCAACGCCATCGTGGACGGGCTGATGGAGAAGGAGACGCAGGTGCCGGACCTCATCGTCACCGACGTCCGCATGCCCGGCTTCTCCGGCATGGAGGTGCTCGCCCGGCTGCGGCGCGAAGGGTGGACGACGCCCGTCATCCTCATCACCGCCTTCGGCGACGCGCAGCTCCACGACGACGCGGCCCTGCTCGGCGCGTCCCGCGTCCTCAACAAGCCCTTCGCCATGGAGGACCTCTGCGACGCGGTGGAGGCCCTCGTCCCGCCGCGGCGCTGAAGTCGCGCGCGCGGGGCCGCTGTCCGCGCGTGCCAATGGGGACGAACCGGGCTATAGGGCGCGCCCCTCATGAGCGTTCGCCATGGCTACATCGATGTATCGGGAGCGTTCGTCATCCCGAGCCCGCACGGGAACCTCTTCCGCTTCAACGAGGGGCTCGCGCGCATGCCCGTGTCCGGGGCTTGGGCGTTCATCGACCCGAAGGGCAGGGAGCGGCTGCGCGTGGAGCGTGCCTTCACCGGCTTCTCGGATGGGCTCGCCCTGACGGGGGAGGGCTTCATCAACCCGAAGGGCAAGGTCGTGCTGCCGGTGCGCTTCCTGAACAACTTCACGCGGTACGTGGTGGGCGGGAAGAGCTACGGCCACGTGGGCCTCTTCGGCTCCGGGCTCGCCCCGGTGACGCCTCCCGGGGCGAAGGCGTCCAGCGCCTTCATCGACAAGAAGGGCGAGGTGGTGCTGGACGGCTTCGGCGGCGGCATGGTGGAGCGCTTCGTCGACGGCAAGGCCCGGGTCCATCTGAAGACGCCTCCCAAGGGAGAGGTGAGCCGGCTCATCGACCCGAAGGGCCGTTGCCTCGCGAGCTACCCGTTCAAGAGCATGGGCTCGTTCTCCGAGGGCCTGGCGCTCGCCCACAAGGCGAGGAAGCTCGGCTTCGTGGACGAGGCCGGGGCGTGGGTGCTGGAGCCGGCGTGGTCCTCCTGGGAGCGGGACCTCTCGGAGTGCCGGTTCTCCGAAGGACTGGCGCCGGTGAAGGTGAAGGGCCGGTATGGCTTCATCGACCGGAAGGGGACACAGGTCATCGCTCCCCGGTTCAAGGCGGTGGTGGGGGGATTCTCGCAGGGCGTGGCCCCGGTGAAGGAGGACGGTCTGTTCGGCTACATCCACCCGGACGGGAGCTGGGCGATTCCGCCGCGGTTCACTTCCGTCCAACCGTTCGCGCACGGACTCGCGGCCGTGTCGCTTCCCGCCTGAGCCATGGCTAGGTTCACCTCCATGCGGAAGTCGTCCTGGGTGTTGTCGTTGTACGCGCTGGGCGCGAGCGCGAGCTGTGCCCCCGCGCACCGCCCCGTCGCGGAGCCCCCCGAGGGGGTCGCGCCCGTGCGGAAGGTGGCGCGCATCGTCGCCGCGTATCCGCACGCGACGGACGCCTTCACGCAGGGGCTCGTCTTCCACCAGGGCCAGCTCTTCGAGAGCACCGGCCACCGGGGCACGCTGCGGCAGCTCTCCTTCGAATCGGCGCGGCCGGTGTGGATGGAGTCGCTCGGCGACATCTTCACCGAGGGGCTCGCCAGCGACGGCGAGCGCCTCTACCAACTCACCTGGACGGAGGGCCTGCTCTTCACGTGGAGCGGCACTCCGCCGCGCCGGGAGCGCACCACGCGCTACGCCGGCGAGGGCTGGGGCCTGTGCTACTGGGACGGCAAGCTGGTGCGCAGCGACGGCAGCGCCACGCTGACCTTCCACGAGCCGGGCAGTTTCCAGGCGGTGGGCTCCGTGGAGGTGACGCTCAACGGCCAGCCGCAGGAGCAGCTCAACGAGCTGGAGTGCGCCAACGGCGTCATCTACGCCAACGTCTGGCACAGCTCGAGCGTGCTCGAAATCGACCCCGCCACCGGCAACGTGCTGGCCGTCATCGACGCGTCCGACCTGGTGCGCGCGGTGGCGGCGGAGCTGCGCAGCGAGGAGGCCGTGCTCAACGGCATCGCCGTGGAGCCGGGCACCGGCCGCATGTTCATGACGGGCAAGCTGTGGCCCCGCCTCTTCGAGGTGCGCCTGGAGCTGGCGGACTAGGGCTTCTTCGCCTCGTCGTCGCGCTCCAGCTTCCGGTACAGCGTCTTGCGGTCCACGCCCAGCACGCGCGCGGCCAGCGTGCGGCTGCCGCCCACCGCCTCCAGCACGCGGTGGATGTAGCGCCGCTCCACCTCCTCCAGCGTCACCAGCTCCGACGGGTCCGTGTTCTCCGGCACCGCCTTGGGCTGGCTGTAGTTGCGCACGCGCTCGGGGAAGTCATCCACGGTGAGCTGCTCGAACGAGGTGAGGGCCACCGCGCGCTCGATGGAGTTCTGAAGCTCGCGCACGTTGCCCGGCCACCCGTAGGCCAGCAGCCGCTGCGCCGCCGCCGGGGACAGCCCCACCACGCGCTTGCCGGTGCGCGCGGCGTACTGCTCGATGAAGCGCTGCGACAGCGCGAGCACGTCGTTGCCCCGCGCCCGCAGCGGCGGCAGCTCGATGCCGATGACGTTGAGCCGGTAGTAGAGGTCCTCGCGGAAGCGGCCCTCCTCCACGGCCAGCTCCAAATCCCGGTTGGTGGCCGCGACGATGCGCGCGTCGAAGGGCACCTCCGTGTCCCCACCCACCGGGCGCACCGTGCGCTCCTGCAGCGCGCGCAAGAGCTTGGGCTGGAGCGTCATCGGCAGCTCGCCCACCTCGTCGAGGAAGAGGGTGCCGCCGTTGGCCTGGACGAAGAGGCCGGTGCGCGCGGCCTTCGCGTCGGTGAAGGCACCCTTGGCGTGGCCGAACAGCTCGCTCTCCAGCAGCGCCTCCGGCATGGCCGCGCAGTTGATGGCCACGAAGGGGCCGTCCTTGCGCCGGCCGCGCGCGTGCACGGCCCGGGCGGCCACCTCCTTGCCGGTGCCGCTCTCGCCGGTAATCAGCACCGTGGAGTCCAGGTCCGCCACGCGGTCGATGAGCGCGTACGCCTGCTTCATGGCGGGGCTGTCGCCCACCACCGCGTCGCCCACGTCCCGGCGGCCCAGCTCCTGGCGCAGCCGGCGCACCTCGTTGTGCAGGGCGCGGTGCTGCACGGCGCGCTCCAGCACCAGCACGAGCGCGTCCACGTCGATGGGCTTGGTGACGAAGTCGTACGCGCCCGCGCGGATGGCGGCCACCGCCGTCTCCAGGCTGCCGAAGGCCGTCACCACCACCACGGGGATGTCCGGGCGGTTGAGGACGATGCGCTCGCACAGGGCCAGCCCGTCCATGCCGGGCATGCGCAGGTCCGTCAGCACCACGTCGAAGTCCTCGTCGGCGAGCCGCGTCAGGGCCTCGGCCGCGGAAGGCAGCGCCACCGGGGTGAAGCCCCGGCGGGTCAGCCCCTTCTCCAGCATCACGCGCATCTCGCGCTCGTCCTCGACGACCAGGACGCGGCCCGGCATCAGTGTTCTCCTCGCGGCAGGTAGATGGAGAAGCAGGTACCGCGTCCGGGCTCGCTGCGCACGCCAATC
Source organism: Pyxidicoccus fallax (assembly GCF_012933655.1). GTDB lineage: Bacteria > Myxococcota > Myxococcia > Myxococcales > Myxococcaceae > Myxococcus > Myxococcus fallax. Next base: position 5,920 of record NZ_JABBJJ010000357.1, on the reverse strand, counting down.
CAGCCCCCATGGTCTCTCACCAGACCGTAGGACACGGACAGGCCCAGGCCCGTGCCCTCGCCCACGTCCTTGGTGGTGAAGAAGGGCTCGAAGACATGGGGCAGCACGTCCGCGGGGATGCCCTCGCCCTCGTCCTCCACGTCCAGCCGCACGTAGTCGGCCTCGGCGCCGCCCACGCCTTCCGGTGGCACGACGCGCACCTCGGCCGTGCGCACGCGCACGGTGCCCGGCCGCTTCATGGCCTGGAGGGCGTTCATCACCAGGTTGGTGAGGACCTGCTGCACCTGACCGCCGTCCACCTCCAGCGTCAGGCCCGCGGGGACCTCCTGCTCCAGGGCGATGCTCTTCTTGGAGGCCATGGGCCGCAGCAGGGAGAGCGAGCGCTCGACGAGCCCCTGCACGTCCTCGGGGGCGCGGTGGGGCGCGCGGCGGCGGGCGAAGTCCAGCAGCTGGCGGATGATGCCCGTCATGTGCTGGGCCTGCTGGGAGATGATGTTGGCGGACTCGGCGACCTCCTCGCCCTCGGCCTCGCCGGTGGCAATCATCTTCGCCCGGCCCATGACGACGTTGAGCGGCGTGCCCAGCTCGTGGGCCACGCCGGAGGCCAGCTTGCCCACGGTGGTGAGCCGGTCCGCGTGCCGCAGGTGCTCCACCGCGGACAGGCGCGCGGCCGTCTCCGACGCGAGGCGCGAGCGCGTCTCCTGGAGCTGCTCGCCCATGCGGTTCATGGCGTCGGCCAGCGTGGTCAGCTCGTCGTGGGCGCGCTGGGGCAGCCGCACGCGGGCGGTGAGGTCGCCCTGGCCGATGCGGTGCGCGAGCTGTACGAGCTGGTCCACGGGCTCGCCCACGAGGCGGCGGCCCATGGCCATGGCGGCCACGAGGAAGGCGAGCACCATCGCGGCGGTGGCGGCGATGGTGCCCACGACGACGGTGCGCACGTGCTGGCGCTGGTCGCCCAGCGACTCGGTGATTTCGATGGCGCCCAGGCGGGAGCCGAGCCGCACCGGCGTGTACGAGTGCAAGAGGCCCGGCTCGGGGCTCGGGTCCACCATGGAGCCGTCCTTCCCGCTGCGCAGCGTGGCGAGCAGGCGCGGCGGGAAGCCCGCGAGAGGAGGGGTGCCGGGGCCGCCGTCGAGCCACACCCAGCGCAGGGCGACCTGCTCCTGGAAGCGGTTGGACTCGTGGAGCAGGGTGAAGGCCTCCCGCTCTCCGGCGAACTGCCACGCCTTGCCGATGGAGCCGGCGAGCGTGTGGCCGAGGAGCCGGTGGTCGAGCTGCATGTCGAGCGCGGAGCGCTCCAGCTCGCGGCGCACCTGGACGTACTGCAGGCCGGAGATGACGGCGACGGCGAGCAGCACGAGGGCGAGGGTGAACTTGCGGGCGAGTCTCACGGGACGCCTGGAATGAGAGCACCCCGGTCCGTGGGCGAGGGGGGGAGCGTCACGGACCGGGGCAGAGGTACTCACAACGTACCGCGAGTGCTGCGACAAGGGAGGCGGAAGCACCGTCACCGGCGCTCGTCGTACGCCGGGCGGGCCACGCCGTCCCCACTCGGGGCTAGAGCATTCCCCGTGCCAGGGGCCTTCCAGAGGAGGCGCGGGGCGAAAGGGCCCGGCGGAGTGGGGCACATTGCCCCGGACGGGGCAGGATGCCCCGCGCCCGAGCTGTCTCCTGCCTCACCGGCGCCGTGTCCCACGGGGAGGGCCTCGTGACGTCGGCGCGGTGCCCTCGGGGACGGGGGCCGCGTCGCGGAGTGGGTCGTTGCCCCGAAGCGCGTCGTCCCCGCGACATCCCCGGCTCGGGGCGACGTGGCCGCGCGGGGACGCCTGCGCAAGATGTGCGCGTCGCTGCACGGCCGCGCGAGGTGGGAGGGGACGCGGCGGGGGGTGAAGCGCTCGTGAAGAGGAATCCACGCTGGTGGCTGGCCGCGGGCCTGGCCTGTGCCGTGTTCGCCACGGCCTGCAAGTGCGGAGACGCGGGGGAGGAGGCCGGCCCGGGGACGGGTGGCAGCGGCGCGCCCCCGCCCCTGGCCGAGGACACGAAGGACGTCGACGGCCAGGAGGTGACGCTCGAAATCGTCGAGGTGCTCACGCGGCGCGAGGGCGCGACGACGCCGCAGACCTCGTTCGTCACCCAGGAGGAGATGGTGGCGCGCGCGCGGGTGCGGGGCGCCGCGCCGGGACTGGAGAAGCAGATTCGCTGGGCGGTGAAGCCGGTGGGCACGCACACCGGGTCCCCCACGCCCGCCGAGACGACGGGGCCGGAATTGGCGTTCCGCGGCAGCTCGGCGCTGCCCCTCACCGGCAGCCGCGAGCCCAACCCGCCGCTGGAGTACGAGGTGGTGGCCACGCTGGACGTGGAGGGGCGCACGTTGGAGGCGAAGCTGCCGCCCACCACCTTCATCCGCCAGGAGGAGGCGGACATCCTGCGGCAGGAGTACCTGGACTACGGCACGTCCTTCAGACCCACGCTGACGCAGGTGCGCGTGCCGGGACGCAGCACCCTCAACCGGGGCAACTACTCCGTCATCGTCGAGGAGAAGCCGGGCGAGCTGGACCGGCTGTTGAGGGACGTGGAGCGCGAGGTGAACCGCCTCCTCAACGACGACGTGCAGGTGGTGCCGGTGGGCAAGGCGGCGCCGAGTCCCATGTCGCTGGTGGTGTCCCCCGGCCCGTCGGTGCTGATGCTCGGCCCTCTGGGCGACACCGAGCCCCAGGGCGACGACGTGTGCGCCGGCGCGCGCATCAACGGCGGCTGCGCGGGCGGCATCCGCGCGGGGCCCAACCGCATCGCCGACACGCGCGCCAACAACCGCGACACGCGGGTGACGCTGGAGCGAATCATCACCAGCGCGTACCGCAACCCGCAGCGCAACAAGTTCATCGGCTCGGGCACCATCAACAGCCGGCACACGCGGGGCATGGCGTTGGATTTGGACCCGCGAAGCCTGAGCATCCCCGGCAAGGACGCGCGCCAGCTCATGTGCGTGGTGGAGCTGGCGGGCATCCGAGTCGCGGGCGAGCCGAACAGCTTCAGCGAGAACGGGCCGGTGACGTTCCTCGACTGCAACGACCCGGCGGCGGACCACGTCCACATTCAGCGGTGAGGAGGCGTGTATGAGGACTTCGCTTTGCCTTCGAGGCATGTGGGGGACGCTGCTCGCCGTCCCGGTGATGGTGTGGGCCCAGTGGGCCCAGCTCATGGCCCCGCCGCCCGGCACGCCATCCCAGCCGCCACCGGCCGCGCCGACGCCATCGGTGGCCGCGCCCGCCGCGCTGCCCGAGAGCGCGAAGGAGGGCATCCGGCTGGCGCAGCAGCACTGTCCCTCCGACGGCTTCGACAAGGAGGGCTGCGACAAGGCCATCCGCCTGTTGCAGGAGGTGGCGCGCACGGACCCGGACAACGCGGACGTGCAGCTCGCGCTGGCGCAGGCGTACTGGAACTCGTCCTACCGCGAGTCGCCGCAGGCGCGCACTCGCGGGGAGTTGCGGCAGCGTGCGCTCGGCATCTACCAGAAGCTGGTGGACCGGGACGTGAAGGACGCGCGGCCGTACTGGGAGCTGAGCCTGCGGCAGAAGAACGAGACGCAGCGGCTGCCGCTGCTCAAGCGCACGGTGGCGCTGAACCCCAAGCACCCGCAGGCCAACAAGGACCTGGCCCAGGCGGAGCTGGCCGAGGGCAACGTGGACGCCGCGGTGAGCAGCTACCAGAAGCACCTGGAGGTGAGCCCGTACCGGGACTCGCAGGACGCGATGGACCACCTGGCCTTCGCGAAGCGGCTGGAGGGCGTGGGCCGACCGGACGCGGCGGAGCGGGTGGCGGAGCGGGTGTCCGGGCTCGTCGAGGGCGAGCGCCGCGCCACGCGCTGCGAAATCTGGCGCTCGGTGGACCCGAAGCTGTACCAGGGGAACACGCAGGTGGCGCAGCGGGTGCGGGCGCTCTTGCCGTACTGCACGCGAACGGAGGACCTGGAGCGCGCGGCGGAGCTGGAGCGGCAGGGCCGGGTGGACGAGGCCATCGAAGCGGCGAAGCGCCAGGTGGCGGAGAACCCGAAGCCCGAGGGCTCGTACGTGCTGCTGGAGCGGCTCTATCAGCGCAAGGGGCAGTCGGCCCAGGCGGCGGAGGTGGCCGTGCGCCAATTGGAAGAGGACGGGGACGCGCACGAGCGCTGCGAGCGCTTCCGGACGCTCGCGCCGGCCACGGTGCGCGCCATGTCGAAGGAGCGCGTGCGGGCGCTGCGGCGCGCGTGCCGGATGCCTGAGTGAGCGGAGTGGTGCCGCTCGTGGAGGCTTGCAGGCGGCGACATCCCGCGCGGGTGATGGCCGCGTGGCCGGCGCGGTGCCTCGCGTTGGGCGTGGAGGTCAGCTCGCCGCTGGGGGCGTCGTCGGTCCGTTCGCTTCCACCTCGCCGAGGAACCGGCGCCGCAGCGTACGCGTGACTTCCGCGTCCCACCGCGCGGAGAAGACCTCCACGAACGTGCGCCGGAAGCGCAGCGCGCACGCGAGGCACGTCAGCGTGACAGCGAGGCCAATGACGCTGTTCTGCCACGAGGCGAGGTCCCACTGCCCGTCCCAGAACCACTCCCGCATGCTGGTGGGCCACCAGTAATGGATGGGCCAGCCGGGCCCGCTGCCCGCCAGGTCGCAGACGATGTGCAGGTGGAACGCCAGGAGCGACAGCCCCGCCACCCAGGCGCGTTGGCGCGCCAGCGCCGTGCACACCGCCACGGTGACGAACGCGCCCACGTACCCGTGGAAGAGGACGTGGTGATAGCGCCCGTACCACTCCTCGCCTGCCAGCAGCGTGAGCCCGTCCAGGTCCGGAGCCAGTCCGGCGCAGGTGACGAGGATGCGGTCCCTGCGCTCGCGCAGGCCCTGGGCCGCGAGCCACGCGAGCTCGCCATGGACGATGGGATTCATGGCCCGCGAGCGTACGCCGTCAGCGTCGCGCGCGCCCCGAGTCGGGCCTCACCCCACGCTCGGAGGGCGGCGGCGCAGGCCCAGCAACTCCAGCGTGCGCACCGCCACGTCCACCAGCGTGGACGCGCATGGGTAGCAGCCCCCGCCGCAGCACTCCGGCCACTCCTCCTCCGGTGCTCGCAGCAGCGGGTACACGCAGCCACGCAGCGAGTCCGGCAGCCCGGCCTCCTCGCACGCGCGCCGCAGCGCCGCCTGCACCGTGGGGTCCTTCACATCCACACGGCTTCCATAACGCCCGGGACCCCTGCGTGAAGCCTGTCCCCCAGCATCCAGCCAGCCGGGCCCCCGCCATCACGCCAGGGCGCGCGGCCCCTCGCGAAGAGCCCACTGACTTCTGGGTTGCCAAAATAGTTAGGGGCCTTATTGTAAGGCCACTGTGGCTGCTCGTCCTTCATCCTTCATGTCGCTTCCTCCGGTGCCCCGCTACGACCGGCTGCAAGCGTTGGCCAAGCGTTTTCCCCAGCTCGACCTGAGCGCCATCGACACGTGCATCTCGATGCTGCACCTGGGCCACAGCCTCACGGGCGCCTATGACGCGCACCTGTCGCGGCACGGGCTGTCCATGGGGCGCTTCGTCGTCCTCGTCCGCCTGTTCTCCATGGAGGAGGTCGACACCGGGCGCAGCCTCACGCCGGCCGAGCTGGCGGAGAGCGCCTCGGTCAGCCGGGCCACCATGACGGGCCTCCTGGACACCCTGGAGAAGGACGGCCTCATCTCCCGCCAGGACCACCCCGAGGACCGCCGTATGTACACGGTCCGCCTCACACCCAAGGCGCGGCAACTCCTGGAAGGGATGCTTCCGGACCATTACCGCCGCCTCTCCGCGCTCATGGCCCCCCTCAGCGAGGCCGAGCGCTCAACCCTCCGAGAGCTCCTCGCCAAGGTCGCCTCCGGCATCCCCGCCCTCCGCGACCCCTGAACCTGTCTCTTATACACATCTG
>NZ_JABBJJ010000356.1 GCF_012933655.1 Pyxidicoccus fallax | reverse complement strand
GGCACACGGGGCCTCGCAGGAAGGCCAGGCGGTACTCGGCCGTGAGGCCCCAACGGGGTGACAGGCGCCAGTGGAAGCCCAGGGAGCCCGCCCAGGCCTGGGAGGTGCTCTCCTGCACGTCCTCTCCCTGCCGCTTCGAGGAGGCGAGCGCGGGCCCCGTGAGGATGCCCACGAAGGGAACGAGCCCGTACGGCCCCACCTCGGGCAGCACCGTCTGGAAGCGCAGCCCCACCAGGGCGCCGTAGCTGAGGAGGTTGATGCGGCGCTCGCCGCCGTCGGGCTCGCGGAGGTAGAGGCGCCCGTTGGTGCCGAACAGGTCGATGCCCAGCTCCACCATGTCCGAGATGGCGAAGGCGAAGGAGCCCACCAGGAGCGGCCCGCCGGTGACGCTCCGGGCGCGCTGCAGTTCCCTGTTCGCGGGGCGGCCGTACCAGGACTTGTAGAGCGTCTCGTTGGACGTCACGCGCCAGCCGCCCTGAATGGAGATGCGCCCCACTCCGTTGAGCGAGGTGGGGACTTCCTCTTGCGCCTCCTCCTCCGGGGCCTCCTGGGCGAAGGCGGGAGCGGCGGCGAAGAGGGCGAAGAGCGGCAGGAAGCGGCGGAGCATCAAGGCGGCTTTTTCCGTCAGGGGCGCTTGGGACGCAGCGCGATTTCCAGGAAGGTGGTCTGCCGGCGGCGGAGCGACGCGAGCAGGCAGTGCAGGACACACAGCACGCCGAACTCGCGAAGGACGACGCCGAGATTGGCCACCACGTCCCGCAGGGTGATCACACCGCGCATGTGCCCGCTCCTGTACGTTGCCGTGGGTGCCCGTCGCGAAGTCCTTGCAGGGTTCCGCCCGGTGCTACAGGCGTGTGGCGCACCGTAGCAGGGGGCTCCCACGCGTCAATTTTCCGGAGGGCCGAGGCTCAGCGCGCGCGGCGCTCCAGCTCCAGCAGCGGCATCTCCAGCACCACCACCGTCCCGTGGATGCAGGTGGGATGGAAGTCCGCTCGGTCCAGCTCGCCCAGCAGCGCGCGCAGCTGCGCGTCCGTGAGGGGCGAGGCACCGGCGCGGCGCGCGGCATGGCAGGCCATCACCCGCACCGCCTCCGCCAGGGACACCGCGTCCAGCGTGGCCCCCTTTGGCGGCAGCGCGCGCGCCAGCGCCTCCAGCAGCGAGCGCCCATCCACGCCCTCCAGCCCGGGAGGCACCGTCTTCAGCGCCAGTGTGGTGCCGCCGAAGGGCTCCACGTCGAAGCCCAGCTTCAGCAGCGCCTCGCGCCCCTCCACCAGCGCCTTCGCCGCCGCCAGCGGCAGCTCCAGCGTGGTGCCGAACAGCGACGGCGCCGGAGGCCCCTTCCCGTCGTCCAGGGCGCGCAGGTAGGCCGTCAGCCGCGCCCGCTCCAGCGCCGCATGCGGGTCCAGCACCACCAGCGTGCCGCCCGGCCCCTCACAGACGTGGAAGCGGCCGCCCAAAAGGCCCATGGGCCGAAGCGCCGCGAAGTACCCCGGCGGCGGGGCCTCGTTGAGCTGCGGCTGGGCCTGCCCGAAGGCGGGCGCCTGCCCCGGGGTGCTGGGCGCGTACGCCAGCGCCCCCGGCTTGCCCGTGGGCAGCGCTCCCGTGGGCGCGGGCCCCTGGGGCGCGCGGCCGGCGCCCGGAGCATCCATGGCGGTGGGCAGCGGCGCGCCCCACGTCGCCTCCTGGGCGCGGGTGAGGAAGCGCTCCACGGCGAGCGCGTAGTGGGCGGCCTCGCGCGGCTGGCCGGCCTGCGGGGCATTGCCCTCCGCCGCGGCGCCCAGCCAGGGGGCGGCGCGCAGCATGCGGGTCAGCGCGGCCGTCAGCGCCTCCTGCACGCCGCGCGCGTCGGCGAAGCGCACCTCCAGCTTCTGCGGGTGCACGTTGACGTCCACCGCGCGCGGGTCCACGTCGATGTGGAGCACCACCACCGGCTGGCGGCCCGCCGCGAGGAAGTCCTGGTACGCGCGCTGGATGGTGCCGATGAGGCCGCGGTCCCTCACGTAGCGCCGGTTGACGTACGTGTAGAGGCCGCGCGCGTTGTTGAAGGTGAACTCGGGCGAGGCGGCGTAGCCGGTGATGGTGATGCCCAGCCGCCGCTCCTCCACGGGGAACAGGTGCGGGTGCGCGGCGGGGCCCAGCGCCGCGGAGATGCGCTCGCGCGGGTCCTCCGGGCAGGCCGCGCTGGAGAAGAGCGTGTTGCCCTCGTTGGTGGCGAAGAAGCCCACCTCCGGGTACGCCAGCGCCAGGCGCACCACGGCCTCCTCCGCGTGCTTCAGCTCCGTCTCCCCCCGGCGCAGGAACTTGCGGCGCGCGGGCACGTTGAAGAAGAGGTCCTCCACGGTGATGACCGTGCCGGTGCGCGGCTCCGCGTCCTCCACCACCGGGGGGCCTCCGCCCTCCACCGTCACCCGCGTGCCCACGTCCGCGCCGGCCTCCGCCGTGTGGAGCGTGAAGCGCGAGACGGAGGCGATGGCCGGAATCGCCTCGCCCCGGAAGCCCATGGAGGAGATGTGGAACAGGTCGTCCAGCTCGCGCAGCTTGCTGGTGGCGTGACGCTCCAGACAGTTCACCGCGTCCAGCCGCCCCATGCCGTGCCCGTCGTCGGAGACGACGATGCGGTCCACGCCCCCGCCCTGCAGCTCCACGCGGATGGTGCTGGCGCCCGCGTCCAGCGAGTTCTCCACCAGCTCCTTCACCACCGACGCGGGGCGCTCCACCACCTCGCCGGCGGCGATCTTGTTGATGAGGACGTCACTGAGACGGGCGATGCGGGCCATGGCGATCGTTCACCCTCCGCCACCCGGACAACGTTGTCCAGCACGACAGAGCGGCTCGCGGCTGACATTCCCGGGCGTCTGGGCTAACACCCGACAGCGCGAATGGACGTGTCACGACCAGGCAAGGAGCGGCTGCGCGTCGCGGTCACCGGCGCGAGCGGGGACTACGGGAAGCTGCTGCTACACCGACTGGAGAGGGATCCAGCGGTGGAGAGCATCCTGGTACTCGACGTGGCACGTCCAGAGGGTGCCAAGGTCGAGTACCACCGGGTGGACCTCACGCGCTACGACGCGGAAGGTGAACTGACGGACGCTTTGACCGAGCGCCCGGTGGATGCGCTCTACCACCTGGCCTTTCTCTTCGGCCCCATCCGCAACGGCTCGCTGGCGCACGAGCTGGAGGTCATCGGCACCATGAACGTGCTGACCGCGGCCGGCCGGGCGCGGCTGCCGCGGCTGGTGGTGCCCTCCATGACGGCCGTGTACGGCGCGCGCGGCAACAACCCGGCGCTCTTGCGCGAGGACGCGGCGCTGCAGGGCTGCCCGCACAGCCGCTTCGTCACCGACAAGGTGGAGGTGGAGGGCCAGGTGCGCGCCTTCCGCGAGCGCCACCCGGACCAGCGCGTGTTGGTGCTGCGCTTCGCGCCGGTGCTCGGCCCCTCGGTGGACAACCCCGCCACGCGCCTGTTGAAGCGCGGCGTGGTGCCCACGCTGCTGGGGTACGACCCGCTGTGGCAGGCGCTGCACGAGGAGGACGCCGCGCGGGCGCTGCACCTCGCCCTGCGGGCGGACGCGTCCGGCGAGTTCAACATCGTGGGCCGGGGCGTGCTGCCACTGTCCGGCCTCATCCAGCAAGCGGGAGCCCGGCCGCTCCCCCTGCCAGGGCCTTTGTTCCGGGCCGCGCTGCACACGCTGGACGTGGTGGGAGCGGGCACGTTGCCCGTGGCCCTCCTCGACTACATCCATTACTCGTGGGTCGCGGACGGCGAGCGCGCCGAGTCCGCGCTCGGCTTCATTCCCTACCATCACGTCCGTGACGCCGCCGCGGCGCTGAAGAGGAGCTAGTCATGGCCAAGGGTGTCCTCGGAAACGATCCGTTCCAGCGCGGCGCCGCGTCCCGTGACGGCGGTGGCGCGAAGGAGTCGCCGGCGGACGCGAAGCCCGCGCGCAAGGAGGCCGCGAAGAAGGCCGCGGCTCCAGCGAAGCAGCCCGCGCGCGCCAAGTCCGGTAACGGCAAGGCGCCCTCCGCGTCCGCGAAGAAGTCCGCGTCCGCGAAGGCCGTGGCCTCGTCCGGCGGGAGTCGCAAGGCGGCCGCGCCCCACGAGGCGGCCGAGGTGAAGACGGCCACGGCCGCGAAGGCGGGAGGCCGGAAGGCCACCGCGTCCCATGCGGCGGAAGGTGGGGAAGCCACCCGGGCACCGAAGGCGGAGGGCCACAAGACGCCCGCATCCCAGGTGGCCGCCGAAGCGAAGCCGAGCGGAGCGGCGAAGGCCGGAGCCCACAAGCAGGCCGCGACTCACGAGGCGGTGGAGACGACCGGGGCCCCGGACAGCACCCGCGGCGCCAGGGCCGCCGAGCGTCAGCACGACGCCGCCCCCCCCGCCCCGCACACGGCCCAACCCACCGAATCGGTGGACGAGGACCCGGTGCTGCCCCTGCGCGAGCCCGCCGCGCCCGTGGCCCCGCGCCCGCCGCCGCCGCCTCGCAAGCCGGTGGTGTCGGACGAGATGGGCGCGCGCACCCCGAAGCAGCGCGAGGTGGACCACGCGCTCGCGGAGGCACTGGCCGCCGAGGTCGCCGAGGCCACCGCGAAGGTCGCCGTGGACGAGGCGCTGGAGCGCCGGCACGGCGAGGAGCAGGACGTGGACCGGCTGATGGCCACGGAGATGGCCACCGAGATAGCCGAGGCCGCGGTGGAAGAGGTCCTGGACCACAGCCCGCCTACGCAGAACCCGGAGCGCGAGCGCGAGCTGGCCTCCCAGGTGGCCGCGCAGGTGGCCGAGGCCGCCGCCGTGGTGGCCGTCGCCGAGGTGCTGGACCGTCACGCCACCACCCCGCCGGCCCAGGTGCCCCCCGACGAGGACGGGGACCAGGAGGAGCGCGCCGCCAACTCGGCCGAGGACGAGGAGGACACGGAGGGCTTCCAGGACACGTTCGACCTGGAGGCGGAGGCCGAGGGAGGCTTCGGCCCCGGCGAGGACGACGAGCGCGAGGACGACGAGGACGACGACGCGCCGGGCTCCCTCAGCGATACCTCCGGACTGGAGCTGTCCGTGACGCTGTCCGTGACGGCGCCCGAGGAGGCATTGGAGACCGGGGACACCTCCGCGCTGGAGGCGGAGGTCGAGGTGCCGGACGCCACGAGGGACGAGCTCCCGCGAGCCCAGCGCGGCGGGCTGTCGCTGGTGCCGCCCGTGGGCGAGACCGAGCGTCCGCGCGAGCCCTTCTTCACGGAGCAGCTGCGCGAGCCCGAGGCGCCGCGTCCCCTCGCGCAGCGCGCCGCGGGGATGCTGTCGCTGGCCCGGGACATCGCCGGACAGGCGCTGGCCAGCGAGGGCCTGGGCCGGGCCATGGGCGCGATGAACGGGCTGATGCAGGCGATGCGCGCCGGGCTGGGCACGGGCGGCGGCGCCCACATCGACGAGTACGGCAAGGACCCGTCGCTGGTGGAGCGCCTGGACCCGGTGCTCGAGTTCCTCTACTCGCAATACTGGCGCGTGTCCGTGCAGGGCGCCGACCATGTCCCGCAGGGCGCGGCCATCCTGGTGGCCAACCACTCGGGCGCCCTGCCCTATGACGGACTGGTGATGTCGCTGGTCATCACCCGCGAGCGCCCCGACCTGCGCGAGCCCCGGTGGCTGGTGGAGGACCAGGTCTTCCACGCGCCGGTGCTGGGCACCCTCTTCAACCGCCTGGGCGCGGTGCGCGCCTGCCCGGAGAACGCGCTGCGGCTGCTGGACGAGCAGCGCCCGCTGGTGGTCTTCCCCGAGGGCTACCAGGCGCTGAGCAAGCCCTTCGCGGAGCGCTACCGGCTGAAGCGCTTCGGGCGCGGCGGCTTCGTGAAGCTGGCGCTGCGCACCGGCGCGCCCATCGTCCCGGTGGCCATCGTCGGCGGCGAGGAGACGTCTCCGCTGCTGGGCCGCCTCCCCGCGTCCTTCCTGGGCCTGCCCTACGTGCCGCTCACCCCGCTGGGGCCCCTGCCGCTGCCCGCCAAGTGGAGCGTGCGCTTCGGCGAGCCCATCGCCATGGACGGCCTCAGCCCGGAGGCGGCGGACGACCTGGGCGAGGTGCAGCGCCTCACCGAGCGCACCCGCGAGTCCATCCAGGGAATGGTCCAGTCGCTGCTGCGCGAGCGCCGCTCCGTCTTCACCGGCTGAGGGCCCGGCTCGCCTCCGTGCCCATGAGGCGCGGAGGCGGCCCTGGGCGCGCTCAGCCCTCCACGCGGTTGCGGCCGGCGGACTTGGCCTCGTAGAGCTTCTCGTCGGCCGCGCGAATCAGGTCCCCGGGCTCGCGGTGCTGCGGCTCCAGCGTGGCGATGCCCACCGACACGGTGACGGGGATGGACTGCTTGTCGAACTCGAAGCGCTGCTTCTCCACCAGCCGCCGCACCTTCTCCGCGAGCTGCCGCGTCCCGCCCAGCGACACCTCCGGCAGGAGGATGGCGAACTCCTCGCCGCCGTAGCGCGCGAACACGTCCTCGCGGCGGATCTTCGTGCGCACCGTGGACGCCAGCTGCTTCAGCACCGAGTCCCCCGCCAGGTGCCCGTACGTGTCGTTCACCTGCTTGAAGTGGTCGATGTCCAGCAGCACCAGCGACAGCACGCGCTCGTACCGGCGGCTGCGCGAGATTTCCCGATCCAGCTGCTCGTCGAAGTAGCGGCGGTTGTAGATCTGCGTCAGGCCGTCCATCGTGGTCAGCCGGTAGATCTCGTCGTGGTACGCCGCCTCGATGTTGCCGCCGGCGATGAACTTGAAGATGGTCCGCCCAATCTTCACCAGGTCGCCGTTGCGCAGCGTGAGCGTGCCCTCCACCAGCTCGTCGTTGATGAACGTGCCGTTGGTGGAGCCCAGGTCCCGCACCCGCACGCCCTCACGCGTGTTGGAGATGCTCGCGTGGTTGCGGCTCACCGACTCCTGGTCGATCTGGATGTCCGCCTTCGACGAGCGCCCGATGAGCGTCTCCTCGCGCGTGAGGTCGAACTTCCGACCCAGGTCCAGGCCGTAGATCACCACCAGCGCCGCGTCGAGGTTGACCGGCCGGTCGGAGATCTTCGAGATGACCGTGACGACCGTCTCCTTCTGCAACCCTGCCTCCTCGGGAAATCAACGCTACCACCCTGGAAATCAAGAAAGCGAGTCAGGGCCGGCGGTCCGGGTGGGGACCTACCACGACCTACCCCGTCAGGGGATATCCACGCCGCGCGTGGCGGAGACGGGGGGGCGAAGGGGGTCTCCATCGGAGTCGGCCAGCTCGGCCACCAGCGTCACGCCCGTGCCACGGCAGGAGGCCGGGAGCAGGAACTCCACCTCGCCCCGGCCCTGGGACACGGCCTCGTCCTCCAGCAGCACGGTGCCCTCGCAGCCAATGCCCCCGCGCAGCGTCAGGCGCACCTGGGCCTCCATGTCCCCGGAGCCCACGCTCAGGCCGGTGACGCGCACGCGCACCGCGCTGCCCCGGACGAGGCGCTGTCCCTCCAGCTCCGGGAAGAGCCAGCCCACCTCCGGGCGTCCCATGTCCAGCGTGGCCGTCGCGAGCGTCAGGTCCCCCACCCGCTCCAGCCCGGGGCCGTCGGCGGAGACGAGGGACGCCGGGCCCAGCCTGTCTCGCTCGGCGGGGCCGCCCACCCGCAGCGCCTCCACGCGCAGGCTGGCGCGTGAGCCCTGGAGGTCACCGAAGAAGGTCCGGTCCTCGAAGCCGGGGGGCGCACGGGGCACGCGGAAACCGGCGCGGGCGCGGTCCGGCTCGGCCAGCACCGTCCACCGGCGGCTGGACCGGTTGGTGAAGATGACGCGCACCAGCGAGGCCGCGTCGTCCACGTCTGCGCGGAACTGCCGTCCCTCCAGCTCTTCCGAGGCGACGGCCTCGAAGTTGTAGCCGGAGTCCTCGGGCAGGCCGAGGAAGCCCGTGCGCGTCGACACGGGGCGCAGGCCGCTGGGGTCGAAGTCCGGGCCGGGCAGGTCCACCAGCAGGGAGGTGGTGACGGTGGCCGCGGACACGTCCTCGCGCGCGAGGCCCGAGGTCGCCGCCACCACGAGCCGGTATGGCTGGCCCTCCAGGCCACCATGCGCGGGGGCCATGCGCACCAGCACCAGGCCGGGGGTGGACAGCCGCTCGTCCCGATCCGTGTTGGGGTCCGCGGGGGCGGTGTTCGTCGCGGCGCCCAGGCCCAGCGGCACGAGGCCCCGGCCGGGCGCGGACACGGCGGCCAGCACGTAGGCCCGGTCCAGGTATTCGCCGCGGTAGCGCGGCAGCGCCGGCACGCGCACGGTGAAGGGGAAGGCCAGCCGCACACCTCCCTGCGCGAAGGAGACGGCGTGCGGGTACATCACCGCGCCCAGGTCCGGCGCCCCGGTGTCGATGCCGGGCGTGGGCTCGAGCGTGAAGCGCGTGTCGCGCCGCACCGTCGAGGTGAAGCGCGGCGACCCCGTCAGCAGCTGGCCCAGCAGCAGCAGCGGGTCCGCCCCAGGCTCCAGCGCGTTGAGGGGCAGCTCGCTCAGCGGCAGCTCACCCTGCAGCGCCCAGGCGGCGCGGATGCCACACGCGCCCGCGCGCACGGCCGCCTCCGCGTCCGGCACGCCGTCCAGCGACGCGTCACAGAGGCCCGCCACGCCGGGGACGGACACCTCCGGGGGCAACGTGCCGGCCCCCCACAGCGACGCGCCGGCGGGCAGCGACAGGGGACGGCGGCTGTTGCCCAACCCCACCTCCACCTCGCGCTCCGGCCCCAGCAGCGCCTCCGGCGACACGTCCGACGGCAGGCCCGGCACCGACAGGCCCGCAAGTCCCATTCGCAGCGCGGGCGTGGGCACCACCGGCGGGACGTCGGGGCCAACGAAGGTGCCGCGCACGCCCCCGAAGCGGTCCAGCGGATTGCGGCGCACCGCCAGCCGCACGTCCCGCGAGGCCGTCGCGTCGTGGCGCGCCAGCGTGAGATAGCCGTAGCCCGGGTGGAAGACGGACAGACCCACCTCTCCGGTGGCGGGCACCCACGCGGCGCCCTCCGGCCCCGTCACCCCGCTGGCCGTCAGCGCGCCCACGTCGTTGGACACCGCCACCGTGGCCAGCGGCACCGGACGTCCCGTCAGCTCGTCCACCACCAGCACGCGCACGCCGCCCGCCGGCACGGTGGCCGGCAGCACGAGGACGCGAGCGCGGCAGCTGACGTTGCCCACGAGGGCCTCCACCGCGTCCTGCTCCCCGCCGGGCTCGGCCAGCACGAAGGCGGCGCTGGAGCCCGTACCCTCCCCCGTCACCGACGCCGCGCGCGTGCGCCACGTCACGCCGGAGCGCGGCACCACCGGCGCGCCCGCGCCATCCCGCGCCCACACGGTGAAGGTCACCGGGGTGCCCACGCGGCCCACGACGAAGTCCGGCGTCACCTCGCACGACGCGGCCGTCGCGGCGGCTGGAGGCGCCACGCAGGCCCCGTCGCGGCACGCGCGGCCCTCGGCGCAGTCCTCGTCCGACGCGCACACGGCGGGCACGCACCGGTTCATGTCGCACTGGCAGCCCAGGGGCGAGTTGTCACACTCGGGCAGCGCGTAGGCGCCACGCCGGGGCGCGCCGCAGTGCACCGGCATCCGACACCCGGGCGTGCAGCGCGAGACGGAGGTGTCGCAGAAGAAGAGGTCCAGGTCCGGGCAGTCCTGGTCCACCGCGCAGTCGAACTGGGGACCGGGGGCCGGGGGAAGGCCGGGCGTGTCCTCCGCGTCCGACGCGCAGCCGGCCAGGAGCAGCAGCGCGCATGCCAGGCCGGCCAGCGGGAGGAATCGGGGGGAGGGGCTCATGGGTGCGGCTCCGGGGACCGTCCTCGACCTTACAGGCTGGCCGCCCGGTGCGCGACGGTCTCCCGCACCGTCCGCCACGCGCCCGACACCCGCATGGCCCGCCTGCCCGCCCGCCGCGCAATGGACGGTTGGCTTTCGGTGGGCGGCGTCTCATGATCGCCCGCGATGGCGCGCGGCGAGTTCAAGTCCCTCGAAAGCCTCCTTCCCCGTGTCCTGGCCCGCCTCGCTGAGGAGTCCGGCCGGGGTCAGGCGCTGGCGCCCGTGTGGGCCGCGGTGGTGGGTCCTCACCTCGCACGCCACACGACCCCCTTCGCCCTGCAGGGCACCACGCTGGTGGTGACGGTGTCCGAGGAGCAGTGGGCGCGGTCCCTGGAGGCCGAGGCGGCCTCGCTGTGCGAGCGGCTCAACGAGCGGCTCGGCCCTGGCAGCGTGACGACCCTCACCTTCCGGATGGGGCGCCGATGATTGCCCTGGTCGCGCTCGGCGCCCTCCTCGCCGCGACGCCGCTCTCCGCGAAGGACATGGAGCAGCAGGCCGGCCAGCACGTGGTGCGCGAGTTCGAGCGGGTGGGCCGGCGCGCGCCCGCGCGGGACGCCACGCTCACCGAGGCGGCGCGACGGCTCGCCCGCGAGGCCCTCACCGAGTACACCACCGGCGCGCCGGACCTCCTCACCCTCACGCAGGCCGTCAGCGACGCGGGGGGCGCGGACCCGTCGCCTCGCGTCCTCGTCATCCGCGCGTGGACGCACCCGCACGCCATCGAGACCTTCCTCGCGCGCACGGACTTCAACGCGGAGCGCGCCTCCCACTTCGGCGTGGGCGTGGCCCTGAAGGACGAGCGCGCCGCGCTGCTCCTGCTGCTGTCGGACCGCAAGGCGGAGCTGCAGCCCTTCCCGCGCGTGTTCGCGGGCGGCGAGAATGCCTCGGGAACGCTCTGCGGCAACCTCGTGGCCCCGCTGCGCCAGCCGGAGGTCTACGTCACCCGCCCGGATGGCGAGGTGGACCGGGTGCCCCTCACGCGCCGGAACAACGGCGGCGCCGGCTTCTGCACCCGCCTGGAGTTCGCCAGGCCCGGCACCTACACGGTGGAGGTCGTGGGCCGGGCCTCGGCGGGCCCGGAGGTGGCCGCCATCTTCCTCGCCCAGCACGGCTCGGCCGAGCGGCGGGACAAGAGCGCGCAGCTCGCCGAGCCCACCACCCTGCCCGAGGCGCGGCGGGCCGTGTACGAGCGCATCAACGCGCTCCGCCGGGCGCACCGCCTGCCGGAGCTGACGCCGGAGCCGGTGCTGGAGCGCGTCGCGCAGGACTACAGCGACCGCATGTCCGCGGAGAACTTCTTCGCCCACGTGGCGCCGGACGGCTCCACGCTGACGCGCCGGCTGCCGGCGGATGCCCGCTACGTGCGCGCCGGAGAGAACCTGGGCCTCGCGCCCGGGCCGCTGGCGGCGCACTTCGGCATCGAGCACAGCCCCGGCCACCGCCGCAACCTGTTGGATCCGGGCTTCCGCTTCATGGGCGTGGGCGTCACCTTCCAGAAGGTGGACGGGCGCGACGAGGCCGTCCTCACCGAGGTCTTCACCGCCGCCTCACCCGCCGCCCAGCTCCCGGAGGACCCGCAGCAGGAGGCCTACGACGCGCTCGCCCGGCTGCGCGCGACGCGCAAGCTGCCGCCGCTCAAGCGCAGCCCCGCGCTGGAGTCCCTGGCCCGCGCACATGCCCGGCGCGCGCTGGAGCTGGACCAGCCCTCGGCGCAGCCTGGCGAGGCGCCCCTGCACGACCGCGTGTTCCAGGCCCTGCCGGACGCGGGAACGGCGGCGGTGGACTTCTTCATCGTCTCGGACCCCACCGCCCTGCCCGACTCGCGCAGCCTCGCGGACGCCACCAACAACCACGTGGGCGTGGGCGTGGTCCGCGGGGACTCGAAGCGCTTCGGCCAGAAGCAGTACTGGGTGGCCGTCATCTACGCCGCCATCCCCTGACGACGAGGACGCGGCGCCCCTGTGCACGACCAGGGGCGGCCCCGGGACTCGCGAAACGAGGGTGTTTCGTCAAACCGGACGGCGCTGCGTGGCGTAGGCTTCGAGCCCCATCTGGGGCGGCGCCACGTGCTGGTACATGGGGCACTTCATGCACGTGAAGGACTGCCAACCCCGCCGGACGGCCTCGTCCAGACAGTTGTCATAGTGGTGGCAGTTCAGGTTGCGATGCGTCTCGACGCCGGCACGCTTCGGCCCGGCCTCGGGGTTGATGGTTTGCGGCAGATCGGCTGGACACGGCTTCATGGAGCCCTCCCTCTGAGCTGATTCCCCCCCGAGCGCTGTGAACGAGCAGTGCTACCGGACGACAGACCGTCACTTCGACGGTAAGACCGGAGTGGCGCGCAACGGCCGCGCAAAGTAGTGATTCACTCCGGGTGACGCAATGGGTCGACTATTCCTACCCAAGAGCACGTAATCGCCTGGACTCTTTCGGCGAATGCTGACGGGTCATGAACAGTCCGGCCCGGCCCGACGCCGCGGGGATCTAGGACTTGTCGCCCCGTCTGTCAAACCACCCCCCCTGCATGGCAAGGGGAATGATCGCGACGCGCGTCTCGTTGGCAGGCCGCAAAGCCGCGTCAGGAAAGGAAGACCACATGAGTTGGACAGGGCTGGTGGCGGGGATGGTGGC
>NZ_JABBJJ010000355.1 GCF_012933655.1 Pyxidicoccus fallax | reverse complement strand
CCCTGCCCCAGCCGAATGCCCGGCCCGGGGCTGGACGTCGGGCCTGGGACGCCCCACCTTTCAGGTAGTCATGGGCGTGGAATGGAAGGACAACATCGACGTCGCCGACATGCTGGAGCGGGTGGCGGACCTGCTGGAGGCGCAGGACGCGATGCCGTTCCGGGTGAGCGCCTATCGCAAGGCGGCGAACACCATCGCGGCGTGGCCCCAGCCGGTGATGGAGGTGTTCACCTCCGAGGGTGAGGCGGGGCTGCGCAAGCTGCCGGGCGTGGGCAAGAGCATCTCGGCGGCGGTGGCGGAGTTCGTTCGCACGGGCAGCTCCAGCCTGCTCGACCGGTTGGAGTCCGAGGCCTCGCCCGAGCAGCTGCTGGCCAGCGTGCCGGGCATCGGCCCGGAGCTGGCCCGGCGCATTCACGCGGAGCTGGGCATCCGGACGCTGGAGGAGCTGGAGCAGGCGGCGCACGAAGGGAGCCTGGAGGAGGTGGAGGGCTTCGGCCCCCGGCGCGGGCAGCAGGTGCGGGAGCTGCTCGCGGCGCGGCTGGGGCGGAGCCGGCGTGGGGCGGCACGGCTGCAGGCGGCGCCAGCGCGGGGAGCACAGCCGGAGCTTGAACTGCTGCTGCAGGTGGACGAGGAGTACCGGCGGCGCTCGGCGGCGGGAGAGCTGCGGACGATTGCACCGCGCCGGTTCAACCCATCGGGTGAGGCGTGGCTGCCGGTGCTGCGCCGCAAGCTGGACGGCTGGAGCATCCGGGCGCTGTTCTCCAACACGGCGCTGGCGCACCAGCAGGGCACCACGCGGGACTGGGTGGTCCTCTACTTCGACAAGGACGAAGAGGAAGGCCAGTGCACCGTCGTCACGGCGCACGGAGGCCCGCTCGACGGCAAGCGCGTGGTGCGCGGCCGAGAGGTGGAATGCCTCGCGTACTACGGCGTGGAGGCCGAGGAGGCCGAGGCACCCCAGCCCAGCGCCTGAGCACCGCGGAGCAGAGGCCCGGGCCGCGAGCCCGGACCCCGCCCGTGCCACCACTCAGTCGTACGTGGCGATGTACTGGAAGATGGCGGCGTAGAACTCCGGCTCGTCGAAGGTGTCCGGGCCCACGCCCACCACGTCCAGGTGGTCCTGCGAGATGACGCTGGACATGGACGTCATCGCCGCGCTCGCGGGCGCGTTGAGGCTCGTGACGGCGGCGATGGACGTGTCGTTGGTCACCGAGTCGAACCCGAACGTGGACTCGGAGTAGCGCAGCCGGTGGCCCATCTGCTGCGAGTTGATGCCCACCAGGCCGTCGTCATCCGCCTCGTTGCGGACGCCGTCGCCGCACCCGCCCGCGCCGTCGTTGTCGCCGTCGTCCGCGCAGGCCCCATCACCGTCGATGTCGAAGAGGAACTCGCTCAGCAGGTACAGCGCCGGATTCACGTTGACGCCGTTCTGCGCCGTGATGAGCGACACGTAGCGCCCCGCGTACGACGTGCTCACCGGGTACTTCTCGTTGAACGCCTTCATGCCCGTGATGACGCCGTCGCCCGCCGAGTAGTCGTTGTACACGAGCTGCTTCGCGCCCGCGTACGCGTCATTGCCCGGCGCGTACACGATGTCGCCGTAGTACTTCGCCAGCGCCGCGACGACGCTCGTGACCCCCGGCTTCAGGTCCAGGATGTACTTCGCCACCGGCGAGCCCCGGTGCGGAGACGACACGCTCACCAGCACCGCCACCGACGTGACACCCCGCCGCTCGCGCAGCACCCGCGCCGCCTTGCGCGCGTCGATGCCGCCCTGCGAGTGGCCGATGAGGTTCACCTTCGACGCGCCCGACGTCGCCATGAACCCCTCGATGTCGTTCGCCAAATCCAACCCCCGCACCTCCGAGGACTGGAACGGCGCCACCTGCGCCACGAAGGACTTCTGCCCCGCGTCGATGTCCTCGTTGCAGTCCGTCTCGAAGAGCGCGTCGCACGCGTCGCCCACGAACATGCCGTAGTCGTCGCCCCAATAGTCATAGCCGAGGATGTCGTCGAACCCGGCCATGCCATGCGCGAACACCACGGGGTACGTCGTCCGCGCCGCGCCCGCGCGGGCCTCGGGGACGAACCCGAGCACTCCCACGCAAACCACTGCCATGAAGACCGCGTGAAGCTTCTTCATCACCGGCTCCTTCCTTCGACTGCTGGGGGGAAGGCGCCAAGCTACCGCACGGATTGCCCGCCAGAGCCGCGAGCCCTCCTCCAGTTGACATTCAGGTCAACCGGGTAATCCAACACCCGGGTTGGAAGAGCCGCCCCGGTGCGGAAGGGACACCGGGGCGGGTGATGCGCCGCTCAGAGCGCGGGCGTGTACAGCTCCGTGGAGGCCAGCGAGCCACTGGAGCCCTGGCCGCCGGTGACGAGCACGTTGCCGGAGGCCAGCCGCGCCACGCCCGCGCTCGTCAGGGGCGCGGAGAGCGAGCCGCCGGGGGTCCACATGCCGGTGCCCGGGTCGAAGACCTCGGAGGAGTCCTGGAGGCCGACGGTGGAGCCGCCGTCCCCGGCCAGCACCAGCACGCGGCCGGTGGGCAGCAGCGAGACCATGGCCCCGTAGCGGGCCGCGGACATGGAGGCCACCGCCGTCCACGTGCCCGTGGCCGGGTCATACACCTCGGCGCTGGCGAGGGCGCCGCGCGGGCCCCAGCCCCCCGCCACCAGCACCTTGCCGGAGGCCAGCAGCACCGCCACGTGCCCGTAGCGCGAGACGGACATGGAGGAAGCCGTCAGGGTCCATGAGTCGGTAGCGGGGTCGTACAGCTCCGCCGTGGCGGTGTCCCCCTCGGGCGTGGTGCCGCCCACCACCAGCACCTTGCCGGACGGCAGCGGCGTGGCGGTGTGGAAGACGCGCTTCCGGGTCATGGGCTTCGCGGCGCTCCACGTGCGCGTGGCCGGGTCGAACAACTCGGCGGTGGCGAGGAGGCCGGTGAAGCTGGAGTTCATCCTGCCGCCCGCCACCAGCACCTTCCCCGTCGACTCCAGCAGCGTGGCCGTGTGGCGCGAGCGCGTCGTGGCCATCGAGGCCACGGGCTTCCAGGCGCGGGTGGCCGGGTCATACAGCTCGGTGGTGGACAGGAAGGTGGATGAACCGGCCTGCCCGCCGGCCACCAGCACCTCGCCGGTGGGGAGCGCCGTGGCGCTGTGGAGGAAGCGCGGCGTGGTGAGCGAGCCCACCGGCGTCCACTGGCCTCGAGCCTCGTCGAAGAACTCCGCGCCCGACAGCGCGTTGCTCCCCGTGGAGGTGCCGCCCGTCACCAGCAGCCCGCCGTGGCCTGGCAGCGCCGTCGCCGTATGCTGATAGCGGACCGCGGCCATGGGGTTCACCGGGAGCCAGGGCGGCGTGGCCGGCGCGTAGCGCTCGGTCGTGGCCGAGTCCGGCTCCCCGTCCGCGCCGCCGCCCGCGACGAGCACCTCGCCCGTGCTCAGCAGCGCGGCGGTGTGGCCGACCCGGCTGCTGTTCATGGGCCACCGCGTGTACCAGCGGTTGCTGGTGGGCTCGTACAGCTCCGCGCTCTGGAGGTACGCATCCCCGCCGTCGGTGCCGCCGGAGATGATGACCTCACCCGAGTGCAGCAGCGTGGCGGTGTGGTTCGTGCGCGCCGCGAGCAGCTGGTTCGTGGGGGTCCACGTGTTCTGTTCCGGGTCATACAGCTCGGAGTTCTCCGTCGCGCTGAACTCGTCGACCTGGCCTCCCGCCACCAGCGCCCTGCCCGACAGCAGCAGCGTCGCCGAGTGGCCGGAGCGCGCGGTCATCATCTGCGCCATGGCCGTCCACGCATTCTGGCCCGGGTCATACAGCTCGACGGAGCGCAGGAACACACCGCGCGGGCCACTGCGGCCGCCCACCACCAGCACCTTCCCGGACGGCAGCAGCACGGCCGCATGGCCGACGCGGGGCGACTTCATGGGGCCCGTGGACGTCCATTCCCCCGTCGCCGGGTCGTAGAGCTCGGCGGTCTGCAGCGCGCCACCCGCTCCGTTGTCACCGCCCGCCACCAACACCTTCCCGGTGTTCAGCAGCGTCGCGGTGTGGCCGGAGCGCAGCGAGTGCAGGGCCCCCGTGGCCGTCCAGGTGTGGCCGGCCGGGTCATACAGCTCGGCGGTGCCGGTGGACGCGGCGGCGGAGTCGCCTCCCGCGACGAGCACCTTCCCGTTGCTCAGCAGCGTCGCGGTGTGGCGGCGCCGGATGGTCACCATGGTGCCCGCGCCGAGCCACCGCCGCCCCTTCACGTCGTACAGCTCCGCGCTCAGCGACGACTGGCCGCCGGCCACCAGCATCGCGCCCGAGCGCAGCACCGTCGCCGTGTGGTCCACGCGCCTCATCGCCATGCTGGGGCCTTCACCCCAGGGAGAAGTCTCTCCCTCGGCCAGGCGCCTGGCCGCGGTTTCAGCGCTTTCCTGATTCAGCGTTTCTGCAAAATCCTCGTGTGAACAGCCCGCCAGGGCGAGGGTCAACGCGAGCACGGCCAGGAGGCCGGACCCAGGATTCTTGAACATGGGGGGAGTCCTCTTTTCGACTCTGAGGGGGGGTTGGACCGGCCTTTACTCCAGCCAGCGCCTTGGAGGCCATCTCACGCTTCAGAACTGAACAATGGACCCACCCGGTGGGGCCATGGACACCCACCCCAGGGCGGCAGACGGGCAGCCCTCGTGGCGGGACACCACCTGGGTCCCAATCCCCCCATGGACGACGACATCTCCAGCCGGGGTGAGACCAGGCGAGCTGACGGCGGCCCGGCCCCTGCTCGGCGAGGCGCCTAGCTGCTGGCGGACGTGTAGTGGCCGATGGAGTACAGCCACACGCGCCGGGCCAGCCAGGCGAAGACGATGGAGCCCACCACCGCGCCGGCGAGCGCGTGGAGCGGCAGGCGCCCCAGCATGGCCTCGGCGGGGAAGGTGGTCATCAGCGCCAGGGGGATGACGTACGTGAAGACGAGCGTCAGCGCGCCCTTGGCCACGCCCTGGAACACCGAGGAGGGCCAGCGCGCGAAGTCGAAGATGGACGTGAAGAGGTACGTGAGGTTGTCCACGCGCACGACGAAGAACGCGGCGCTCACCGTCAATATCCACAGCGAGTAGAGCAGCAGCGTGCTGGTGCCCAACAGCAGCACCGACGACAACAGCCCCGTCAGCGAGGGCCCCCGGCCGATGAGCGAGAAGGCGTAGACGAACAGCCCCAGCCCGGTGAGGACGTTGAAGGCGCGCCAGGGAAGGAAGCGCTGGGTGGACACCAGGAACTGCGCGTCCGCGGGCTTGAGCAGCACGAAGTCCAGCGTGCCCTTGCGGATGTGCTCCACCACGCCCGTGAGGCTGGGGTTGATGGCGCCCTCGAGGATGCCCTGCAAGAGCGTGAACCAGCCCACCACCAGCAGCGCCTCGCCGAAGCTCCACCCCTCCACGACGGGCCGCTCGCCGTAGACGACGAACAGCGGCGCCAGCGCGGTGAAGGTCCAGAAGAGCGAGGTGAGCCCCTCGGTGAAGAAGTCCGCGCGGTACTGCACCGCCAGCAGGCCGGACGCCTTGAGCTGGATGCCCAGCAGTCTGAGGTAGCGCCGAAGCATGTCCCCCTACCCTCCGAACGCCGCGAAGCGCCGCACGCCCTGCTTCCAGGAGAACACCGCCAGCGCGCCCATGAGGGCCACCCACGCCCACTGCGCGCCCAGCAGCATCAGCGCCTCGCGCCAGTCGTGCGCCCCCGTCAGCAGCTCCACCGGCAGGCCAATCTGGTAGCGGAACGGCAGCCAGTCGATGACGGTGCGCAGCGCGGACGGCAGCAGCTCCACCGGGTACATGTACCCGGAGCAGACGAAGTAGAGGACGAGCCACACCTCCATCACCTTCTGGCTGCTGCCCCAGAAGAAGCTCAGCGCGCCGATGGCCACGTTGGCGAGGAAGGAGATGGCCCACCCGCCGAAGACGGCCACCGCGAAGAAGACCCACTGCCACGCGTGCTGGGGCACGGCCTTGGTGCCCACCAGCACCACGCTGAGAATCACCACCGGCACCGCCACGATGAGGCGCATGGGGAAGCCGGCGATGTTCTCCGCCGCGTAGGCCCACAGCGGGGAGATGGGGCGCAACAGGCGCATGGACAGCGTGCCCTGCCGCACCTCCCAGTTGATGAGCCACGCGGCCCAGGAGCTGGTGAGCTGGCGCACCGCGAAGGTGGCCAGGAAGTAGCCGACGAAGTCCTCCTGGCCGAAGCGGCCCACCGGCGCGTTGCGGGCCACCGCCATCCACAGCACCATGTTGACCAGCGGCATGGTGGTGGACAGCACCCAGATGAACATCTCCGCGCGGTAGGCCACCGCCTCGGCGAAGCCCACACGGAGCAGCGTGGGCATGGCGCGCAGGACGCTTCGGACGCTCATGCCGACACCGACTCCCGCGCGGCTTCTTCCGCGGAGGCCTCCGCTGCGCGCCGGGCCTTGTTCTCCGCGAACAGCTCGCTCATGACCTCCTCCAGCGGCGCGTTCTCCACCGTGAGGTCCGTGACGGGCAGCCCCGACAGCGCGCGAGAGATGGTGGCGTTGACGGCCTCCTGCCGCACCTGGAGCACCGCGGTGCCCGCCTCGTGCGTCACCACCTTGCCCAGGGGCGCCAGCCGCGCGGCGTCCACCTCTTCGGCCAGCCGCAGCACCACGCGCTTCTCCGGGCGCACCCGCTGCACCAGCGCCTCCAGGCTGCCGTCGTAGGACAACAGGCCCTTGTCGATGACGATGACGCGGGGGCACAACGCCGCCACGTCGTCCATGTAGTGGCTGGTGAGGATGAGCGTGGCGCCGTACTTCTCGTTGTACTCCTTGATGAAGGTCCGCATGGTGGCCTGCATGGACACGTCCAGGCCGATGGTGGGCTCGTCCAGGAACAGCACGCGGGGCCGGTGGATGAGCGCCGCGGCCAATTCGCACTTCATCCGCTCGCCCAGGGACAGCTGCCGGGTGGGCTTGGTGATGAGGTCGCCGATGTCGAGCAACCCCACCAGCTCGTCCAGCGTCTGCTTGTACTGGGCGGCGGGCACGTCGTAGATGGCGCGGTTGAGTTCGAACGTCTCCGCCGGAGGCAAATCCCACAGCAACTGCTGCTTCTGCCCCATGACGAGCATGATTTTCTTGAGGAAGGCCTCCTCCCGGAGCCGCGGCACGTGGCCGTCCACCGACACCTCGCCCTCCGAGGGGTGGAGCAGCCCGGAGAGGACCTTCAGCGTCGTCGTCTTCCCGGCGCCGTTGGGGCCGAGGAAGCCCACCCGCTCTCCGGGGCGGATGTCGAAGGAGATGCCATCCACGGCCTTCACCGTGGTGTAGGAACGGTGGACGAGCGAGCGAAGGGCCGCCTTCAGGCCCGGCGGGCGCTTGTGGACTTTGTAGTGCTTGCGCAGTCCGCGGACGGAAATCATGTGCGACAAGGGTTTAACGCGGTCGCCCCCGGGAGGCGATGCCGGAGTTGAAGCCTTGGCGGAATGACAACGGGTTGACGCGGCCGCTCCCGGGAAGCGGCCCACGAGACGAGAGTCGAAGGTTTGGCGGGATGAGCAACGCGTACAGCAAGGACCTGGAGCGATGGATGCCGAGGCTCATCGCCGTGTGGCGCGCCTCGCGCGGCAGGGGCGACGGGCCGGAGACCCGCCTCACCCCCCAGGAGGTGAAGGAAGTCGGCGCGGGCGTGCGGCAGCTCTCGCTGGGACTGACGCGCGAGCGGCAGCTCGCCGGGGCGCGGTACATGGATGACCCGCGCCTGCTCGGCGCCTACCTGCTCTTCTACTGGCCGGTATCCTATGCGCAGGCCCGGCAGGTGCTGGGCGAGCTGCCGAACCGGCCCCGGCAGGTGCTGGATCTGGGCAGCGGCCCGGGGCCCGTGGCCTTCGCGGCGATGGACGCGGGCGCCAGCGAGGTGACGGCGGCGGACCGCAGCAAGGCGGCCCTCAACCTGGCGCGCGCGCTGGCCACCGAGGCCGGCGAGGCGCTGGCCACGCGCGAGTGGGACCCGACGAAGAAGGCCGCCGCGCTGCCGGACGGGCAGTTCGACCTGATTACCATGGGCCACGTGCTGAACGAGCTGTACGGCACGGGCGAGGGCGCCACGGCCCCGCGCGCGGCGCTGCTGGAGGCGGCGCTGGCGAAGGTGAAGCGCGGCGGCAGCCTGCTGGTGATGGAGCCGGCGCTGCGCGAGACGAGCCGCGGCCTGCTGCACGTGCGCGACGCCATGGTGGAGCGCGGCTATGCGATTCGCGCGCCGTGCATGTTCCGGGGCGCGTGCCCGGCGCTGCTGAAGGAGACGGACTGGTGCCACGCGGAGCGGCAGTGGCCGATGCCCCACGTGGTGGAGGAGCTGGCGCGCGCGGCGAGCCTGCACAAGGAAGCGCTGAAGATGAGCTACCTGGTGCTGGCGCCCAAGGGCGAGGGCTGGCCGGAGCTGACGCCGGGACGGCTGTTCCGCATCGTCTCCGAGCCGCTGGAGGGCAAGGGGCGCAGGCGCTACATCGGCTGCGGTGCCGAGGGACGCGTGGGCCTGGCGATGCAGGAGAAGCACCGCACGGAGCGCAACGAGCGGTTCCTCAAGCTGAACCGCGGGGACGTCATCTCGGTGACGGAGACGGAGCCCAAGGGCGACGGGCTCGCGCTGGACGACCGCACGGAGGTGCGCGTGGTGGCTCCGGCCGGCAAGGGCGTGCCTCCGCCGCCGCCCCCGTCGAAGGAGGACGCGCCAGCGAGCCCGGGAACCAGCCCGAGCCCGGGCGCGCCCTCCTGAGGTCGTCCCGGCCGCCTGGCTCCACGGGGCCGGGAAAGGGCTTCGGTCGTCCCGGCTTCGTGACGCGCACGAGGTCGGGAAGAGATGGAGCAGCCATCCCGGCCATGTGACGCGCACGGGGCCGGAGCCGCGCGGGCTACTGGAGGCGGTGCGCGTAGCCGCCGGTGAGGACGTCCCGCATGTGGCGGAACGCCTGCACGCTGTCCTTCATCGCGCTCACCGCGCCCTGGGCGAGGACGGTGGCCTGCACGCGCACGAGCTTCAGCCGGGGCTCGCGGGTGGGAGTGGCGCGGCGGGCCTTCGGGTGGTTCATGAGGGAGGCGATGTTCATGGCGACGCTCCGGGGGTTGGAGTCACCGAGAGTGTCCACAGCTCCCGCAAAGTCGGCGTTGCCGCCAGGAAACTTCGACGTCACATCGCGCCGACCCTGGCCCGCCCGGCCGGAGCCCTGACGAGCCAGCGTCGCGAAGCGGACGCCCCGCCCCTCCCTGGTCGCGGCGCACCCTGTCCGGCAGGGCATACCGGTAGGGAGTCCTGCATACTGGCGCGCTCCGGCTGGACGGAGCGGCATGAGCCCCCGAGGCGCTCTGTTACGGTGATGTTCCCCCCGTCACCGAAGGCCCGCCCCGTGTCCGTCCCCCACAGGCCGCTGCGTGCGCTGTACCCGCCCCTGGAGCCGTACCGCACCGGGCACCTTCGCGTCTCCGCGCTCCACCAGGTGTACTTCGAGGAGTGTGGCAACCCACGAGGCAAGCCGGTGGTCTTCATCCACGGCGGCCCGGGCGGCGGCACGGACCCGCGCCAGCGGCGCTTCTTCGACCCGAACGCGTACCGCATCATCCTCTTCGACCAGCGCGGCTGCGGGAAGAGCACGCCGCACGCGAGCCTGGAGGAGAACACCACCTGGGACCTCGTCGCCGACATGGAGAAGCTGCGCGAGCACCTGGGCATCGAGCGGTGGCAGCTCTTCGGCGGCTCCTGGGGCAGCACGCTCGCACTCGCGTACGCGCAGACGCATCCGGAGTGCGTCACCGAGCTGGTGCTGCGCGGCATCTTCCTGCTGCGCAAGCAGGAGATCGACTGGTTCTACCAGCGCGGCGCGAGCGCCCTGTTCCCGGACGCCTGGGAGCACTACCTCGCGCCCATTCCGCCCGAGGAGCGCGGAGACCTGCTCGCCGCCTACGCGCGCCGGCTGATGGGAGATGACGTGAAGGCCCGGCAGGAGGCCGCCCGCGCCTGGAGCGTCTGGGAGGGCCGCACGAGCTGCCTGTACCCCAACGCGGAGCTGGTGGCGCGCAACAGCGAGGAGGCCTTCTCCCTCGCCTTCGCCCGCATCGAGTGCCACTACTTCCTCAACCGTGGCTTCTTGAAGAGCGACACGCAGCTGCTCGACGACGTGCACCGCATCCGCCACCTGCCCTGCGTCATCGTCCAGGGGCGCTACGACGTGGTGTGCCCCCCGGAGAGCGCGTGGGCGTTGCACCGGGCGTGGCCGGAGGCGGAGCTCTTCCTCGTCCCCGACGCGGGCCACTCGGCGAACGAGCCCGGCAACACGGCGGCGCTGGTGGAGGCCACGGACCGGTTCCGCTACCGCTGAGCTCACGCCTGGGGCAGCGCGGCCTCCCGCCCGGCTTCCGGCTCCCGGGGCCGGAAGCGGAGGATGACCCACAGGCCCACGAGCGCGCCCACCGTCACCACGCCCTCCCCCGCTACCGCCCCGGCCGCCTTCGCCGCCGCGATGGTGAGTCCGTTGAAGAGCGCGTGCGCGCCCACCGCCAGCCAGTACCACTTCCGCTCCCCGCGCACGAAGCGCTGGAGCACGAGCACGGACATCGCGATGTGGAACACCATCGCCCCCATCCGCTCGTACGCGCCCAGCAGCGGCTCCCACCAGCGCAGCGCCGCGAAGGTCGCCTTCGCCTGACGCACCTGCTCCACCTGCTCCGGCTTCAGCGGCAGCGTGGACGGGTCCAGGCTCGACAGCGCCACCATGTTGATGAGCCCCAGCGCCGCCATGCCGGCCACCAGCAGCGCGGACTCCAGCCCGCCGTGCCCCACCCCGAACCCCACCGCGTCCCGCCAGCGCCGGAAGTCCTTCAGCGGCTTCTGGAAGGCCCACAGCCGCGCTGTCTCCTCGAAGAGGCCCGAGGTGAACGCCAGCACCGCCATCCACACGACGAGCAGGGCCTGGGAGGACTTCAGCTCATCGCGCAGGAGGAACTGGACCGCCTGCGTCAGCGGCAGGCGGGTGAACAGCTGCGACAGCGCGAACGCCGCCGCGCCCCAGCCCACCACCTTCCACGCCACGCCGAGCCGGCGGCGGGCCCACAGCACCACCGCCACCGGCATCAGCACGTCGAACGCGATGGCCGCCACGAAGCTGGCGACCACGTGCATGTTCAGCTCCGAGGCCACTCGGACTCCCTCCCTCTGGAGGGAGAGGCTACCTGAGCCAGATGCGCTTCACGATGAAAGGCACCTCCACCGGAGACTTGTCGACGCCGAAGAAGTGGTCGAACTGGGACTCGACCACGAACGCGTCCCCGTCATGCATCGCCACCGTGGTGGGGTTGTCCAGGCCCGTGGCCAGCAGCGTCACCGCGGCCTCGTCGCCGTTCAGGTCCAGCCGCAGGAACTTGCCGTTGTCGTTGTCCACCACCAGCAGCACGCCCGGGGACACGAAGAGGATGCCGTCCGGCAGGCCGATGGGCGCGTTGGGGGTGATGCGGGTGATGGCGCCCGCCTCCCCGCTCGCGCCGACGCCGATGCGGAACAGCTCCCCGCTGTCGTACTTCGCCACGTAGAGCGAGCCGCCGTCCCACGCCACGCCGTTGAGACCGGGCCAGCCCGGCGGCGCGAGGAACCGCGCGTCCGTCGCCCACGCCTCCAGCGCCGTGCCGCCGCGCTTCAGCCGGCGCACCACGCCCAGGTACGTGTCGGTGACGTAGACGTTGCCCTGGGGGTCCAGCGCCACGTCGTTGCACCCGCCGCCCAGGGGCAGCGGCCACGCCCCGCGCGGCGCGCCCGAGCGCGAGTCATAGGCGCGCAGGTTGTCCGGCGTGGCCTGCGTCAGGTCCAGCTCGCACAGCCACAGCGTCCGCGTGGCGTCCTCCACCTTCATGCCCGCGACGGCGCGCCCGTTGGCGGGGATGAAGGGCTCCACGAAGGGGCGCCCCGGACGCTGCCGTACCACCTGCCCGTTGGAGTAGCTGCCCACGTAGAACGTGCCGTCCGCCGCGTGCGCCACGCCCTCGGGAAAGAAGTCCCGGCTGAAGATGCGCACCGCGTCGGGGTAGCGGAAATCACCCGTCGTGAGCGACGCCTCCACGGCACCCGAGGGATTCACGGCCCGCGCCTCCTGCACGGAGCCGGACTTCACCTCACTCGTACAGCCCCACAGCGAACACACCACCAGCGCAGCGGTCTGACGCCACCGGATGCCCATCATGTCTGTCCGTCCCCTCTTTTGACTTCGTCGTGCGGGCGGCCCTGTCACCGGGCCGCCGGCTTCAACGGGAGAGGGAAACGGACATATCGGGCAGACGCTCACCCGCGGCCACTTGTCGTATCGGGCCGTGCCAGCGGCGTCGTGATTCCTCGCCCGTCCCCGTCGTGCCAGGAAGGACGTCGACCGCGAGACGAAGGGCCGGTGACCGTTCGCGGCGGGGCCGGTGTTCGACGAGCGGGTGCCCGTCCTTGCCGTACCCGCCAGCGGGTCCGACAGGTGCGGCACCACCGCCACCCTTTCCTGAAGGGAACGACATCCATGCGTCGTCTCACGGCCGCCACCGTGCTGTTCCTTGCCCTGTTCGCATCGCCCGCCACGGCGGACACGGCGCCCCACCTCCCCAGCC
>NZ_JABBJJ010000354.1 GCF_012933655.1 Pyxidicoccus fallax | reverse complement strand
CTCCCGGCCCCGCCGGCAGATCTCCCGCACCAGTGCCGCCGTCTCTCACGGCGCTCGCAGGGACGTGTAGACCTCCGCCTCCGGAATCATCAACTCCGTGGCGACGAACCGAACCTGCGCGCGGTCCTCACCGGGCAGCTCCAAGGTGCCGTCAGGAGAGATCCATTGCTCCATGGCAATGACGTGCTCCCATGCAGGTACTCGCGGTCCCACATTCCACCCCCGGGGCTCCAGCGCATCGAGGCTGGAGCAGCGCGCCAGACTGGCCGCGCCAGCCTAACGCGAGAATGCGTGACTTGAGCAGCCAGCGACGGTGAGCCACAGGAGTCGGGCGCGACTCACGCCCGGAGCACGGTCACCTTGCGGCCCGAAGGAGCCTGGGCCTGTTCGAAGCGCGTCCGGGAGTCGGCATCACCGGCCTCCCGGCGCCGGTCGAAGACGACGAGCACGCCCTCGTCGAGACTCAGCCGCTCCAGGTACTCGTCGAGCTGGGCGAGCCCCTTGGGCAGCGGGTCCTTCTCCCCTTCTCGCCACACCTTCAGCTCCATCGCCTGGCGCTGCCAGCGGCGCTGTCCCGCCTCGGAGTAGGGCCACCGCACCAACAGGTCGATACGCCCCCTGCCCACACCGTACTCGCGGTCCACGAACCCGCCTCCGTTGACCACTCGGTGCAGGAACGCCATGAGCACGAGCTGCGGCGCGACCTCGTGGTACGAGAGCCCCGCCGTCAGCACCTCGCCGTGCTCGCGCCAGAAGGTGGCGAACTCGCGGAGCAGGCGGTCGAAGTCCAGCCGGCCATCGGGGAGGACGAAGCTCCTCGGCTCGGCCTGCACCTGCAGCTCGGCGTCTCCCGCGAGCACCCGGGCAATCACCTCGTTGTAGATGGGGTTTGCCACCCGCACCGGATTGCTCGGAGTGAGCAGGCCCAGGTCGCGGGCGTACTGCACATCGTCCTGGTAGCTGTCACCCGAAGTCAGCGTGCCCGCGAGCACGGGCTCCAGCACGCGCCGGATGCGGGGCTCGTGCAGCCGTGCCACCAGCGAATCCAGGTGCGTGACACGGGCGTAGATGAGTCGCTCCTTCGCGGCCTCCACATGGTCGATGGTGATGGGCTCGCTGACCGGTATCCCCATCTCCTCGATGACCTCCCGAGCGAGAGCATTGACCAGCCAGGGCTGACCGGCCGTCAGCTCGAAGGCGCGCGCGAGGGCCTGCTCGGTGAAGGGCTGACCCGTGTCCGCGGTGTGCTGCTTGTAGAGTTCTTCGACCTCGTCCCGATCGAAATCGCCAAGCCGCAGCGACTTGAGCTTGATGTTGAAGGGACTCGCGGTACCGAGCCGGTCCGCGTCGCCTCCACTGGCGGCCTTGTAGTCGCGGACGTCCCGCAGGCCGCACAGGATGATGGAGGCGGGAAAGGCCCCAGGGCGGTTGGGGAAGCCACTGCGGAGCTGACGGAGCACGCTGATGAGGCTCTGACCTCGAAGGGCATCAATCTCATCGAGGAAGAGCACCAGGGGACGCGGGCAGGCGCCCGCCCATGCGGAGAGGGCCGTTCCCAGCAGCAGGCTGTCAGGCGCTTCGGGAAAGGGCGGCGGCTGTAGCTCCTCGGGCAGGGAGAGACTCGCGCCGAGGCGCAGGTTGGCCAGGATGGCCCGCTGCGCCTCGCCGAAATCGTCGCCCGCCGCCTCCCCCACCTCGCAGGAGACATAGAGCGCTGCGTACCGCCCCGAAGCCGTGAGTTCCTGAGCCAGCGCACGAATCGCCGTGGTCTTCCCCGTCTGCCGGGGCGCATGGACCACGAAGTACGCCAACTGCTCGACCAGCCCGGGCGCCTCGGGCAGCCGGCGCTCGGCGGGAATCATGTAGTGCCAGTCCGGGCGGCACGGGCCCGCAGTGTTGAAGCGGCGCGGCATGGACTCAACCTGCACTGAGCGGGAGGCCGGCGCAAGGAGGCAGGAGAGGGCGCGGCGGGGACCTCAGTCCCTGTACCCCCGCGCCTGCAACCGGAACAGGTGCGCATACCGCCCGTCCAGTGCCATCAGCTGGTCATGGCTCCCCAGCTCCTCCACGCGCCCGTTGTGGAGCACGGCAATCTGGTCCGCCATGCGCACCGTGGAGAAGCGGTGCGAAATCACAATCGCGATGCGGTCCGCCGCCAACGCCTGGAAGCGCTCGAACAGCGCATGCTCCGCCTCCGCGTCGATGCTCGCCGTGGGCTCGTCCAGAATCAGCACCTCCGCGTCGTCGCGCATGAACGCCCGAGCCACCGCCAGCTTCTGCCACTGGCCCGCCGACAGCTCCTGCCCCTTCTCGAACCAGCCGCCCAGCATCGTGTCGTACTGCTTCGGCAGCGCCTCAATCACCGCGCTCGCCCCGCCCTCCTCCGCCGCCCGCACGATGCGGTTGCGGTCCTCCAGCGCCGGCACGTGCCCCAGGCCGATGTTCTCCGCCACGTTGAACTGGTAGCGCACGAAGTCCTGGAACACCGCTCCGAAGCGGCTGCGCAGGTCCTCCACGTCCATGTCCCGCAGATTGACTCCGCCGTAGAGGATTTCCCCCTCCGTCGGCTCGTACAAACGCAGCAGCAGCTTCACCAGCGTGCTCTTCCCCGCCCCGTTCTCCCCCACCAGCGCCAGCTTCTGCCCCGGCCGCAAGGTCAGGTTTATGTCCCGCAGCGCCCACGCGTCCTTCCCCGGATAGCGGAACGACACGTCGCGCAGCTCAATCGCGTTCCGATGCCCGCGCGGCGGTGACTTCGCCGGCAACACCCGCGTCGCCTCGCCACCCGTCGGGATGTCCAGGTACGCGAAGAGGTTGCTCATGAAGAGCGCGTCCTCGTACATGGAGCCGATGCTCGTCAGGATGCCCTGGAACGCCGCCTGCCCCTGACGGAACACGCTCAGGTACAGCACCATGTCGCCCACCGAGATGGCTCCGCCCGCCGCGCGCCCCGCCACGTACAGGTAGCAGCCGTAGAAGGCCGCCAGCGACAACAACCCCAGCCCCAACCCCCAGCCCATCCTCTTGAAGGCCAGCGCCCGGTCCTCCGAGAAGAACTTCTGGAAGAGCGTCCGGTACCGCCCCAGCACCAGCGGCCCCAACCCGAAGAGCTTCACCTCCTTCACGTGGTTGTCCCGCGTGAGAATCCACTCCAGGTAGTTCAGCTTGCGCCCCTCCGGCGCCCGCCACGAGTACAGCCGGAAGCCCTCCGCCGCCAGCCGTGCCTCGGCGATGAAGGCCGGAATGGACGCGGCCACCAGCACCGCCACGCTCCACGGCGACAGCGAAATCAGCAGCGCCGCGAACGTGGACAGGGTGATGCCGTTGCGCACAATCGAGAACACCTGCATCACCAGCGACAGCGGACGGCTGTTCGCCTCGCGCCGCGCGTTCTGCATCTTGTCGTAGGTGTCCGAGTCCTCGAAGTGCCGCAGCTCCAGCTGCAGCGCCTTCTGGAGGATGCGCTCATTGAGCAGGTTCCCCAGGCTCGCGCGGAGCAACTCCCGCGTCAGCGTCAGCCCTCGCTCCACCACCGCCGAGCCCAGCATCAGCCCGAACTCCAGCCCCACGAGGCCGTACACCCGCGAGCGCGCCTCCAGCGAGCCCTGCGCCGCCGCCACCACCGTGTCCACGATGAGCTTGCCCACCCAGGCGATGCCCGCGGGCAGCACCGCCGCCATCAGCGTCAGCGCCCCCAGCAGTACCGCCAGCTTCGGGCTGGCCGCCCAGAAGAGACGGAAGGTGCCGGGGAGCTGCTTGAAGAGGCTGCCCGTGTTCTTCAGGCGGGCCAGCAGCGACGGAGGCGGAGTGGATGCAAGCGGAGGTGGCACGGGGCGCTTTCATAACGCGCCCCCCTGCTTTCCGCTCAAGGCACTGTGGGCGCGTGCCTCGCCACCAACACGTCGCAGCCAGCCCGGGCCAGCACCCGCTCCGTCAGCGGTGTGCGCGCCTCCGCCCCCGACATGGCCAGCGCCAGCAGGTCCGAGCCGCGCTCCGCCGCCTCGGACAGGATGCCCTCCGGCGCCTCGCCGCTGCGCACCCGCGCCTCCAGCTCGCGGCCCGTCTCCCGGTAGGGCGCGAGGAAGCGGACGAGCGCCGTGTGCGCCGCGCGCTCCCGCTCCTGCCGGAGGAGGAGCCACTGCTCCGGAGGCGCCCCCAACGAGCGCAGCGTCTCCTCTTCCACACGCGTGTCCACCACGTGCAGCACGTCCACCGGCGCCGGCGCGGGGCACAGCCGCAGCGCCAGCTCCAGCGCCCGCCGCGACGCGCGCGAGAAGTCCACCGCGACGAGGGGCCGCGCGTAGGCGCGCACCGGGTGCGGCACCACCACCAGCACCGACGCGCCCAGCCGGCGCACCATGCGCCGCACCATGGAGTCCGCCGCCAGCTCCTTCACGGGGTACGTCACGAGCGGCCGGCCCAGCACCACCAGCTCCGCCCCCAATTCGGCCGATACCTCGGACGCCGTCTCCACCGGGTCACCCTCGCGCAATACCTCGCGCACGTCCACGTCCACCCGATGGCGCAGCCTGCGGCACACCGCGGCCGTGGCCTTGCGCAGACAGCGCGCGCCGGGCACGGTGCCGTCAGGGCCGTTATGTCCGTCCAGCGGCGGGCTGGCGTGCATCACCGAGAAGACGCCTGCCTGTCCCAGGGGCAGTCGCAGTGCCCTCGCCAGGGCGAACTCGGAGCGCAGGGAGAAGTCCGTCCCCACGACGATGCGTGATACCCCGCGCTGACCGCGGATGAACCCGGCGGGCAGCAGCGGCCGGGTCATGTTCGAACGCTCGTACGCTCTCATCTCACATCCCTCCTTCCGCCTCTCTCAGTTCTTTAGTGTGCGTGTGAAGACCCGGTGACACGTGTTCTCGGGTCCAAGGCCGCCGCCGGGTGGACCGTCGCTCCACGAGCAACCGCCGCACACCGATGATGAAGAGCCCCGTGAGCAGAAGATTCAGGGCCAGCGACAGCAGCGCCACCGTGGTCGCCGGGCCGCCAATACCGTAGCCGAGCGAGACCACCAACACGCCCGCGCCCACCTCGCCGCGCGGGAACATTCCCAGACACAGCGCGAGCCGCTCCCGCCAGGTGGCCTCCCGCCGGTAACACAGCAGCGGAAACATCTTCCCCAGGTTGGACAACAGCGTCACCGCCACCACGTGCACGGCAATCATTCCCCAGCCGGGAAACGCATTGCGCGCCTCCATCACCGCCGCCGGCACGTCCGCGAAGCGCTCGCGCGTCTGCGCGTTCACCGCCCCGGCCGCGTCGCCGATGAGCAGCGGCATCGACAGGCCCACCAGCACC
Source organism: Pyxidicoccus fallax (assembly GCF_012933655.1). Lineage (GTDB taxonomy): Bacteria > Myxococcota > Myxococcia > Myxococcales > Myxococcaceae > Myxococcus > Myxococcus fallax. Next base: position 7,341 of record NZ_JABBJJ010000354.1, on the reverse strand, counting down.
ATGAAGGCGCCCGACACCCAGGTCGCCACGCGCTGCTCCCTCAGCGCGTCCGGGCCCGGCTGCGCGCCCACGTCCGCGTCGTGCTCGTCCAGGCCGTGCTCCGGCTTGCGCATGATGCAGCCCAGCACGAAGGCGGGCAGCAGCACCTCCAGGTGCACCGGCGCGTCCGGGTCCAGCCAGCCGGTCCCCAGATAGAAGGCCTCGCACAGGCCCGTGACGACCACCGCGTACGCCATCACCCACGGCCACGCGTACGGCAGCCGCAGCGCGTGCAGCCACCGCCACGCCGCCCACAGCAGCACGCCGATGATGACCACCACCGCGAGCAGCTGCGGGCGGAAGCCCACCATGAGGACCTTCAGGGGCACCATCAGCAGGATGGTGTCCAGGTCGTCGAAGATGGCCAGGACGCGGGCCTTCTTGAACACCCACGTGGCCCCCAGCCCCGCCGCCGCCAGCATGGAGAAGAGCACCCCCGCCGACGTGGGCGCGGCGAAGCGGCCCTGCAGCAGCGCCTCCTTCCATTGCCAGCCATGGCCCCACAGCTCCGGCGGGGCCAGCACGAAGACGAAGTAGAGGGTGACGAACACCCAGGGGAACGCCGCCGCGGTCGCCGCGACGACGTAGTCCCAGCCGTAGGAGCGCAGCCGCCCGCGGTCCAGGTCGAACTCGTGTCCGACGTGAATCATGATGAACGACAGGCCCACCATGGTGAGCAGCCGCACCGCGAGCGCCACCGGCTCCGCGAGGGCCTCGCCCAACAACGGCGGCAGAACCTGGGACAACACCAGTCCCCCCAGCAACAGCAGCGAGAACAGCAGCACCTTCCGCATCGAGCGCACCCTCCTTTCACGGGCTCTTTGCGGGCAAAACGCCCGCAACACCGGCGCCGCGTCCGGAAATCCAGAGCTGCTGCTGGCGGGAGGCCGCGCGTTCGGAGGGGACGCGGGCGGGCAGGCTCAAAGCTTCAGGGAATGCGGGTCTTCGTCACCCCGTGGACGGGCACCCTGAAAAATCTCCAGCGTCGGGGTGCGCGTATCACACCCGGGCGCAGCAAGCCGTGCATCGCCGAACGACGGTTGGCTGACTTGGCCCGTCCGAAGGGCAACAGAGCGACTTCGGAGGGCCGCATCGGGCTCGGCCAGCTCTTTGCAGAAGAGGTCTGGCGGCAGCGCTCGGTGCAGTCGGTGGCGGGTCGGACGGGTAGCGGGAGAAGGGGGAAGTGCCAATGCGCGGGGTCATCACCGGACGAGAGGTGGTCGCCAACCTGGGGCTCATCTACCGGGAGTTCGGGGCGGGATGCGTCCTGCGCTGCTTGTGGGTCATGCTCAGCGGGAAGACCACCACGTTTCTCGAGGTGGCCTGTCCGCCGGTGACGAAGCGGTAGGCAGCGGGACGCGGGCCGCGGGAGGACGACTCCTCGCGGCCCGATTCATGTCCGGACCCCTGGGGCTCCGGAGGCTTTGAAGAAAGCGAACGGGCCGCGAGGGGAGTGCCCCGCGGCCCGTTGCTTCATCCAGCGCGGAGGTGCGGACTAGAGCCCGTCACCGCGCGGCTTGTCGGGGTCCAGCGCGTCCTTGATGACACGCTTGGCGTCCTCGACCTTGCCCTTGATTTCGCCCTTCGCCGTGTCGCGCTTGCCCTCGGCCTCCAGCTCGCGGTCACCGGTCGCGACGCCAACCGTTTCCTTCACGCGGCCCTTGGCCTTGTCGGTCCACTCACCCATGACGGCCTCCTTCGGGTTCAGACTGCGGATGCAATGAAGGTGGCCATGCGGGGAGCGGCGTGCAGGCGACGAGCGCCCGCACGCCCGCATGCTCACCTCAGGGTGCGCCGCGGCGGCCCTGGGCGCGGCCGGTGAAGATCCAGTGGTCCATGGCGGCCGGGTAGTTGGTGGCGCCGAAGGCGGCCTGGAGGTCCGGGTTGCTGGCCAGGTAGTACTTCACGTCGAAGTCCGCCGAGGCGCGGCGGCCCTCGAAGAGCCCCTGGACGCGCCAGTGGTCCAGCGCGGCGGCGTAGTTGTTGCCGAAGGCGGCGGCGAGGTCGGCGTTGGCCGCGAGGTAGTACCGGACGTCGAACTCCAGCGACGAGCGGCGGCCCTCGGGGATGCCCGCGGTGAGGAAGTGGTCTCGCGCGGCGGTCCAGTTCGTCGGCCCGAAGGCGGCGACGAGGTCACCGTGGATGGCCAGGTAGTAGCGCACGTCGAAGTGCGCCGAGCTGCGACGGCCCTCGGCGGTGCCCGCGCCGGCCCAGTGGCTGCGCGCCGCGTCCCAGCCGGTGGCGCCGAAGGCGTTGGTGAGGTCGCCGTAGTTGAGGAGGTAGAACGGGACGTCCACGTCCCGGTCCGCCAGCGGCCCGTAGAGCGCATGCGCGCCGCTCACGTCCGCGCCGGTGAGCACGAGGTCCCCGCGGTTGGAGCCGTTGCACTGCGGGTAGTGCATCACCGAGGCGGCGTCATACCCCGTCAGCGCGCGCCAGTTGTTGTCCTCGAAGCACGTGCGCGACTCGGGGCGGGTGTGCTCGTGCCGGAAGCCGAGCGTGTGGCCCAGCTCGTGGCGCAGGATGCCGGTGAGCGTCCACGGCGCGTTGTTGCCGAAGGAGGACGCGTCGATGAGCACGTTGCGGCTGGCGCGCGGGTAGCTCGGGAAGAACGCGCGCGCGAGGTAGCCCTGGCCGCTGGTGGGGCGCACGTCGAAGATGACGTTGGGGTTGCTGGCGTTGCAGTTGCCGTCCTGGTCGCTCCGGTGCTGGAAGCGCACGTTGACCTGATGCCAGGCCGCGGCGGCCTGGGCCATGGCCTGCACCACGGTGTTGTAGTTGGAGCCGAAGGCCGTGCTCACGCAGTAGGGGATGTTGCGCTGGCGCGAGTAGCCCCACCGGTCATCCGCGCCATTGACCCGGTTGACGATGAGCGGCGCGCGCTGCGTGCCCAGCCCGTCCTCTTCCCCACGCGCCTCCCGCACATAGTCCTGGTACAGCTCGCGCAGCCCCTTCTCGCCCAGCACCGGCACGTCCCCGTCGATGACGTAGATGTCCGTGTCCGATTCGTGCCACGCCTGGGCACGGAACTGCTCGAACGTCATCACCGGCTCGCGCGCCGCGGCCTCCGGCGCCTCCAGTGCCTCACCGCACCCCACCAGCCCCAGCGAGGCGAGCCCCGCGACCCACAGCACGCGCGCGCGGCGCGACGGACCGTTCGAAGACAGCGTCATGGATGGACTCCTTCATTCATGCGGGGAGCAGCCGCTCCCCGGATGGAGGTCAGCGCGCCCGGGACGCCGCTCACGGCGCCTCCCGGAACGCGGCCGGAAGCAAGCCATCTCCTCGTCCCGCGCTCCAGAACCGGGCGGGTAATTCAGGTTTTAATTGTTTTGACATCCCAGCCGGGCGGGGCCGCTTCCGCGCGCAGGCAGAAGGCCGCGTTGGCGCCGCTGTGACTCGCGGTACTTGCCCGTTCAATCCACTATTACTGGAAGTTGATCGGGACATTGACGCGAAGCGGCTCCCGCCGCAGGCTGGGGCGACTGCCACCCTGGAGACACGGCATCACGATGTCCACCACCACGCTTCCGTCCCCTGGCGCGCTGATGCGGCGGATGTTCCTGCTGCGCAGCCTCATCACCATGGTGGCCTTCACGCCGGCCCTCTACGTCGACATCCAGTTGCTCGACCTGAAGACCGAGCATGAGCTGAAGATCTTCCTCGGCGTCATCACGCCTCTCGTGATGGGGTGGTGCGCGACGGCGCAGCCCATCATGGTGATGGTGTGGCTGTTCCGGCGCGCCCTGGGTTCCGAGGGGGCCCTGCGGGTGGAGCGGCTGATCCGCATCCCCTTCCAGCTGACCTTCCTCGAGTCGATGTTCTCGTGGGCGATGGGCGGCGTGCTCTTCAACGGCGGCGTGGTGCTGCTGCTGGACCGGCCGCCGTCGGTCATCCTGGTGGGCGTGGCGGTGGCGGTGAGCGCGGGTCTCTTCAGCACGCCGCTCATGTACATGGCCTTCGAGCATCTGATGATGCCCACGGTGATGGACGCGTACCGGAACGCCCCCGGCGCGAAGCCCGCGGGTGACGGCTTCGCCCCGCGTCAGCTCTGGCTGCTGCCGGCCACCGTCGTCTCCGCGCTGCTCGTCACCGTGCTCACCAGCATCGTCACCCTGAACCTGCGCCTGGAGCGGAGCCTGAGCACGCTGGCGACCGACATCCAGAACCAGGGCGAGACGGGGGCGGCGGAGCGTGTGCGAGCCACCATCCAGCCGCTGCGCAGGGACCTGGTGCTGCCGCTGGCGATGTTCGGCGGCTACGCGGCGGTGGGCTCCATCTTCATCGCGACCTTGGCGGCGCGCCGGCTGGCGAAGGGCGCGCGGGCGGTGGGCAGCTCGCTGGAGGCGCTGGTGGAGGGCCGCGCCACGCCGCCGCAGTGGGTGTCCACGGACGAGCTGGGCGACCTGGCGGCCAACACGTGGCAGCTGTACCAGCGGCTGCAGGAGCTGCCGCGCTCCCTGCGCACGTCCGCCGGGGACCTGGCGAGCGCGGGCCACCGGCTGTCCCAGGCCAGCAGCCAGCAGAACCAGACGCTGTCGCGGCAGGCGGCGGCGCTGCACCAGGCGCGAGCCACGGCGCAGGAAATCCAGCAGGCCTCACACGTAGCGGCGTCCCGCGCCACCAGCATCCTCCAGGTGGCCGAGAAGGCCGCCTCGGTGGGCAAGCTGGGCGAGGAGTCGCTGGCGGGCACGGAGAAGGGGCTCGCCTCCATCCGCGAAATCGCGGCCGGGCTGCACGAGCAGATGCTGGATTTGGAGCAGCGCGCGCGCGAGGTGGGCCGGGTGTCCGAGGTGGTGAAGTCGCTGGCGGACCAGTCGCACATGCTGGCCATCAACGCGGCGATTGAAGCGACGCGCGCGGGCGAGCACGGCAAGGGCTTTGGCGTGGTGGCGCGGCAGATGCGCGACCTGGCGGACCAGTCCATCCAGGCCACCAATCAGGTGCGCGGGCTGCTGGAGAACATGGCCACGGCCACGCACCACGCGACGAGCATGTCGGACCAGGGCGTGGAGGGCGTGGAGACGGCGCTGGCGCCGCTGCGCACCAGCGGCGAGCGCCTGCGCGAGCTGGCCGCGCTGTCCCAGGAGTCCGCGATTGCCGTGCGTCAAATCACGGAGGCCGTGTCCCAGCAACACCACGGCGTGGATCAGCTCTTCGCCGCGGTGCGGGAGCTGGACGAGCTGACGACGGACACGCTGCGCCACCTGGACACCACCCAGCAGGCGGCCACCGCCGTCACCCAGGCCACCGGACAGGTGGCCCAGCTGGCCGAGCGCTACGTCTGAGCGGAGCGGCCTCACGGCCGACAGAGCATCTGGGAGAAGGGACCTGCACCTTCGCTTGCCTGGGTGGTGTATAGGCCCCCCCCTCCATGCGCACGGTTCCCCCCGCAGGAATCGCGGTGGCACTCCTCGCAGTCCTGCTCACCGCCTGCGGTTCCGCCCGCCACGTCGCCCCGCCTCCTGTCAGCGAGCTCTCCCGCTTCGTGCTCTTCATCCGGGAACTGCCCGATGGCACGGTCACCCACTCCTGGCGCCGCGCTGACGAGCTCGACCTCTCCCAGTACAGAATTCAGGCACGCTCGCGGAGCACGGCTCGACGCATCCAGCCCGTAGTGGCCCAACCGCGCGACTGCGACGAAGAGAACCGGGAGTGCATCCGGAAGTGCATGTCGCGCGAGCTGAAGGAACTCCAGGTCCGGGAGTTCACGACTGTCGACAGCGCCGTGGACTGGCTGAAGCGCAATCGCGAGGAGGTCTTGGTGGGAAGCGTGGTCGTCGTGGCGGGCGTCGCCTTCGTGGTGCTCTCCGCCGGCGCGGCACTCATCGTCCTCGCCCCCGCGGTGCTCCTGGCCGATCCTGCGACTGCATCCGAGCCCCGGATGGCGGAGGTCTCTCCATGACCGCGGACAGGAAGTTCCATTTTCGGGTCCTGAACCTCTTGGGGCGGCTCGGGGAGGAGTCCACGTCCGAGGAAGACAGGGAGTATCTCGATGCCGCCATGAGCGCGCTCGACTTCATCTCCCGGACCGGTCAGTCCCATGACTTCGAGGCCTATCGAGAGAGCGTCCTGCACAACGCGCCCCCGCTCGTCATCGCGACCTTCGACACGCACGAGAGCGCCGAGACCTGGCTGAGGAACCATCCCCACCCACCGTGCGGCGCCCACGTGCTGATTGCCGGCGAGTACCACGACGTCCTCTGCGACTCCGACCTCCAGCGCCGCTATCTGCCTCGCGGCCTGACGCTCGAGTACTACCTCCGGGAGATGCTCGACGCCGGGCTTCCCGAGCCGGTGGCCACGTTCGACACCCTGGCGCAGGCCCGCGACTGGGTGGACAGCCAGCCAGAGCCGCCACGCCAGGTCGTCATCGTCATTGCCGGCGAGCCCCACCTCGTCGCGTACCACGACAGGGTCGGCGTCCGCTCCATCTACCCGCTCTCCCGGGCCGCGGCGCCAGGGTCCATCAACTCCACCGTGGAACCCGAATAGCCGCGGCTCACCCCACCCGCGCCCGGGCAGGCGCCTCGCCCGCGTCCAGCGGCGGCACGTACGGCCAGCCCGGCAGCGGCCCCTTGCCGGCCTCGCGCGTGAGGTAGTCCGCCGCGATGTTCGCGCTCTCCATGATGGTGAGCAGCCCGCTGCCCGGGTGCGTTCCGCCGCCCACCCAGTAGAGCCCCTCGATGTCGCGGTTCTTCACCTTCGGCCGCAGCGGCCCCAGCTGCAGCCACGTGTGCGACAGGTTGAACACCGCGCCGCGGAACACGTTGAAGTCGTCCCGCCACGTCTCCGCCGTGAAGTAGCGCTCCTCGCGGATGTGCTGCTTCACCCCCTTGAGCCCCACCTTCTCCAGCATCTGGGGGATGCGCTCGCGCAGCTTCGCCTCCGTGTCCGCCCAGTCCACGTCCCGCGACGTGTTCGGCGTGGGCACCAGCACGTACAGCGTGGAGTGCCCCTTCGGCGCGCCCGACGGGTCCGTCACCGTCGGGTTGCACACGTAGAAGGGCGGGTCGTCCACGTCCACGTGCCGGTCCTCCAGCGCGTCCCGGTCCGTGCGCCGCGCCGACTCCGACAGGTAGATGAGGTGGTGCGGCAACTCCGAGTACACCGTGTCCAGCCCGTAGTACGCCATGAAGGTGCTGCACGAGTACTTCGCCTTCTCCAGCGCCGCGTCCGTCAGCCGCGAGCCCTCGCGCGCCTCGGCCGGCAACAGCTTCGTCGCCGCGTACGCCAGGTCCGCGTTCACCACCACCGCGTCCGCGTCCAGCCGCTCGCCGCCCGCCAGCGTCACCCCCACCG
>NZ_JABBJJ010000353.1 GCF_012933655.1 Pyxidicoccus fallax | reverse complement strand
GGAGGGGACGGGACTGGGACTGGCGGTGTCACTGCGGCTGGCGCAGGTGATGGGCGGCCGGCTCCAGGCGGAGAACGTCCCGGGCAGCGGGGCCCGCTTCACCGTGTCGCTGCCCCTGCCCTGAGGGGAAGCGCCTTCCCGGTGGCCAGGAGCTATCCCCGCCCGCGTGGCTGGGGGATGATACGAAGAGACGGCCATGTCCCTCTTCCGCACCATCCTCGTCGCCGACGACGAGCCCTCCATCCGCCACATCCTCACGCTGGTGCTCACCGACCGTGGCCATGAGGTGCGCGCGGTGGCGGACGGCGACGAGGCCCTGCGCGAGCTCGCCGCGCGCGACTACGACGTGCTGCTGTGCGACGTGCGCATGCCCAAGAAGGATGGCCTCAGCGTGCTGCGCGAGGCCCTGGCCGCGCACCCCGGCCTCACCGCGGTGGTGATGAGCGCCTATGGCTCGCAGGAGCAGGCCCTGGAGGCCGTGGCCGCCGGCGCCTTCGACTACGTCCAGAAGCCCTTCAAGCCGGAGGAAATCGTCTTCGTCCTCCGCAAGGCGGAGGAGCGCGAGCGGCTGGTGCGGGAGAACCGCCGGCTGAAGGAGGCCAGCCTCCCGTCCGCGCCGGACGGCCACATCCTCGGCGCGAGCGCCGCGCTGCAGGCGGTGCTCAAGCAGGTGGCGCGCCTGGCCCCGGTGGACACCACCGTGCTCATCAGCGGGGAGAGCGGCACCGGCAAGGAGCTCATCGCCCGCGAGCTGCACTCGCGCAGCAAGCGCGCCGCCATGGCCTTCGTCGCCGTCAACTGCGGCGCCATCCCCTCCGGCCTCATCGAGAGCGAGCTGTTCGGCCATGCCAAGGGCGCCTTCACCGACGCGCGCACCGCCAAGCGCGGCCTCTTCGCGGAGGCCGACGGCGGCACCCTCTTCCTGGATGAAGTGGGCGAATTGCCGCTGTCCGCCCAGGTGAAGCTGTTGCGCGTGCTCCAGGAGGGTGAAATCCGCCCCGTGGGGGAGAGCCGCGTGGAGAAGGTGGACGTGCGCGTGGTGGCCGCCACGCTGCGGGATTTGACGAAGCTGGTGGAGAAGGGGGAGTTCCGCGAGGACCTCTACTACCGCCTCAACGTGGTGAACGTGCGGATGCCGCCCTTGCGCGAGCGCCGCGAGGACGTGCCGCTGCTGGCGCGGTCCTTCATCTCCCGCTTCAACCGCGAGCTCAACCGCGAGCCTCCCGTGGAGGGACTGACCCCGGAGGCCGAGGCCATCCTCACGGCCTACGCCTGGCCGGGCAACGTGCGCGAGCTGGAGAACGCCATGGAGCGCGCCGTCCTGCTGGCGGACGGGCCCCTCATCCTCCCGGCCAACCTGCCCGACCGGCTGTGGGCCGCGTCCCCACCCGGACCCACGGGCCCGGCCCTGGCGGCGGGGTCGGTGCAACAGGACGGTACGGACCTGTCGCTCAAGCGCGCCATCCGCGAGCTGGAGGAGTCCTACATCCGCGCGGCCCTGCGCAGGACGAAGGGCAACCGCACCCGGGCCTCGGAGCTCCTGGACATCAGCCACCGGGCGTTGCTGTACAAAATCAAGGAGTACGGCATCGACCCGGACGCGGAGGCGGAGCGGGGCTGAGCGGGCTGGCGGACGGCGTCTGCCCGCCTGCATTTGACGGAACGCGCCCGGGGCCGGAAAATCGGGCTTCCGCGACGGTGTGGGAGGGGCCCGGCGCAGCATGGTGCGAGGCTCCCGTCCGTCCGGAGGGCAGGCGGGCTCCAGGCACTTTTTAGGAGGGGTTGACGGCCGGTGTTACGCTGGCCGCCTCTCGACGGAGTCAAGCATGGCGAAGGGCAAACTGGCACTCGGCCTGGATATCGGATCGACGTCCATCAAGATGATTCTCCTCAAGGAGCAGCGCAAGCGCGGCGAGGTCGGCTACGCGTTGCAGAGCTTTGGCATGAAGCCGCTGCCTCCGGAGGCCATCGTCGATGGCGCGCTGATGAACTCCACGGCCATCGTCCAGGCCGTGCAGGAGCTGATGTCCGAGCTGAAGGTGAAGAGCAAGGACGTCGCCATCGGCGTGTCCGGTCACTCGGTCATCATCAAGAAGATTCAGATGCCGCGCATGTCCCAGGATGAGCTCGAGGAGAGCATCCAGTGGGAGGCCGAGCAGTACATCCCGTTCGATGTGAAGGACGTGAACATCGACACGCAGATCCTGGACGGCGGCGCCAATGACGCCACCGGGCAGATGGACGTGCTGCTGGTGGCCGCCAAGAAGGACATGATCAACGACTACACCACCGTCGTGTCCGAGGCGGGCCTCGCCCCGGTCGTCGTGGACGTGGACGCCTTCGCCGTCCAGAACATGTTCTCGGTGAACTACGACCTCCCGGAGAAGGAGACCGTGGTGCTCATCAACGCGGGCGCCTCGGTGGTGAACATCAACATCATCGCCAACGGCGTGACGGTGTTCACCCGCGACGTCACCATCGGTGGCAACCAGTTCACCGAGGAAATTCAGAAGCAGCTGAACGTCTCCTACGAGGAGGCCGAGGCGCTGAAGATTGGCGGGAACCAGGCGGACGCGGACTCGGTGGTGCCGCAGGACGTCGAGCGCGTGCTCTCCAGCGTGGCCGAGCAGGTCGCCGGTGAAATCCAGCGCTCGCTGGACTTCTACGCGGGCACCGCGGCGGACTCGAACTTCAGCAAGGTCTACCTGTCGGGCGGCACGGCGAAGATTCCCGCGCTGTTCAAGACCATCGAGGCCCGCACCGGCGTGCCGGTGGAGATCCTCAATCCGTTCCGCAAGATCGAGGTGGACAACCGCAAGTTCGACCCCGCGTTCATCATGGACGTGGCGCCCATGGCGGCGGTGGCCGTGGGGCTGGCGCTGCGGCGCCCGGGCGACAAGCTGTCCTGAACGGTTCACCTCCTAGGAGACGACGCACATGATGATTCGCATCAACCTGCTGCCCGTCCGGGCGGTGAAGAAGCGCGAGATGGGCCGGCAGGTGCTGGTCCTCTTCGCCCTGGTGCTGATTGGCGCCGGCGTGGGCAACTGGTTCTGGTACTCGGACCGCGACGAGGAACTGCAGCGCCACATCCAGGGCATTACCCAGACGCGCGCGAAGATCGCCGAATTGGAGAAGGTCATCGGCGAGGTGAAGAACATCAACGCCCGCAAGGCCGAGGTGGAGAAGAAGCTGGCGGTGCTGGACACGCTGCGCAAGGGCCGCAGCGGCCCGGTGCGCATGCTGGACGCGCTCGCCTCCGCCACCCCGAAGAAGGTCTGGCTGAAGACCTTCACCGAGGCCGGCAACGCGGTGGCCATCGACGGCTCCGCCGTCAGCCACGACGAGGTCGCCGAGTTCATGCGCGGCCTCAACGGCGTGGTGTGGACGCCCAAGGGCATGGGCCGCCTGGTGGACCAGCGCCGTGAGAGCAAGACGGCTCGCGTGGAGTTGCTCACCGCCGAGGCCACCGTCGAGGAGTTCCCGGCGGCCGAGGTCAAGCCCTTCTTCACCAACATCGACCTGACGAACGCGTCGCAGACGAAGGCCACCAAGCCGGGCGTGCCCTCGCTGGTCGAGTTCAAGATCAAGCTGCAGTCCAACTACGCCATCTGACGAGGCTCCACGCCATGGACAAGTACCTGGATCAGTTCGCCAAGGCGCCACCGGCCACGAAGTTCGGTGCCCTGGGCCTCGCCGTGATTCTGATGACGGCCGCCAACTACTTCCTCGCCATCCAGCCCACCGAGGACAACATCACCATCCAGCTGGCCGAGCGGCGCCGGCTGGACCTGGAGCTGACGGAGAAGAGCGAGATCGCCCAGAACCTCAACGACCGCCGGCGCGAGATGGACGTGCTGGAGCAGAAGCTCGCCGAGGCCCTGACGGAGCTGCCCGAGCGCAAGGAAATCGAGGAGCTGCTCGCGCAGATCAACGACATCGGCAAGAAGAGCGGCCTGGAGATCTCCAAGGTCGAGCCCGACGCCGAGTTCGTCAGCGGGGGCGAGTTCTTCGCGCGCATCCCCATCAAGATGACGGTGAGCGGCAACTACCATGAGATCGCCCTCTTCCTTCAGGAGATGGCGAACATGCGCCGCATCGTCAACGTCAACAACATCAAGCTCGAGACGCCCTCGCTCAAGAACGAGAAGGTCATCCTCCAGAGCAGCTTCCTGGCGACGACCTTCCGGTTCACCGACGCGACCAAGGCGACGCCGAAGAAATAGAAAACTTGATCCGCCTCCATAGTGGGGCGACAAGGGGATTGAGGATGAAGACGTTCAAGTCCACCATGACCACCGTGGCGCTGGCGCTCGCGGTCGCCGCTTGCGAGGAGGAGCCGCCTCCGGCCGCGCCCGTCAAGGCGGCGCCCTTCGTGGCGCCGACGCCGGCCGCCGCGGCCCCCGCCGCGGCGGAGGGGCAGCAGGCCGCCGCGCCGTACGTGTACACGTACAACCCGGTGGGCAAGCGCGACCCGTTCCGCAGCCCGGTGGATGAGCTGGGACCGGTGAACCCGAACCCCGTGTCCGCGTGCAACGAGCCGCTGTGCGCGTTCGACCTGGACCAGCTCAAGCTGGTGGCGGTCGTCACGGGTGACGCCAACCCGGTCGCCATGGTCGAGGACCCGGCCGGACGGGGCCACATCGTGCGCCGCAACACCCGCATGGGGCGCCAGGGTGGCAAGGTGACGCAGATCCTCCGCGACTCCGTGACGGTGACGGAGGTCTTCTCGGGCAACGGCGAGATCATCAAGAATCCGGTGACGCTGCAGCTCAAGCCCGACGATAAGCAGGACCCCGCCTACAACATGATGACGGGCAAGAATTACGGGGAGTAGCGCCCCAAGGCGCTCCCGCGGGCGGTCGCCCGCTTCCAACTTGTTGAGGGGACGCATGCTCGAGAAGAGCGCTGTGACGAGGGGCAAGTGGATGTTGGCGGCCGTGTGGGCCGTCGTACTTGCAGGTGCCAGGGTAGAAGGCGCCGAGCTGAATACGCTGCGGGACCTGGATGTGTCCCGCACGGGCTCGGGTGCCCAGGTGGTGGTGACCGGGACCCGGCCACCCACCTTTACCGTGTTCCGCCTGAGCGGACCGGAGCGGCTCGTGGTGGACCTCTCGTCGGCGGATGCGACGGGAATCAAGGGCCACCATGACGGCGCCGGGCCCGTGGCGGGCGTGGTCGCCTCGCAGTTCTCGGACGAGCGCGCCAGCGTCGGCCGGGTGCTGCTGGCGTTGGACAAGGCGTCCCAGTACGACGTCCGCGCGGACGGCAACCGCGTGGTCATCTCGGTGGACGGTGCCGCCGCGGCGCCGGCCGCGCCCGCGGAGGCGAAGCGCGCCGAGCCCGAGGCCGTCAAGGCGCCCGCGGTGGTGGCCGCGCCCGTGGCGGCTCCCGCCGCCGTGAAGGCCGCGCCCGCCCCGGTGGTGGCCGAGGCCCCGAAGGCCGCCGAGCCGACCCCGGCGCCCGCCGCGAAGCCGGCCCTGCCGGAGAACGTGGTGGCCGCCGAGGCCGACGAGCGCGAGGTGGCGCAGCCGGCCCGCCGCATCACCGGCCTGGCCTTCGCCGACGACACGCTGCGCATCCGCGCGGACGGCGACATCGCCCGCTACGAGGTGCTGGAGCTGGCGGACCCGCCGCGGCTCGCGGTGGACCTGTACGGCGTGGGCCTGTCGGCGCGCGCGCCGCGCGTCAGCCACGGCGCCCTGAAGGAGGTGCGCGTGGGCGCCCACTCGGACAAGGTGCGCCTGGTGCTGGACGTGCGTGGCCAGATGCCGGCCTACCGCGTGGACCGGGCCGCTCGCGGCCTGGAGGTGGTGCTGGGCGGCGCGGTGGCTCGCAAGGCCGCGCCCGCGCCGGAGCCCACGGAGGTGGTGGCCTCGGTGTCCGAGGTGCAGCCCCTGCGCTCGGTGCCCGAGCCCACGCCCGCGGCGCCCGCGACGGCGTCCACGGTGGAGGTGAAGGACCTGACCTTCGAGGAGAGCGAGGCGGGTGGCCGCGTGGTGATGAAGCTGTCCGGCACGGCGGCCTGGAAGGTGGACCGTCCGGACCCGCGCAGCGCGGTGCTCACGCTGGACAATGCGCGCCTGCTCAAGAAGCTCGAGCGCAGCCTGGACACCAGCGCGCTGGAGACGCCGGTGAAGATGATCAGCGCCTTCAGCGTGCCGGGTGAGGGCCGCAAGGTGCGCGTGGTGGTGGCCGCCGACGGCGCCATCGAGGAGAAGGTGTCGCAGAACGGCAACACGCTGTCCTGGCGCCTGGACGTGCAGGGCGTGAAGACGGACCAGGTGGCCGTGGCCCAGCGCACCGCGGGCTTCACCGCCGAGGCGCCGGCCTACGCCGCCGAGGGCGCGCCGCAGCAGGCCCGCTACCGCGGCAAGCGCGTCTCCTTCGAGTTCAAGGACATCGACATCCAGAACCTGCTGCGCGTCATCGCGGAGATTTCCAAGCGCAACATCGTGGTGGCGGACGACGTGGGTGGCCGCGTCACCATCCGCCTGCGCAACGTGCCCTGGGACCAGGCGCTGGACCTCATCCTGCGCACGAAGCAGCTGGGCAAGGAGGAGTTCGGCAACATCATCCGCATCGCCCCGCTGAAGACGCTGGAGGAGGAGGCGCGCCTGCGCTCGGAGCGCAAGAAGTCGCAGCAGCAGCAGGAGGAGCTGCTGGTCAACCTCATCCCCGTCAACTACGCGGTGGCCGCGGACATGTCGGCGCGGGTGAAGGACGTGCTGAGCGACCGCGGCTCCGTCACCGTGGACCAGCGCACCAACGTGCTCATCGTCAAGGACGTGCGCGCCAACACGGAGAAGGCGCGCGCGCTGGTGCGCAGCCTGGACACGCAGACGCCGCAGGTGCTCATCGAGAGCCGCATCGTGGAGGCGAACACGACCTTCACCCGGCAGCTCGGCGTGCAGTGGGGTGGTCAGGCCCGGGCGGGCTCCGCCACCGGCAACCCCACCGGTCTCATCTTCCCGCAGACCGTGGGTGTCACCGGCGGCGCCGGTGGCGGCGCGTTCGGCCTGCCGGAGAACCCGAACTTCGCGGTCAACCTGCCGGCCTCGGTGGGTGAGGGTGTCGGTGGCGCGCTGGGCTTCACCTTCGGGTCGGCCGGCGGCGCGCTGCAGCTCAACCTGCGGCTGTCCGCGGCGGAGAACGAGGGCACGGTGAAGACCATCTCCGCGCCCAAGGTGACGACGCTGGACAACAACACCGCCCGCATCAGCCAGGGCGTGTCCATTCCCTTCAGCCAGACGTCCGCGCAGGGCGTGAACACCACCTTCATCGAGGCCCGCCTGTCGCTCGAGGTGACGCCGCACATCACCCAGGACGGCAGCATCCTGATGTCCATCAACGCCGCCAACAACCAGCCGGACCCCGGCAGCACCGGCGCCAACGGCCAGCCGTCCATCCAGCGCAAGGAGGCCAACACCCAGGTGCTCGTGAAGGACGGCGATACCACCGTCATCGGCGGCATCTACGTGCGCCGCGGCAGCACCGCCACCTCCCGGGTGCCGTTCCTGGCGAACATCCCGGTGCTGGGCCTGCTCTTCAAGAACCACACGGAGCGCGATGATCGGCAGGAGCTGCTCATCTTCATCACGCCTCGCATCCTCAACCGGCAGACCATCGCGCAGAGCCTGTAGAGGTCACCATGAAGAACTACTCCCTTCTCGTGCCGCTGGCGCTCGCCCTGTCCGCCTGTGCCGATGCTCCGGCGGGCCTGCAGATCACCAGCAAGTTCACCCCCTCCGCCACCTGCACGGCGGGCGGCGCCACGGGCACGACCGAGCTCGCCACGGGCCTCCTCAACGTCGCCGCCGGCGCGGGCTACATGCTGGGGCTGAACGTCTCGTCCACCCTGGCGTTCACCGAGATCGAGGTCTCCGAACTCCCGTTGAACTCCCCGAACGAGAACATCATCTACATCTCGGACGTGGAGCTGAGCTACGACCAGCCGGACGGGGAGTTCAGCATCGACGACGACTCGTACTCCTACTTCGCCTCCGTGGGCGGGGGCACCTTCCAGAACGCGGGCGCCCAGCTGTTCGTGGACCTCATCGGCCCCGAGGCCGCTCAGACGCTGCAGCGCGAGGCGGGGACGGAGCCCGTCCAGCTCGACGTCACCGTGAGGGTGGTGGGCAAGACGGGCGCTGGCGCCCGGGTGGAGTCCAACGGGCTCACCTTTCCCATCTACGTGTTCAACCTGAACACGTGTGATGCGGGCCAGGAGCCCGACCCCACCACCGGCGGCCCCTGCGGTCAGCCCGGCGGGCAGGACAACTACGCCGTCACCTGCAGGCCCGCCTCCGCGCCCGCTCCTTGAAGGCCCCTTCCCTGGAACCCTGAGCCCATGTCCTTCCGCACGCACCTCGAGTCGGTGGTCAACCAGGTCGACGGAGCCCTCGCCTGCAGCGTGATGGGCTTCGACGGCATCTCCGTGGAGACCTTCCAACGGGAGGAGGCGTCCGAGCTGGACCTGGGCGGGGCCTGGGTGGAATACGCCAACCTGCTCACCCAGCTGCGCAACGCGGCGGAAGTGCTCAAGACGGGCGCGGTGAGCGAGGTGAGCGTCAACAGCGAGAAGGTGCTGACCGTGATGCGGCTGGTGTCGCCGGAATATTTCCTGGTGCTCGCCCTGCGCGCGGACGGCAACTACGGCAAGGGCCGTTATGTCCTGCGCGTGACGGCCCCCAAGGTGCGCGCCGAACTCTAGCCGTTCGCCCTGGACGGCAGGCACCCGGACGACGCAACCCGGCGCTCCTTTCCCCTTCCCTTGCAAGGGGGGCATGGGCTACACACCCCCGACTTTTCAAGCTTTCGTAGCTTCGAGTGTGAAGGAGCGGGTCCCCATGGCCGGGTTTGTCGACACGTCCGAGTTCCGCAATGGTCTGAAGATCGAAATCGACGGTGAGCCGTTCGTCATCGAGTACTTCCAGCACGTGAAGCCCGGCAAGGGCTCCGCCTTCGTGCGCACGAAGATTCGCAGCCTCCTGTCGGGGCGCGTCCTGGAGCCCACCCTCAAGTCCGGCGACAAGGTGGGGGTCCCGGACATCGAGGAGAAGGACATGCAGTTCCTGTATGTCCAGGGCGAGGACTACTACTTCATGGATACCCGCAACTACGAGCAGACCTTCCTCGGTGAGAAGGTGCTCGGAGAGGCGAAGAACTTCCTGAAGGAGAACATCACCGTCTCGGTGGTCTTCTGGAACGGCAAGGCCATCGCCGTGAACCTGCCCAACTCGGTGGACCTGAAGGTCACCGAATGTGACCCGGGCGTGCGGGGCGACACGGTGTCTGGCGCGCTCAAGCCCGCCAAGCTGGAGACGGGCTACACCGTCAGCGTGCCGCTCTTCATCAACGAGGGCGATGTGCTCAAGATTGATACGCGTGACGGCAAGTACCTGACGCGCGTGGCCACCGGCGGCTAGCCCGCCGCGCACGGCGACTTCGGACGGAGGGGACGCGAGACATGGCAACGAAGCGCAAGTCGACCCGGGCGGCCGAGCCCGTGGGCACGCAGGCCGCCTCCGGTGGCGCGCGCGATGCGGGCAACACGTCCCTGGACGTGGACGCCCTGCGGCAGATCGTGGAGATCCTGGAGGCCTCGGACGTGACGAGGCTGGTGTGGAAGCGCGGGGAGGAGAAGCTCTTCATCCGCCGCGGCCACGGCCCGGAGACCACCATCGTCCACCACGCCGCGCCGGCCGCGGTGCAGGCCAGCCCGGCGGTGGAGTACACCGCCCCCGCCGCGCCTCGCGTGGCGACGCCCGCTCCGGCTCCGGCCGCGGCGGCCGCCGCTCCCGCGCCCGCCGCGGAGAAGCCGGGCCACCAGGTGACGAGCCCCTTCGTGGGCACGTTCTACCGGACGCCGGCGCCCGACCAGCCCCCGTTCGTGGACGTGGGCACGGTGGTGAAGAAGGGCCAGGTGCTCTGCATCATCGAAGCGATGAAGTTGATGAACGAAATCGAGTCCGAGGTCTCCGGCCGCGTGGCGGAGATTCTCGTGGAGAACGGCCGCCCGGTGGAGTTCGGCCAGGCGCTGTTCCGCATCGAGCCGGCCTGAGGGTCCGCTGCCCCGCCCGCGTGGTGCGCGGGTGGGGCGCTGCCCGAGATGGCCTGACGGAGACGCCCCCGTGTTCAAGAAGGTGCTGATTGCCAACCGCGGGGAGATTGCCCTGCGGGTCATCCGCGCCTGCCGCGAGCTGGGCATCGCCACGGTGGCGGTGCACTCGACGGCGGACGCCAACGCGCTGCACGTGCGCTTCGCCGACGAGGCGGTGTGCATCGGCCCGCCGGCGTCCAAGGAGAGCTACCTCAACATCCCGCAGCTGTTGTCCGCCGCGGAAATCACCCGCGCGGACGCCATCCACCCGGGCTACGGCTTCCTGTCGGAGAACGCCGAGTTCGCGGAGGTGTGCGAGAACTGCAAGATCCGCTTCATCGGCCCGCGGCCGGAGATGCTGCGGCTGATGGGCAACAAGGTGCGGGCGCGGCAGGCGGCGCGCGAGGCGGGGCTGCCGCTTCTGCCCGGCAGCCCGGGCACGGTGAAGGACCCGCGCGAGGCGGAGGCCTTCGCCCGGGAGATTGGCTTCCCCGTCATCCTCAAGGCGGCCGCCGGCGGCGGCGGCAAGGGGATGAAGATCGTCCGCGAGCCGAGCGCGCTGGCCCAGGCGTTCTCCACCGCGCAGGCGGAGGCCATCGCCTCGTTCGCCAACGGCGACCTCTACATCGAGCGGTACGTGGAGAAGCCGCGCCACATCGAAATCCAGATTGCCGCGGACGAGCACGGCAACATCATCCACCTCAACGAGCGCGAGTGCTCGGTGCAGCGCCGGCACCAGAAGCTCATCGAGGAGAGCCCGTCCCCCGCGCTCACGCCGGAATTGCGCCAGCGCATGGGCGAGGTGTCCGTCGCGGCGATGAAGAAGCTCGCCTACAACAACGTGGGCACCATCGAGTACCTGCTCGACGAGCGCGGCGAGTTCTACTTCATGGAGATGAACACGCGCATCCAGGTGGAGCACCCGGTGACGGAGCTCGTCACCGGCATCGACCTGGTCCGTGAGCAGATCCGCATGGCCTACGGCCACCCCCTGCGCTTCAAGCAGGAGGACATCCAGATTCGCGGGCACGCCATCGAGTGCCGCGTCAACGCCGAGGACCCCATCACCTTCGCGCCGTGGCCGGGCAAGATTACGGGCTACAGCGTGCCGGGCGGCTACGGCGTGCGCGTGGACTCGGCGGCCTACGAGAACTACACGGTGCTGCCGTACTACGACAGCCTCCTGGCCAAGCTCATCGTCTACGCGGAGGACCGCGAGACGGCCATCCGCCGCATGCAGCGGGCCCTGGGCGAGTACGTCGTGGAGGGCATCCGCACCAACATCCCGTTCCACCGGGCCGCACTGGCGGAGGAGTCCTTCCAGGAAGGCCAGTACGACACCCGCTTCGTCGAGCGCCTGCTGGCGAGCGAGACGGGACACCGCCGGCTGAAGAAGGCCGTCGAAGAGACGCCGTAGTCCGCTGTAGCGCATGTCCACCTACCGTGTCTCCTGCCCGAGCAGGGGGCACGCGAGCAGGTGATCTGGCACCGGGGGGAGCCGGGCTGTTTCTTGACCCGCGTCGGAGCTTTCCGTTAGCCTCCGACACTCCCCACCACTGAGGATGGAAACCCGCGAAGTTCAAGGGGTTTCGGCCTGCCGGAAGCCCACCGCTCGATGGACAAGAACAAGATCATCGAAGCCGCCGCGAAGCTCGTCGCGAAGGGCGCTTACGACAAGGCCATCAAGGAGTACCAGAAGGTCCTGGAGGTCGACCCGAAGGACATCCGGGTGCTCCAGAAGATGGGGGAGCTGTACCAGAAGAAGAACGACAACGCGCAGGCGGCGCACTTCTTCACCAAGGTCGCGGAGAGCTACTCCTCCGACGGCTTCTTCCTCAAGGCCGTTGCCCTCTACAAGCAGGTCCTCAAGCTCAACCCGAACCTGCTCGAGGTGAACCTCAAGCTGGCGGAGTTGCACCAGCAGCTCGGACTCATGTCCGAGGCGATGGCCTACTTCCAGATTGTCGCCAACCACTACGACAAGGCCGGGGACACGAAGGCGTCCCTCGATACCTTGAAGAAGATGGTGGATCTCGACCCGGAGAACGTGGCGTCGAAGATCAAGCTGGCGGAGCTGTACGCGCGCGAGGGCATGTCGCGCGAGGCGGCGCAGGAGTTCAAGCGGGCCGCCGAGTACCTCAAGCGCAACGCCCGCGCGGATGACTGGCTGCGGGTGGCCGAGCGCCTGTCCTCGCTGGAGCCGGAGAACATCCCGCTCGCCAAGGAGCTGGCCGTCTCGTACCTGCAGCGCGGCGACCAGAAGCGCGCGCTGGCGAAGCTGCAGGTGTGCTTCAAGGCGGACGGCCGCGACGTGGAGACGCTCACGCTCCTGGCCCAGGCGTTCCAGGGGCTGGGGCAGACCTCCAAGACGGTGTCCGTCTACAAGGAGCTGGCGAAGATCCACCAGGAGCGCGGCCGGCTCACCGAGGCCGACGCCGTCTGGACGCAGATTGAAGTGTTGGATCCGGAGGACCCGGACCTGCTCGCGCGCCGCGCGCCCGCTCCGGCGCCGACACCGGCTTTCCAGCCCGCAGCCCCGCAGCCCCCGCCCACGTCC
>NZ_JABBJJ010000352.1 GCF_012933655.1 Pyxidicoccus fallax | reverse complement strand
CCCCGGCCCCACCCGCTCCAGGCCGGCGGGCCCTCCCACGCGGGAGGCCCTCCGCGCGCGGCGGTCCGACGGGGCCGTCTGCTCCGCGCCCGTCGCGGCGGACAGGCCTTCCCACGCGGAGGCTCTCCGCGCGCGGCGGTCCGACGGGGCCGTGTCTACCCCGCGCCCGTCGCCGCGGACGGGCCTTCCCACGCGGGGCTTTCCGCGCGCGGCGGCCCGACCGGGCCGTCTGCCCCGCGCCCATCGCCGCGGACAGGCCTTCCCACACGGAGGCTCTCCGCGCGCGGCGGTCCGATGGGGCCGTGTCTACCCCGCGCCCGTCGCCGCGGCGGGCGGGTCCCACCACACGGCCCCCTTGCCCTGGATGGCCTCCCGCGCCCGCTCGCGCACGCGGGCCATCTCCTCGGTGGACAGCGGCTGGAAGGCGGCGGCCGCGCGCAGCGCCGCGTCCTGCTCGTTGGGGTGGCTCATGCCCATCAGCATGACGTCCGGGTCCAGCGTGAGCGTGTAGCGCACGCACGTCTCCACGCTCAGGTGCGGCAGCGAGGGCGCGCCCCGGTCCTCCTTGCCGCCGGAGCCCACCTTGCCGCGCGGCCGGGCCTGTAGCGGGCGGCCGTAGCCCTCCGTGTCGCCCAGGAGCTTGCCCGCGCCGAACGTCTTGAAGGACACCACGCCCACGCCCAGCGAGCGCGCCAGCGGCAGCACGTCCAGCACGTAGCGCGCGTCCACGAAGGGGCCCAGGGGGAACATCACCACGTCGCACAGCCCGGAGCGCAGCGCCGCGCGCAGCACGTCCGGGTGGTGGCTGGAGATGCCCCGGAAGCGCGCCTTGCCCTCGTGCACGCAGCGGCCCAATTGCTCCATGCCGCCGCCGGGCGCGGCCAGCCGCTCCCACACCGCGGGCTCCGAGACGGCGTGGAACACGAACAGGTCCACCGCGTCCTGCTTCAGCCGGCGCAGGCTGCCCTCCACCTGCGGCGCCACCGGCGCGTCGAGCTCGTCCACCTTGTCGATGAGGAAGACGTCCCCACGCCGGCCGCGCAGGGCCTCGCCCACCGTCTTCTCACTCAGGCCCTCCTCGTAGTTGGGCGCGGTGTCGATGACGTTGAGCCCGGCGTCCAGCGCGCGGCGCAGCGTGGTGACGAGTGTCTCGTGGGGCGTGGAGCGGTCGGCGATGTCGCCGATGCCCACCGCCGTGGCGGTGAAGCCGGTGCGCCCCAGGGCGCGACGCGGCGAGAAGCGGGGAAGCGCGGAAGCGGCCATAGGCCCCCGGTTCTCCCGGGAGCCCCGGCCACCGTCAAGCGACCTCACGCCCCGCCCGCGCTGCACCGTGCAATGCGCGCCCCGCCGCCCGCCGGGCGAGGGAGCGCACCGTTTCCGGGGCGACGGCGGAGCGCCGCCTGGCGCTCGCCACGGCCTCCACCGCTGCCCCCGCGAAGCGTTCCCGGAAGACGCCCGAGCGCCGCGCGGTGCGGGCCGCGGCGCCCCGGACAGCCGCTCACCGGAACGGGCCGCTCACCTCGAAGGTGATGCCGCCGCTCGACAGGCCGGAGGTGCCGCGCTGCGAGCTGAAGTACAGCCGCCGCCCGTCCGGGCTGAAGGCCGGCCCGCAGATTTCGGACGCGGAGTGCCCCTCCAGCTTGATGAAGGGCGACACCACCCGGTTGGGCCCCGGGGTGATGATGCAGATTTCCATGTTGCCGCCGTCCTCGGCGACGAACAAATCCCCCGAGCGCGACACCGTGACGTTGTCCACGCCCGTCAGCGGCGAGCCCGAGTAGAGGTTGTCGTCGTAGATGACCTCCAGCTTCCCCGTGGCCGGCGTGTGCGCCCACACGCGGTTGTCACCCTTGGTGGTGAAGTAGACGACGCCGCTGTCGTACCAGCAGCCCTCGCCGCCGCTGAACACCGTCGTCTGCGACGCCACCGAGGACTGCGAGGACGCCGGGCTGGACGCCGAGCAGTTCACCCAGCTCAGCGTGGCCGTGCCCGCCAGCGGGTCTCCCGTCACCTTCGCCGCCTGCAGCGTGCCCGCCGCCAGCGACGGCCACGCGGACGGCGTGAAGCGGTAGAAGCGCCCGCTGGTGGTGTCCTCGGTGAGGTACAGCCGCTGGCCGTCCGGGTCCACCGCCACCGCCTCGTGCGCGAAGGTGCCCAGCGCGCCGCGCACCACGCCCTGCGAGGCCTTCGTCGGGTCGCACTCCCACACGCGCCCGCCGCTGTACTCCTCGCACGACAGCCACGTGCCCCACGGCGTGGGCCCGCCCGCGCAATTGCTCCGCGTGTTGGAGAGGATGCGGTACGCGCCGACAATGGCCCCGCCTCCGTCGAAGCGCACCGCGCTCGCCCCGCCGCCGGAGGACAGCTCGCTGTTGGACGTGTACACCCAGCCGCCCGTGGACAGCGCGAAGCACGCCCCGCCGTCCGGCGCCGAGTGCCACGTGTAGCCCGTCGTCCCCACCACCCGCCCCGAGCGGGCGATGATGCGCGACGTGAAGCCCGCTGGCAGCCGCACCCCGTTGGCGTCCGGCGAGCCGGACATCGCCCCGTACGGGCTCGGCCCCGGCTGGGCCGGCGCGGCATAGGCCTCCTTCCAGAAGCCCGGGCCCAACGCCAGTGCGCCGCCACCCAGCGCGGAGAGTCGAAGGAAGTTACGACGGTCCAGACGCATCCATGCTCCTCCAGGGAAGTCTGGAGAGAGCGTATTTCACGAATTCACGGAAACAAAGGTGACGATTCCGCGAGGACCGGCTGACGGCCGCGTGGCGAGGGCTACCCACCGCTGGCGCGGCGGCCGGCGCGGTTCTTGTCCCAGATGGCGTAGATGATGAGGAGGAAGGCGAAGAGGCGGACCACGTAGATGTAGTGGCGCCGCTCGTCGTCCACGTCGAGCAGCCCGCCGGCCACGGCATTGCCGGCCAGCAGCGTGAAGGTGAGCGCGAAGAAGCCGAAGAGCCGGTCGCGCGACTGCTTCCAGAAGCGCAGGAAGAACATCGCGCACGCCAGCCATGCCATCGCCGCCGCGCCGTTGATCAGGGGGTTGATCATGCGTGCACCCTCAGGACGCGTCCCAGATGAGGCCGTAGAGCAGGATGACCGCGCTGGCCAGCCCGGTGATGAGGCGCGGCAGGTACAGGTCCACCGAGGTGGGCAGCAGCACCAGGTCGATGAAGAGCAGGATGTTGTTGAGCGCCAGCACCGCGAAGCACAGGCCGCTCCACAGCAGCAGCCGGGACTGGGTGCGCTTCCAGGCGCGCAAGAGGAGCACCGCGCACGTCACGCTGGTCAAGGCACAGAGGATGTAGACCGCTTCAACCATGGCCGCCGTCCTTGTCCTTCTTGAACACGAACGCCTCCGCGAAGCCCCGGACCTTGTCCAGGGGCCGCGAGAAGATGAAGGAGATGACGCTCACCCGCTTCGTTCCGTACACCGCCGCCAGCTCCGTCACCGCCTGCACGTCCTCCGAGTCCGCGGGACTGTAGCGATATGCGGGCGGATTGGCCCCGTTGTCCACCAGCAGCCGGCGGGCGGTCAGGTCCATCAGCCTCGCGGCCGCGGACGATTCTGTGATTCGCAGCTCCTGGCTCACCGCCGCCGCCGTCCACTCCCTCTCCGTTCGGGCCCGAAGCAGGAGGAGCACCTCCAGCTTCTCCAGGGAGTCGATGTGCGTCGTGATGAAGCGCTGGACCCGCGAGGGAAGTCCGGCATCGCTCACACGCCCACCTTGCCCATGTTTATTGGGGCGTCAATGATTTACTGACGCGCTGTGTTCAGCGCTCGGGAGGCTGGGTCATGGCTGCCCGGTCGGAGTCCTCCTCGGGTGGGGAGCCCTCCGTGAGCGGCCGGGCGGGTGGAGTGGCGGCGTCGGGGGGCGGCAGGTTCCTCAGTCCCTCCGCGAGTCGGGAGAGGGGCCCGACGTCCAGCGGCTTCCCGGCGGCGCGCAGGCCCGTGACGTCCAGCAGCGCGAGCAGCACCGTCTCCGGGCGGCCGTGCATGCGCGGCAGCAGCTCGCTGTACGCGAGCGCCACCCCGCGCTGACCATTCACCTCCCACTCCACGGTGACACCCAGGAGCGACTCGCCCCGGGCCGCCCGCATCAGCGGCAGGGCCGCGTCCGGCAGGGGCTGTCCGTCCGCGCCCCGGAAGACGGCCTCCGGGTGGAGCGCGCGGGCCTCGCGGTACGCCAGACACCCGCCCGCCAGCCCCTGCGCGGCCCGGTTGGCCACCAGGGTGCGCCCGCTGCCCGGCTCCACGAGGGCCACCGGGGTGGGCAGCGCGGCCAGCACCGCCTCCAGCCAGCGCTGCTGGTTGCGGTGGGCCTCCATCTCCCGGCGCAGGAGCTCCTCGCGCACCCGGCCGCGCTCGGCCTCGGTGCGCCGGTTGGCGTCCCCCAGCTCGCGCTCGTGCTCGCGCCGCTGCGCCTCGCGCAGGGCCTCCGCCTGGCGCTTCACCAGCTCCGTCTTGCGGAACAGCTCCACGAAGACGCTCACCTTGGAGCGGAGGATTTCCGGCTCGTAGGGCTTGAGGAGGTAGTCCACCGCGCCCACCGCGTAGGCGCGCAGCTCCGGTAGCTGCCCGCGCGACAGGGCGGTGAGGAAGACGATGGGCGTGTCGCGGCTGCGCTCCCGCTCGCGGATGAGCTGCGCCGTCTCGAACCCATCCATGTCCGGCATGATGACGTCGAGCAGGATGACGGCGAAGTCGCGGGTGAGCAGGTGGCGCAGCGCCTCGCGGCCGCTCTTCGCCAGCACCAGCCGCTGCCCCAGGGGCGCCAGGGTGGCCTCCAGCGCCAGCAGCCCCTCGGGCTGGTCATCCACCAGCAGGATGGAGGCCGGCTCCGCCGGCGGGCGCTCGCGCGAAGGAGGCGCGCTCACGGCAGGCCCCGGGCACGCGGTGCCCAGGCGAGGCGCGCCAGCCAGGCCCCCAGCCCTCCTGGCGACAGCCGCTCCACCTCACCCTCCTGCCCCTCGCCGCCCTCCCAGTCCTCGCCCACCACGGCCACGCGTCCGCCGCGCGCCTGGAGCCGGTGCAGCCCCGCCACGCCGTCCTCGTGCCCGGTGAAGAGCAGCCCGGCGGCGCGAGGCCCGTAGCTGTCCGCGGCGGACTCGAAGAGCGCGTCGAGCCCGGGACGCTGCCCGTGCTCGGGCGGCTCCACGGACAGCGCCACGCAGCCCTTGTCCACCAGCAGGTGGTAGCCGTAGGGCGCCAGGTACACGCGGCCGGGCACCAGGTCGTCCTTGTCGTCCGGCTCCACCACCGGCAGCGCGCAGCGGCGCCCCAGCGGCGCGGCCAGCGCGTCATGCGGCCCGCGGTGCAGCGCCACCACCACCGGCACCGCCAATTCCCTCGGCAGCAGCGTCAGGAGCGACTCCACGTCCGCGGCGGCCGCGCGCGGCGCCCCCACCACCAGGACACCCACGGGGCTCATGTCACCCTCCGGAAGATGCGGCCGCTGCCCTCCAGCTCTTCGTACGCCGAGGCGTGCGGCGTGCGCGCCACGGACTCCTTGCGCCCCAGGCACAGGAAGCCGAAGCGCGCGAGGCTCTCGAAGAGGCGCCCGTGCACGCGGTTGTGCAGGGTGCGGTTGAAGGTCAGCAGCGTGTCGCGGCACACGATGACGTGGAACTCGTTGAAGGAGCCGTCCGTGGCCAGGTTGTGCTGGGTGAAGAAGATGCTGTCGCGCAGCTTCGGCTGGAGCAGCGCCCAGTTGCCGTCGCGCGTGTAGTAGTCCGTCAGCGCGCCCTTGCCGCCGGCCTCCACGTACCGGCGCGCGTCCTCCTCGCCGGGCAGCGGCAGCACGCCGGTGCGCGCGTCCGCCAGCAGCCCCTCGCTGGAGTCGGACGCGTACAGCCGGCACCGGCCCCACAGCCCCTCCTCCAACAGGAGGATGGCCAGCGCATACGTGTCCTCGCCGGTGCCGC
Organism: Pyxidicoccus fallax; assembly: GCF_012933655.1. GTDB lineage: Bacteria > Myxococcota > Myxococcia > Myxococcales > Myxococcaceae > Myxococcus > Myxococcus fallax. Next base: position 6,750 of record NZ_JABBJJ010000352.1, on the reverse strand, counting down.
AGCCGGCGTGCCACACGCGCACCGACGGCCACGTGCGCAGCACCGGCACCACCCGCGCCCGGAAGTCCCGGAAGAAGGCCGGGTCCGAGAAGAGCGACGTCGGCGTGCACGACAGCGTGCGCAAGAGCCCCTCCAGCGCCTCGCCGTCATGCAGCACGCGGGCCTGGAGCGCGGAGAAGGTGTCCAGCCGCTCCTCGCGCAGGTGCCGCCGCAGCCGCCTGAGCAGCAGCGGCCGGGCATGGCTGCGCAGGTCGAAGCCCCACTGCCGGGCCACGCCCTCCAGGAGCAGGTCCACCTCGATGGACTCCAGCTCCGCGCTGGCACCGCCGGTGCTCAACTGGAGACCTCCGTGCGGTTGCCGCGGCCCTGCGCGCCGCGCGGGGCGTGCAGCCAGACGCGCAGCAGGCTGAGCAGCTTCTCGATGTCCACCGGCTTGGTGATGTAGTCGGACGCGCCCGCCTCCAGGCACTTCTCGCGGTCACCCTTCATGGCCTTGGCGGTGAGGGCGAGAATCGGCAGGTGGCTGACGCGCTCCATGCGGCGGATGGCGCGCATGGCCTGGTAGCCGTCCATCTCCGGCATCATCACGTCCATCAGCACCAGCTCGATTTCGGCGTCCTTCTCCAGCAGGGACAGGCCCTCTCGCGCGCTCTCCGCGAAGGCCACCCGCATGCCGTAGCGCTCCAGCACCGTGTTGAGGGCGAAGATGTTGCGCACGTCGTCGTCCACCACCAGCACCTTGCGGCCGACGAGCAACGGGTCCCTCTCGCGCGCCTTCTCCAGCATGCGGCGCTTGGGCTCGGTGAGCTGCGAGGGCGAGCGGTGCAGGAAGAGGCTCGTCTCCTCCAGGAGCCGCTCGGGGCTCTGCGCGTCCTTGACGACGATGGCGTCCGCCACCCGGCGCAGCTCCGTCTCCTGGGCGCGCGACAGCTCGCGGCCCGTGTAGACGATGATGGGCGGCCCGCCCGCGCCGTGCAGCTCGCGCACCTTGCGGATGAGCTCCGTGCCGGCCATGTCCGGCAGGCCCAGGTCCAGCACCATGCAGTCGAAGCGGCGCTCGGCCAGGGCGCCCAGCGCGTCCGCCGCGGTGCCCACCGCCACCGTCTGGATGTCCTCGCTGCCCAGCAGCTCCACCAGGGTCTGCCGGTGGACGTTGTCGTCCTCGACGATGAGCAGGGCGCGGCCCTTGCGCTCGACGAAGTCCTTCAGCGACTCCAGCGCGGCCTTCGCCGCCTCCGGGTCCGCCGCGGCCTGGAGGTGGCCGATGGCGCCCAGGTTGAGCGAGCGCTCGCGGTGGTCCTCATCGGACACCGTGTACACCGGCAGGGCGCGGGTGGCCGCGTCGTGCTTCAGCCGGTCCAGCACCACCCAGCCGGCCATCTCCGGCAGGTCCAGGTCCACGGCCACGGCCACCGGGCGCGCGTTGCGCACGGCGTCCAGCGCCCCCTCCACCTCCGTGGAGACGAGCACCTTGAAGCCCGTGCCCTGCGCCGCCGCGCGCAGCCGCGCCGCATGGTCCACCGTCTGCGTCACCGCCAGCAGCACCTGGTCTCCCGGCTGGATGGACGCGCGGTCATCGTCGATGTCCATCCGCCCCAGCGCGGGTACGCTCGGCTCGTCCAGGTGCGGCGGCGGCAGCGCGGCCAGGGAAGGCGGCAGCTCGCGGGTCCTCGTCTCTTGTGCCGGGCGCTCCGACGCGACGAAGTCCAGCGGCAGGTACAGGGTGAAGATGCTGCCCTTGCCCACCTCGCTCTCCAGCCGGATTTCACCGCCCAGCAGGCGCGCGATTTCGCGGCTGATGGACAGGCCCAGGCCGGTACCACCGTACTTGCGCGCGGTGGAGCCGTCCGCCTGCTGGAAGGCCTCGAAGATGATTTGATGCTTGTCCTTCGGGATGCCGATGCCCGTGTCCGACACGGTGAAGGCCACCACCGACGGGGCGCCGGACAGCACCGGGTGGTCCGAGGACCACCCGGCCTTCGCCATGCCAATCTGCAGCGACACCTGGCCGGACTCGGTGAACTTGAAGGCGTTGGACAGCAGGTTCTTGAGCACCTGCTGCAGGCGCTTGGCGTCCGTCTCCAATTCGCCCGGCAGCCCGTTGCCCAGGGTGATGTCGAACTCCAGCCCCTTCTTGTCCGCCACCTGCCGGAAGGTGCGGTCCACGAACTCGCGCAGGTCGCTGAAGCGCAGCGGGCCCACGTCCACGGCCATGGTGCCGGACTCGATCTTGGACAGGTCGAGGATGTCGTTGATGAGCTCCAAGAGGTCCGCGCCGGAGGCGTGAATCGTCTTGGCGAACTCCACCTGCCGCGTGGTGAGGTTGCCGTCCACGTTGTCGCTGAGCGTCTGGCTGAGGATGAGCAGCGAGTTGAGCGGCGTGCGCAGCTCGTGGCTCATGTTGGCGAGGAACTCGGACTTGTACTTGGACGTCAGGCTGAGCTGCTCGGCCTTCTCTTCCAGGGCGCGCTTGGCCTGCTCGACTTCGCCGTTCTTGCGCTCCACCTCCGTCTTCTGCTCGGAGAGCAGCTTCGCCTTCTCCTGCAGCTCCTCGTTGGTGCGGCGCAGCTCCTCCTGCTGCCGCTTGAGCAGCTCCTCGGACTGCTGGAGCGACGTGGCCTGCTGCTCCAGCCGCTTGTTCGTCTCCGTGAGCTCCTCCTGCTGCTTGCGGAGCTCGTCGGTGAGCGCCTGGGACTGCTTCAGCAGCGCCTCGGTGCGCATGTTGGCGGCAATCGTGTTGAGCACGATGCCGATGGACTCCGTGAGCTGCTCCAGGAAGCCCAGGTGCACCTCGCTGAAGCGGTGGAACGAGGCCAGCTCGATGACGGCCTTGATTTCACCCTCGAAGAGCACCGGCAGCACGACGATGTTGCGCGGCACCTCCTCGCCCAGTCCGGAGGAGATGCGGATGTACGAGTCCGGCACGTCCGACAGGAGGATGGGCTCCTTCTCCAGGGCGCACTGGCCCACGAGGCCCTCGCCCAGCTTGAAGGTGTTGGAGAGGCCCTTGCGCTCGCGGTACGCGTACGACGCCAGCAGCTTGAGGACCTGGTCCCCGCCCTCGGCGCGCTCGGAGATGTAGAAGACGCCGTGCTGCGCGTCGACCAGCGGCGCCAGCTCGGACAGGATGACCTTGGACACCGTGAGCAGGTCGCGCTGACCCTGGAGGACGCGGGTGAACTTGGCCAGGTTCGTCTTGAGCCAGTCCTGCTCCGTGTTCTTGCGCGTGGTGTCCTTCAGGTTGCGGATCATCTCGTTGATGTTGTCCTTCAGGGCCGCCACTTCGCCCTGAGCGGACACGGTGATGAACCGCGTGAGGTCACCCTTCGTCACCGCGGTGGCCACCTCGGCGATGGCGCGCACCTGCGTGGTGAGGTTGGCGGCGAGCTGGTTCACGTTGTCCGTGAGGTCGCGCCAGATGCCGGCCGTGCCGGGCACGCGCGCCTGGCCGCCCAGCTTTCCTTCGATACCCACCTCGCGGGCCACCGTGGTCACCTGGTCGGCGAACACCGCGAGCGTGTCAATCATGCCGTTGATGGTGTCCGCCAGCTCGGCGATCTCGCCCTTCGCGTCCACCACCAGCTTGCGCTTCAGGTCGCCGTTGGCCACCGCCGTCACCACCTTGGCGATGCCGCGCACCTGGGTGGTGAGGTTGGAGGCCATGCTGTTCACGTTGTCCGTGAGGTCCTTCCACGTACCGGCGACGCCCTTCACCTCGGCCTGACCGCCCAGCTTTCCTTCCGTACCCACCTCGCGCGCGACGCGCGTCACCTCGGAGGCGAAGGACGACAGCTGGTCCACCATCGTGTTGATGGTGTTCTTCAGCTCCAGAATCTCACCCTGCACGTCCACGGTGATCTTCTTGGACAGGTCACCGCGGGCCACGGCCGTGGTGACTTCCGCGATGTTGCGCACCTGCGACGTCAGGTTGGACGCCATCGAGTTCACGTTGTCGGTGAGGTCCTTCCACGTACCGGCAACGCCCTTCACGACGGCCTGACCGCCCAGCTTTCCTTCGGTGCCCACCTCGCGGGCGACGCGCGTCACCTCCGAGGCGAACGAGTTCAGCTGGTCCACCATCGTGTTGATGGTGTTCTTCAGCTCCAGGATTTCGCCGCGCACGTCCACGGTGATCTTCTTCGACAGGTCACCGTTCGCCACCGCCGTCGTCACCTCGGCGATGTTGCGCACCTGCGCCGTGAGGTTCGACGCCATGCTGTTCACGTTGTCGGTGAGGTCCTTCCACGTTCCACCGACGCCGCGCACGATGGCCTGACCACCGAGCTTTCCTTCGGTACCCACCTCGCGGGCGACGCGGGTCACCTCGGAGGCGAACGAGTTCAGCTGGTCCACCATCGTGTTGATGGTGTTCTTCAGCTCCAGAATCTCACCGCGCACATCCACGGTGATCTTCTTGGACAGGTCGCCGCGGGCCACCGCCATCGTCACCTCGGCGATGTTGCGCACCTGCGAGGTGAGGTTGGACGCCATGCTGTTCACGTTGTCGGTGAGGTCCTTCCACGTTCCACCGACGCCACGCACGATGGCCTGACCGCCCAGCTTCCCTTCCGTACCCACTTCCTTGGCGACGCGGGTCACCTCGGAGGCGAACGAGGAGAGCTGGTCCACCATCGTGTTGATGGTGTTCTTCAGCTCCAGCACCTCGCCCTTGGCGTCCACCGTGATCTTCTTCGACAGGTCGCCCTTCGCGACGGCCGTGGTCACCTCGGCGATGTTGCGCACCTGCGCCGTGAGGTTGGAGGCCATGCTGTTCACGTTGTCCGTGAGGTCCTTCCACGTACCCGCGACACCTTTCACGACGGCCTGGCCACCCAGCTTGCCTTCCGTACCCACCTCGCGCGCCACGCGAGTCACTTCGGAAGCGAAGGACGACAGCTGGTCCACCATCGTGTTGATGGTGTTCTTCAGCTCCAGGATTTCACCCTGCACGTCCACGGTGATCTTCTTGGACAGGTCACCGTTCGCGACGGCCGTCGTCACCTCCGCGATGTTGCGCACCTGCGCGGTGAGGTTGGACGCCATGGAGTTCACGTTGTCCGTGAGGTCCTTCCACACGCCGGCCACGCCCTTCACGTCCGCCTGACCACCAAGCTTTCCGTCGGTGCCCACTTCCTTGGCGACGCGAGTCACCTCCGAGGCGAACGCGCGGAGCTGGTCCACCATCGTGTTGATGGTGTTCTTCAGCTCCAGCACCTCGCCCTTCACGTCCACGGTGATCTTCTTGGAGAGGTCACCGTTGGCCACCGCCGTCGTCACCTCGGCGATGTTGCGCACCTGCGCCGTGAGGTTGGACGCCATGCTGTTCACGTTGTCGGTGAGGTCCTTCCACGTACCACCGACACCGCGCACGACGGCCTGACCGCCCAGCTTTCCTTCGGTGCCCACCTCGCGGGCGACGCGAGTCACTTCCGACGCGAACGAGTTCAGCTGGTCCACCATCGTGTTGATGGTGTTCTTCAGCTCCAGAATCTCACCGCGCACGTCCACGGTGATCTTCTTGGACAGGTCGCCATTCGCCACGGCGGTGGTCACCTCGGCGATGTTGCGCACCTGCGAGGTGAGGTTGGACGCCATGCTGTTCACGTTGTCGGTGAGGTCCTTCCACGTACCGGCAACGCCCTTCACCATGGCCTGACCACCGAGCTTGCCCTCGGTGCCCACCTCACGGGCGACGCGGGTCACCTCGGACGCGAAGCTGTTGAGCTGGTCCACCATCGTGTTGATGGTGTTCTTCAGCTCCAGCACCTCGCCCTTGGCGTCCACCGTGATTTTCTTGGACAGGTCGCCGTTGGCCACCGCCGTCGTGACTTCGGCGATGTTGCGCACCTGCGCCGTGAGGTTGGAGGCCATGGAGTTCACGTTGTCCGTGAGGTCCTTCCACGTACCGCCCACGCCCTTCACGACGGCCTGTCCGCCCAGCTTGCCTTCCGTACCCACTTCACGCGCCACGCGCGTCACTTCCGAGGCGAACGACGAGAGCTGATCCACCATCGTGTTGATGGTGTTCTTCAGCTCCAGAATCTCGCCGCGCACGTCGACGGTGATTTTCTTGGACAGGTCGCCGCGGGCCACGGCCGTGGTCACCTCGGCGATGCTGCGCACCTGGGCGGTGAGGTTGGAGGCCATGGAGTTCACGTTGTCCGTGAGGTCCTTCCACGTGCCTGCCACGCCCTTCACCTTGGCCTGACCGCCGAGCTTTCCGTCGGTGCCCACCTCGCGGGCCACGCGCGTCACCTCGGAGGCGAAGGCGCCGAGCTGCTCCACCATGCCGTTCACCAGCCGGGCGGTGCGGAGGAACTCGCCCTTGAGGGGACGGCCGTCCACCTCCAGCGCCATCGTCTGGGACAGGTCGCCCTTGGCCACCGCGCCGATGACGCGGCCCATTTCGGTGGTGGGCTGCACCAGGTCGGCGACGAGCGTGTTCACCGAATCGACGCAGTCCGCCCAGGAGCCCACCGCGCCCACCACGTTGCCGCGCTGGGTGATGCGGCCTTCCTTGCCGACGACGGTGCCGATGCGCTCGAACTCGCGGGCCATGCGCTCGCTGAGCTCGATGATTTCGTTGAGCGTGTCCGCCACCTTGCCGGCGGTGCCCACCTTGTCCACGGGCATGCGCTGCGAGAAGTCGCCCTTGCGCACGGCGGTGAGCACGCGCAGCAGCTGGCGGGAGTCCAGCGCGTTGGAGTCATCTTCCTCGCGGGCCCGTGGCGGAGGAGGAGGGGCCACCGC
>NZ_JABBJJ010000351.1 GCF_012933655.1 Pyxidicoccus fallax | reverse complement strand
GGCCCCCGCGGCCCCCGCCGTCCCCAACGAAGTCACGCTGCTCGTCACCGGCGGCGCCTTCGGCCAGCTGCTGCCCTCCGAGGGCAAGGGCGGCGCGGCGGAGCTCCTCGGCCACTGGGTGTCCCAGGAGAAGCACTGCCCCGGTCCCGTGAAGGAGGGCCAGGCCCCCTGCGCCGACTCCGGCACCCTGGCGCTCGCCACCGGTGACCACTGGAACGGCCCGGCCATCTCGTCCTTCTTCCTGGGCACGCCCACCGCCGAGGTCATGGGCCGCATGGGCTTCGCCGCCTCCGCCATGGGCAACCACGAGCTGGCCTTCGGCAAGGAGGCCTTCCTCAAGAACCGCTCCGCGGGCGGCTTCCCGTTCCTCGCCGCCAACCTCAAGGTGAAGGACCCGTCGCTCGCCGGCGACCTGTCCCTGCCCCCGTTCCAGGTGTACGAGCGCCGCGGCCTGAAGGTGGGCGTGGTGGGCCTCGCCTCGGAGAAGACGGTGCGCACGGCCATGGCCGGCCGCGCCGAGGGCCTGGAAGTGACGGGCTACGAGGACGCGCTCAACCTCGCCGTCCCCGAGGCCCGCAAGGCCGGCGCGGACGTGGTGGTGGTGGTGGCCGACGCGTGCGTCAGCGACCTGCAGCCCGTCGTCGCCAAGCATGCCGAGTGGAAGCTGGCCCTCGTGGCCGGCGGCCGCTGCCCGCAGCCGGTGGAGACGAAGGTGGGTGACACCGCCTTCGTGTCGCTGGACCGCGGCTTCAACAAGTACCTGCGCGCGCAGCTCAAGTTCGACCCCAAGAAGCCCGCGGGCGAGAAGGTGACCTCGGTCGACACCCAGGTCGTCGAGGTGTCGGGCGGCACGCCGGACGCGGAGACGGCGCAGCTCGTCGCCAAGTGGAAGGCGCAGCTGGACGAGGTGCTGGGCCAGCAGATCGGCTTCACCAAGGCCGGTATTCCCCAGGCCTCGCCGCAGATGGCGAAGTGGGTCGCGGGCGCGGTGCGCGAGGTGCTCGCCACCGACGGCGCCATCCTCAACAAGGGCGGCATCCGCGGTGACCTGCCGGCCGGCGCCATCACCCGCGGCAGCATCTACTCGGTGATGCCCTTCGAGAACACGCTCCTCGTGGTGAACCTCAAGGGTGAGGACCTGATCAAGCAGCTGGCCAACCCCAACGCCCTCATCGCCGGCTTCACCGCCGCCGGGAAGGACAAGTTCAAGGACGCCAAGGGCAAGGCCCTGGACCCGAAGAAGGAGTACACCGTGGCCACGGTGGAGTACCTCTACTTCGGCGGTGACGGCTTCGAGTTCGAGAAGCTCGACCCCGAGCCCACCGAGACGGGCATGGCCTGGCAGACGCCCGTGGTCGACTGGACCAAGGGCAAGGAGTCCAGCGACAAGAAGCCGCTGGAGAAGCTGCTGAAGTAGGCCGCGAGCGCTCTTCGCGCGGCTGTCTCGAGAGGCGCCGGAAGGACTCCCCCGAGGGTCCTCCGGCGCTTCGCCGTTTCGGGGCCGCGGAGGTGTTTCAGTGCGCCGCGGGCGCCGCCGCGGGCGCGGTGGCCGGCGTGGCGGCGGCACCGCACACGGCCTCGTAGCGGGCCAGCGTGTCGTGGACCGTCCGGCGCAGCCGCTCGGGCGTGCTCTCGTGGAGCATGTCGGCCGCGAGCTGCTGCGCGGAGAGCGCTTCGTTGCAGCGGCCGAGCTGGAAGAGGATGGTGGACCAGGTGTCGAGCACCGCCGGGTTGCCCGGGGCCAGCGACAGGGCGCTGCGGGCCGCGTCCAGGCCCTTCTCCGGCCGCGAGGTGCGCGCGTAGAAGCCCGCCAGTCCGTTCTGCGCGCTCACGCTGTCCGGCTGCAGCTCCACCGCGCGCAGCCGCGCGGCCTCCTGCTCCTCGGAGGTGTTGCCCGCCGCGTCCAGCGCCTGGGCCAGCGCGTCCCAGGCCGGGCCGCTCGCCGGGTGCTGCTCCACCAGCCGCCGCGCGAGCTCCAGCCGGCGGAACGGGTCCAGCGCGGCGCGGATGCGCATCAGGTTGGCGGTGACGTTGTTCGGGTTCTCCTTCAGCGCCTGGGCCATCTCCCGCTCGGCCTTCTCCATCCGGTCCTCCGGGGGCGCGGCCCCGGGCGTCATCAGGAAGAGCTGGGCGCGGATGGCGTGCACCTCCGCGGCCTCCAGGGGGCGCGTGCGCAGCGGGCTGGTGATGGGCGGCAGCGGGGCGATGATGGCGGGGTAGGTGACGTGGGGGCCGCCGTGCACGTAGCCGTGGAGCTGCCCGGCCAGGTCCTTCACGCCGCGGAAGGACTCCTCCCACGCGCTGCGGGGCTCCTCGCCGCGCATGAGCCGCGTCTGGAAGTCCTCGAAGCGCTCACCGTGCCGGCTGATGAAGAAGTGCACCCACAGCCACGAGGACGCGTAGTACTGCCGCGACTCGGCGGTGCTGAGCAGCCCCTTGCCGTCCCATTCCCACAGCTCCTCCAGGGTGCGCCAGCCGCTGCGGCGCACGTGGTTGTAGAAGGGCAGGTGCAGCTCGCCGAGGATGACCTGCTGCTTCTCCGGCCGCAGGCGGATGGACTCCAGGTAGGCCGCCAGTCCCTCCGACAGCCAGCGCGGCTGGCGCACCAGCGCGAACTCCGAGAGGTAGTGCGTCAGCTCGTGCGCCTGGGTACCGGGGTCCGCCGGGTCCTCGCTGAGCGCGTAGGCGTTGCCGGCCAGCACCAGCATCGGGCCGTCGGCGGTGGCGGCGGAGAAGCCCTCGATGCGGACGTTGGTGAACTCCTCCAGGGCGCGCTGGTTGCGCAGGACGATGACCTCCACCGTGCCCGGCGGGTCGAAGCTGCCGCTCCACGCCTGGAGCAGCCCCTGCCGCAGCAGCTCCAGCTCCCGCGCGGCCTCCTCGGCGGTGTCCGCGTCCAGATTGGTACGAACGCTGAAGTGCGGGCTGCGCACCTCCACCCAGGGGTTGCCTCCGTCCAGGGGACACAAGGCGCGTGGGCTGACACACCCCGCCAGCACCGACAGCACCCACCCCAGGACCGCCATCCGACACATCATGCGCCCGATTTTCCCACAAGGCGGGTTGCGAGGGCAGGGAGGGGGGCTCCCGGCTGGGCTAGAGTGTTGGGCCATGGAGATGGCGGAGTTCATCGAGTCGCGTCGGCCGCGCTGGGAGCAGCTCGAGTCGCTGCTGGACCGGTCCGAGTCCCTCGGCCTGCGAGGCCTGAGCCTGGAGGAGGCCCGGTCGCTGGGCAAGCTGTACCGGGCCGTCTCCAGCGACTTGCTGTGGGTGCGCGCGCGCAGCGGCTCGGCGGACGTGAGCGCCTATCTCAACGACCTGGTGGGGCGGGCGTACGCGCTGACGTACCCGGGGCGCCGGCCGAGGCTGGCGGACGTGTGGGGCTTCGTCGCCCGGGGCTTCCCCGCGCTGATGCGCCGCGAGTGGCGCATGTACGTGGCCTCCCTGCTGCTGCTCTTGGCGGGCGTGGGCTTCGGCTACCTGGGGATGCTGGTGGACCCGGACGCGGCGCACTACCTCGTGCCGACGGAGCACCTGGACCTGGACCCCATCAAGCGCGCCGCGGACGAGGCGGCCGGGGACGGGATGACTGCGGGGCAGCAGGCGCAGTTCTCCACGTTCCTCTTCACGCACAACATCCAGGTGGCGTTCCTGGCCTTCGCGCTGGGAATCACGATGGGGCTGGGCACGGCGGTGATGCTGTTCGTCAACGGCCTGTTCCTGGGCGCGCTGGCGCAGGTGTACACGGCGAAGGGCATGGCGGGCTGGTTCTGGGCGTGGATTCTTCCGCATGGCATTCCGGAGATAACGGCCATCTGCATCGCGGGCGCGGCGGGGCTGGTGATTGCGCGTGGGATGGTGGCTCCCGGTGGGCTGTCCCGTGGACAGGCCCTGCGGAAGGAGGCTGTGACGGCGGTGAAGCTGCTGTTCGGCACGCTCGCCCTGTTCGTGCTGGCGGGCTTCATCGAGGGCACGGTGTCGCAAATCCACCCGCCGAAGCTGTCGGTGATGTTCAAGGTGTCCTTCGCGCTCATCGTGGGCGCGGGCGTGTACGCGTACCTCCTGTCGGACTGGCTGCGAACGGGGAGCGAGGCGCGGGAGAACGACAGGAGCGCCGCCGAGCCCTCCGCCACCCGCTGACGCCACGGGCCCGCGTGGAATGGAGCGTCCATTCCGCGTCCGGCGGGGTAGGCCCGCCTGCCGGCGAGGCCGACCGGAATGGAATCTCCATTCCGCGCGCGGCGGGCTCCGGCGGGGGCGGGCAGGGCGTGCTACACCCCCGGCGTGCCCGGACGACTTGACCTGCCGCCGCTGCCTCCCGAGCCGGAGGTCCTCATCGAGTGCCCCCGCTTCTCCTTCGTGAAGCGGCGCGCGGATGGGACGGTGGACTTCGTGTCGCCGCTGCCGTGCCCGTACAACTACGGCAGCATCCCGGGCCTCATGTCCGATGACGGCGACCCGCTCGACGCAGTGGTGCTGGGTGACCGGCTGCCGCGCGGGCAGCGGCTGCGCGTGCCCGTGGTGGGCGTCATCGGCTTCATCGACGAGGGGAAGGGAGACCCGAAGGTGGTGTGCGGCGCGGGGCCGATGAGCGCCGCCGAGCGCGCCGGCCTGGAGCGCTTCTTCCGCGTCTACGCCTTCTTCAAGCGCGGGCTGCACCGCGTCCGAGGCAACGTGCCGGACACGCGCTTCGTGGGGTGGCTCCAGGAGCCCGCTGTCCGGTAGGCCAGCTACACCAGCGCCTTCGACATCCGCAGCACGCGGTACTCGAGCACGCCCTGCTTGATGGGCCCCACCCACAGTTCCTCGCGGAAGCCCATGCGCGTCCAGAAGCGCAGCGCATCCGGGTTCGGCTCCGCCACACCGAGCCGCAGCAGCCGCGCGCCCTGGCCGCGCAGCCACGCCTCATACGCCCGGATGACGGCCTCGCCGCGCCCATGCCCGCGCACCTCGGGCGCCAGCAGCATCAGCCCCAGGTACCACTCCGCCGGAGCGGGGAAGTCGAACACGGACTCCAGGATGCCCACCCACTTCCCGCCCGAGTCCCTCAGCGCCGTCAGGTGGCCGCCTCCCGCCGTCGGCGGACGCTCCGTGAGCATCACCTTCGCCTCGTCGGGATTCGCCGGCCTGCCATAGCAGCGCAGGAAGAAGTCCTCGCAGTGCTCCAGCAGGGGCTGGAACAGCTCCACGTCGGCGTCGGGCACGTGCTCGGCGGTGAGGTCCGCGGCCTGGAAGAGAGGGCTCATGGACGTGCCGCTACAGCACGCCGCGCGCCTTGATGTCCAGGTAGCGGTTGACGGCCGCGAGGCTCAGTTCATCCGGCTGCACATCCATCATCTGCACGCCGCCTTGACTCACCCGCGCCTTCAGTCCCTCGCGGTCCATGAGCAGCTCGGAGGCCACCGCCTGCTGGAAGGCCTCCTCGGGCCCGGGCGGCTGCGTGCGCAGCAGCTTCTGCAGCGCCGTGTCCTTCACCGACAGGCACAGGGGCACGTGCCGCCGCGCCAGCCGGTGCAGCGGGGCCACCATCGTCGACGCCTGCTCCTCGTCGAGGAAGTCCGTGAAGACGCACAGCAGGCTGCGCCGCGTGAGGCGGACGTTCAGCTCCTTGAAGAGCGCCAGGTAGTCCACGTACGTGAGGCTCGGCGTCGTGGAGTAGAGCGCGTCCACCATCTTCCGGTACTGCCCGCGTCCGGCGGCTGGCGGCAGGTACGTCTTCACGCCGTCCGCGAACACGGCCAGCCCCACCCGGTCTCCATTGCGCACGGCCACGAAGGCCAGGAAGAGGGCCGCGTTGACGGCATGGTCCAGCTTGGTGAGCCCGTCCACCTGCGCCGCCATGGAGCGCCCCGCGTCCACGCAGATGAGGATGGACTGCGAGCGCTCGGACTCCATCACCCGCGTCACCGGCCGGCTGCGGCGCGCGGTGGCCTTCCAGTCCACGTCGCGCACGCTGTCGCCCTGGGCATAGTCACGCAGCCGCGCGAACTCGCTGCCGCGCCCGTCGCGCCGCAATTGCCGCAGGCCCAGGTTGACCAGATCCAACGCCGCGCCGGACAGCAGCAGCCGGCTGGCCCCGCGCAGGTCCGGGTACACGGCGATGGACGTGGCGGCGGGGAACACGCGCTCGTGGAAGACGAGCCCCAGCGGCCCGCGCACCCGCACGTGCACGTCCCCGAAGTCGAAGCGGCCCCGCTTCGCGGGCGTCACCCGGTACACCCAGCGCGCCTCGCTGTCCGGCGGCAACTCCAGCGGCGCTTCGTCCGGCGTCGCGGTGAAGGACTCCGGGACGTCGTCCTTCACCCGCACGCGCACCGTGCCCGAGCCCCGGTGCACCAGCCGCACCTCCACCTTGTTGGGCACGCCCACGTTGAGCCGCTGCGGCAGCTCCCTGCGCACCTCCAGCCGCGCCCGCCGGGCGGCGAGGACGTCCAGCCCCGCCAGCGCCAGCGCCAGCACGTCCAGCGCCAGCACGGCGCCGCCAATGGCCGGGACGAACCCCGCGGCCATCATCGGCAGCGCCAGCAGCGCCAGCAGCACCCAGAGGCGCCCGGTGGGAATCAACGCGGAACCTCCACCCCCTGCACCACCTCGCGCAGCACGTCCGACGGCGTCGCCCCGTCCAGCTCCGCGTCCGGCGACAGCAACAGGCGGTGCTTCAGCACCGGCCCGGCCAGGAAGCGCACGTCGTCCGGCGTGACGAAGCCGCGCCCGCGCAGCGCCGCCAGCGCCTTGGCCGCCAGCAGCAGGTGCACGCCCGCGCGAGGGCCCGCGCCCAGGCGGATGCGGCTGGAGGTGCGCGTGGCCGCCACCAGTTTGCGGATGTAGCCCAGCACCGGCGGCTCCACCGTCACCTCGTTGAGCGCCGTGCGCGCCGCCAGCAGGCCCTCCTTCGTCACCGCCGCGTTGACGCCCGCGCGCGTCAGGTCGCCCGAGTCGAAGCCCCGGTGCACCGAGGCCAGAATCGCGTCCTCCTCGTCCGGCGCCGGGTAGCCCACTTCAATCTTCAACAGGAAGCGGTCCAGCTGCGCCTCGGGAAGCGGATAGGTGCCCTCGGACTCCACCGGGTTCTGCGTGGCGAACACCGTGAAGAGCGGCGACAGCGTCAGGTTGCGGCCCTCCAGCGACACGCCGCGCTCCTGCATGGCCTCCAGCAGCGCGGACTGCGTCTTGGCCGGGGCGCGGTTGATTTCGTCCGCCAGCAGGAGGTCCGTGAAGATGGGGCCCTTCACCAGCACGAAGGCCTGGGACTTCAGGTCGAAGACGCTGGTGCCGAGGATGTCCGCGGGCATCAGGTCCGGGGTGAACTGGATGCGCTTGAAGTCCGCGCCGATGCTGCGCGCCAGGGCCTTGGCCATCAGCGTCTTGGCCACGCCGGGCACGCCCTCCAGCAGCACGTGGCCGCCAGCGATGAGGCCGCAGAGCATCAGCTCCAGGGCCTCGTCCTGGCCGACCACGGCCTTGCGGACCTCGTGGAGCACGCCTTCGCGGATGTCGTGGGCCGCCCGCACGGCGGTGCCGTGGGAGCCGTAGGGAGGGGCGGTGTCGGTGACGCTCATGTCGTTCCGGGAGGGTTGCGCCGGCCGGTGCCGGCGGAGTGGAGGCGTTGCCGCAGCCCGGCCGCGCTGGTGGCGAGCTGCTGGAGGTCCTTGTCGCTGCCCACCGTGTCCGCCTGGGCGGCCACGGCCTGGAGTCCCTGGGCGAGGTCCGCGCGGCCCCGCTCCCTCAAGCCCTCCGCCACGGTGTGGGCGGGGGCGTGCGGGGGCAGGCCCGCGTGCAGGGCCAGCTCCTGCGTGAGGCCCCGGGTGAGGAGGTTGGCGGCGAAGCCATGGTGCCGGCCCTCGCGGTACAGGCGGCCCATGGCGAAGAGGGCGTCGGTGGCGCCCACGCGGGCGGCCTCGGGCGGCGGGCGCGGGCGGCCGAAGCGCCGCAGCGACACGGACCACAGCACCACGCCGAGCAGCAGCTGCGCCACCGCGAAGTGCAGGCCGTAGCGCCGCGCGAAGTCCACCACCGAGCGCTCGTCGGTGAAGCCGTGGTGGAACTCGTCGAACTCGTAGGGGCCCGGGCCCAGCGCGGCCAGGGCGCTCAGCCAGAACTGGGCATTGTCCGCGCGCGTCAGCGCCCGGTTCATCGCCAGCTCCGGCGCGCCCACCACCAACACCCGGCCCAGGCCGTGAGGCACCACCGCCGCCACCACCTCGCCCAGCCGGTCATCCTCCAGCACCGGCACCGCGCCCGGGGGCAGCGTGAGGTAGGCCTGCACCTTGGCCTCCACCCGCTCCACGCCCAGCGTGTACGGCGAGGGCAGGGGCGGCACCAGCGTGCGCATGGGCAGGCTCGTGTCCGCCTTGACGAGCTTCACGGACAGGGCGTCCAGGAGCGGGTTCTCCCGCGAGCCCCACGGCACGTACACCAGCGTGCCGCCGCCGCGCACGTGCTCCAGGAGCTTCTCGTGCTCCTCCTCGTCCAGCTCGGCGGCGCGGAAGGCGTTGAAGCCGGTGCGCGGCACGTCCTCGTCGGCGAGGCCGGCGTCGGGCTCGGCGGCCAGTCGCGTCTGGTCCGGGTCCTCCTCGTACGCGCCCTCCACCTCCACCGCGAGCAGCACCTGCGTCCCCGGGCCGGAGAGGATGCGCAGGTCCGCCATGCGGCGGGCCACGGGCAGGCCGCTCTCCTGGGCCAGCAGGAAGAGGGCGCGCGCGCCGTCCTCCTGGGCGCGGAAGGTGGACAGCGTGTCGGCGAACTCGCCGCGCTTCGCGCCCTGGACGAGGAAGGTGCCGAGCACGACGGTGAGCACCAGGCCGCCCACCACCAGCAGCGGGAAACGGTCACGCACCGGCGGCCTCCGGTTGCGCGGGCGCGGCCAGCAGCGGCGCGGTGAGGGCGCGGAACTCGCGGTAGCCCTCCGCGCCCACCGGCACGTTGCCGTACCACGCGAAGTCGAAGCGCCGCGTCAGCTCGCGAAACGGGGCCTTCCACTCCGAGCGGCCGCGGAACTGGCGCAGGTAGTCCCAGTTGCTCAGCGTCACGTCGTAGAGGATGGCGCCGTCGCGGTGCAGCCGGGACAGCAGCGCGAGATACAGGCTGCGCACCGCCTCGCGGTACTCGCCCCGGGCGGCCAGTTCGTCGGCCAGGTGCGCCCAGCCCTCGGGCGGGCGGGACAGCGCGTGGGCCGGGTCTCCCGCCAGCGTCGCGGCGTGCACCGTCGAGACCTCCAGCCCCGACTCGCCCGTGCCCTTCTTCTTGCCGAAGTACCTCAGGAGGAGCGCGCCCAGCACCACCAC
Source organism: Pyxidicoccus fallax (assembly GCF_012933655.1). Taxonomy (GTDB): domain Bacteria; phylum Myxococcota; class Myxococcia; order Myxococcales; family Myxococcaceae; genus Myxococcus; species Myxococcus fallax. The sequence continues at coordinate 3,397 of NZ_JABBJJ010000351.1, read as the reverse complement.
CGTCAGCGTCACCAGCAGCACCACCAGCACGTTGGCCACCGCGCCGCCGGTGACCAGCTCGGGCTGGTTTCGCGGAGGCGGCGCCGGGGAGCGCTCGAAGAGCTTCTTGAGGAACTCGCCCAGCCAGTCCATGAACCGTCGCCACCAGCCCGGCGGCTCCGGGGGCACGGACTCCTCGGGGGCCTCCTTCTCCGCCTTGGGCGGCGCCACCGCGAACTCCGGCCGGGCGAGGATGTCCTTCGCGCGCGCCGAGGCGGCCCGGGCATCCGCGCGCGCCTGGGCGGAGAGGGTGCCCGGAACCTGCGCGAGCCCCTGCTCCAGCGTGGCCAGCGCCGAGTCACAGTCCTCGTCGTCCCACGCCTGGCGCTCCACGGTGCGCACCCACCGGTCCAGCTTGCCGGCCTCGGCGGGGCCCAGCCCGGCCAGCGATTCGTAGCGCGCGTCCTCGGCGGGGCCGGTGCCCTCGCACGCCTCCGCCACCGCGCCCAGCCGCGTCGCGGCGTCTCGGCCCGAGGCCACGGGCGGCTTCACGTCCCCCGCCTGCGCGTGGGCCGGGCCCGCCGTCAGCAACCCCAGGCCGAGCACCAGCGCCAGCACCGCGGCGCTCCTGGAGCCTGGGGAGCCCGGGGAACCCGCGAGGGGCCGGCCCGTGTTGCGCGCGGGGAGTTGCTGCACGGCGGCCAGCAAATCCAACCCCTCCTGCCGCACGCGCCCGTCCACCAGCAGCAGCGTGGCCGCGGCGGCGCGCACCGGCTCGAAGAGGGCGAAGGTGGTGAGCGCCAGGAACAGCACCCACTGCGGGTTGTCCAGCGAGGCGAAGCGCTCGGCGAACGTCAGGTCGATGCCCACCAGCTTCCGCCCGAGAATCAGCAGGAAGTTGAGGCCGATGTGCAGGTTGAAGAAGCCCAGGAGCTGCACGCCCATGAGGATGCGCACCGCCGTGGCGGTGCCGCGCGCCGGGCCCAAGAGCCGCGAGCACAGGCCATACAGCCGCAGCGGGCTGCCTTTGCCCTGCATCACCGCCGCGTAGCCCACGCCCTGCGCCGACAGCACGAAGAAGCCGATGCCCAGCGTCAGCGCCAGCATCAGCACGTTGAAGACGAACAGGTACGCCACCGTGATGAAGAGGGCGGGCGCGCGGCCCAGCGCGGCCTTCAGCGAGGCCCACGCGGAGGGCTCGGCCTCCTTGCCCAGCAGGACTTCCTGCACGTGGTGGCAGGCCGCGCCCTGGCACAGCCCCCTCAGGAACCACGCCAGGGTGAGCGCCAGCGCGGGCAGCGCCAGCGGCCGCCCCAGGCGCACCGCTTCCACCAGGTACAGCGCCGCGGCGACGACGGCCGCGCCGCCGGGCAGGGTGAGGGCCCACGCGCCGGCGTTGCGCGAGCACAGCCGCAGCGCCGCATCCATCAGGGCCACCGCGCCCCGGGGGCGCAGCTCGAGCGCGGAGACGGCCATCGCGCTAGCTCGCCGCCGCCTGGGCCACCAGGAGGATGGCGCCCCAGACGAGGGCCATCCCCATCAGCGCCAGCGTCACGTTGCCCGCCGTCCACTCCCGCCGCTCGCCCGGGCCCTCCAGCGCCTTGAGGCGCTTGTCCAGGCAGGCCGCGCAGCGGTTGATGCCCTCGAACTGCGTGGTGCACTCCCGGCAGATGACGCGCCGGCACTCCACGCAGACGCCGAGGCCGGCGCGCTCCGGGTGGTAGTGGCAGCGGCCCGAGCCCTGAATCATGCCGCCACCTTACGCACACCCGGGCCCGCCACACCACCCCCCGATAGGAGGACTACAGCTCGTCGAGGAACTCGTCGTTGTACGTGTAGCGCGACAGCCGCTTGACGAGCGCCTCCATCGCCTCCACCGGCTTCACCGCGAAGAGCATCTGCCGCAGCTTCTTCACCTTCTCGTACTCGCGCAGGGTGAAGAGCTTCTCCTCCTTGCGCGTGCCGGACTGGGCGATGTTGATGGCGGGGAAGACACGCTTTTCCGCGAGGAGCCGGTCCAGCGTGACTTCCGAGTTACCGGTGCCCTTGAACTCCTCGAAGATGACCTCGTCCATGCGGCTGCCGGTGTCGATGAGGGCGGTGCCGATGATGGTCAGCGAGCCGGCCTCTTCCGTCGCGCGGGCGGCGCCGAAGATGCGCTTGGGGCGCTCCAGGGCGCGGCTGTCCACGCCGCCGGACAGGGTGCGGCCGGAGTTGTCGACCTCCTTGTTGAAGGCGCGGGCGAGGCGGGTGATGGAGTCGAGCAGAATCACCACGTCCTTGCCGGACTCCACCAGCCGGCGGGCGCGCTCCAGGGCGAGCTCGGCCACCTTGAGGTGGTCCCCCGTGGGCCGGTCCGAGCTGGACGCGAGCACCTCCGCCTTGATGCTGCGGCGCATGTCCGTCACTTCCTCGGGGCGCTCGTCGATGAGCACCACCATGACGTGACACTCGGGGTGGTTGCTCAGGATGGCCTGGGCAATCCGCTGGAGCATGATGGTCTTGCCCGTCTTGGGCGGGGCGACGATGAGCGCGCGCTGGCCCTTGCCGATGGGGGCAATGAGGTCCAGCACCCGCGTCACCATCTCCTTGTGGCCGTGCTCCAGCTTGAGCCGCTCGGTGGGGTCCACGGACGTGAGGTCCGCGAAGTGGGGCAGCCGGGGCGCGCCGTCCAGCGGGCGGCCGTCCACGGTGTCCACCTTCTGGATGACGCCCTTGTTGCCGCGCATCTGCGCGAAGGCGGTGAGGTACTGGCCCTGCCGCAGGCGCAGCTTCTGCACCAGGTTCTTCGGCAGCTCCGGGTCGTCCGGCGCCGCCAGGAGGTTGCGCTTGAGCTGACGCAGGAAGGCGTTGGGGCCCTTGGCCTCCGTGTCCAGCACGCCCTCCACGGGCGCCAGGTTGGCCTGCGCCGCGACGTCGCGCTGCTGCTGCCCGCCGTGCTGCTGGCGGTGCTGCCCGTGGTGATGGTGCTGCTGCTGCTGCTGGCCGTGCTGCTGCGGCTGGCCACCCTGCTGCGGCTGTTGCTGCTGCTGGGCCTGGCGCTGCCGGTACTGCTCCAGCTCCTGCGGCGTGAGGAACACCTGCACCTGCTGGCCGTCCGGCCCCGCCGTCATGCGGTAGGCCTGGCCCTCGGGGGTGAAGAGCACCTGGGCGCCACGGCGGCGGCGACGGCGGCGGCGGCGGCGCCCGCCCGGCTGCCCGGGCTGCCCGGGAGCGCCTCCCTGGACGGGGCCTCCCGCCGCGGCATCGCCGTCGTCGGGGCCCTCGTCGTCGCCCTCGTCGCCCCCGTCGTCGTCCGCTTCGGGCGGAGGCGCCGGGCGGGCGGCCATGGGCATCGGGGGGGCTTCACGAGGGTCGCGGTTCTCGGAGTTTTCGCTCATGAGGTTTCCAGACTGCGCGCGTCCCAGGCGGGCCGTCC
>NZ_JABBJJ010000350.1 GCF_012933655.1 Pyxidicoccus fallax | reverse complement strand
CGCCCACCGCCCCCACCGCCAGCAGCCCTCCCAAGAGCAGCGCCAGCTTCCGGCGCGGCGAGCCCAGCACCAGGACGGCCACGCACGAAGCCACGAGCGCTGCGCTCGCGGCGCGCGCATACGGAAACACGAGGACGGCCCCGAGGCCCACCACCGCGGCGCTCAGCGCCAGCACCCGCTGGCGGCCCCGGGCGCGCAGCCCGAAGGCCAGCAGCGCCAGGATGACCAGCGCGCTGACGTGGGCGAACTTCAGCCGGTGGAACAGCAGCCCGCCGCCCATGAAGCGCCCCTCCGCGCCGGGAATGGGCTCGTAGACGCGCAGCAGCGACACCTTGAAAGGCATCAGCGGGGTGAGCGTCTCCGGCTGCGGCCAGATGCCGAAGTGCTGCAGGCCCGCAATCAACGACGACAGCACCAGCACCCCGCCCGCCACGCCCAGCAGCACGCGCGCCCCGCGCGGCCCCACCGCGCCCAGCGCCCAGACGGCGGCCGGTATCGCCACCCAGTCCACCAGCCGCGCCACGCCGCTGCCCGACGGAGGCCGCCCCGCCAGCGTCGGCGCCAGCAGCGCCCAGCCCAGCAGCAGCGCCAGCGGCCACCACTCCCGCAGCCCGGCCATGAACGCCTGCCTGCCTGCCCGCCGGGCGGCCCACAGCGCGGTCAACATGCACCCGGCCAGCCCCACCGTCGCCACGGCCTCGGAGATTTGAATCCCCACGACCCACGTCACCAGCGCGGCCAGGGGCCAGGACCAGCGCGGACTCCCTTCCACGGAGCGCTCCTTGGGAGCGGTGCCGGACTCGGAGGCGGAAGCCACCGGAAGGGAATCAGGTGGCGCCGAGGCCCCATGAGGCTCACGCCAGGAAGAGGTCGACATGGTCTTGACGGGAGGACCCGTGGATTGCGTCGGCCCTGTGCGCCCCTGAATCCTCACGCTGGCCTATACCCCACTCTCGAATTTCCTGACAATCACACGACAGAGGGCTTCGTCACCTCGCCGCCAGCCAGCGGCGCGGCGAAGGGAGCAACCCCTCGCGCCTCAGCCACACCGCCCCCGCCACCAGCACCAGCAGGAAGGTGGGTGTCCATGCGGCCACGAAGGGCGACAGCCGCTCGGTGAGCACCAGCGTGCGGCACACCACCATCAACCCCCACATGGCCACCGCCGTGAGCAGCCCCTCGATGATGGCCGCCGTGAGGTGCCCCCGCCGGCTCGAGCGCAGCGCCAGCCCCACGCCCAGGAGGGCCGCCGGCAGCGCCGCCATGGGGTACGCGAAGCGGTTGTGCAGCGCGAGCTCGTACTGGCGCGTCGCCAGCCCCACTTCCTTGCGCGCGTCAATCTGCTCCCGCAGCTCCGCCACGCGCAGCTGCTCCGGCCGTCCCGGACGGATGCGGAAGACGTTGGCCGGCACGCCCAGCTCGTACTCGGCCGACTCCAGTTGCCGCACCGTCGTGCGCCCCTCGCCGGCGAAGTGCCGCTCCACCACGCCCGACAGCCGCCAGCGCGTGCCCTCCAGGGAGTGCATCTCCGCCGCGTCCAGCCGCCGCAGCAGCTCGAACTCCTTCGACACCGTGAAGATGGACACGTCCCGGAAGCCCTCCTGCGCGCTGCCGGAGCGCAGGAAGAAGATGTGGTCCCCGCGCCGGAACCACTGCTTCGGCGTGTAGTAGATGCGCCAGTCACCGCCGCGGTTGAAGCGCTGCGTGGTGATTTCATCCACCCGCCGCCCCGCGTGCGTCGCCACCAGCTCGTCGAAGACGACCAGCCCCACGCACGCGCCCAGCGCGCACACGAGGATGGGGATGTAGAGCGCCCCCGGGCCGAACGTCAGCGCCCGGATGGCCGTCACCTCGCCCTGCTTGCGCAGCGCGGACACCGCCGTGCCCGCCGCCAGCAGCAGCGCCGCCGGCCCGAGCTGCTGCACGGACATCAGCGCCTTGTAGCCATACAGCTTCGCGGCGGCCTCCACCCAGCCCGGCCCGGTGTACGCCTTCGCGCGGTCCACGAAGTCCACCACCACGAAGATGACCACCAGCCCCAGGAGGATGCCGAGCGCGAAGCGCAGGTACGTGCGCAGCACGTACGCGAAGAGCGTGCCCCTCACCGGACCGTCCCCGAGCGGCTCACGCGGTACATGGCCACCGCGCCCACCAGCATGAAGATGACGTTGGCGAGCTGTCCCGCCAGCTCCACCGGCAGCCGCCCCTTCTGGCCCATCTGCTCGAAGGCGCGGCTGAGCAGGTAGTAGAGCACGTAGCCACCGAGCGTCAGGAGGTAGCCCCACGCCTTCCCCGACTGGCGCCGGCCGATGGCCAGCGGCGTGCCCAGGAGCGCGAAGGCGATGGGCGCCAGCGCGTTGCCCAGCCGGCTGTGCAGCGCCATGCGGAACGAGCGCGCGTCCCCGCCCCGCTCCTCCGCCTCGCGCGCCGCCTGCATCAGCTCCGACGGCGTCAGCTCCTCCTTCGCGGAGGTGAAGCGGCTGCGCTTGCTCGAGGAGACGCCCACGCCGACGCTGATTTCGGACTTGTCGAAGTGGATGACGCTGTAGTCCTCGTCCGCCCGGCCGGAGCGGTGCACCTCGCCGTCCTCCAGGGCGAAGCGCAGCACCTCGCCGCGCCCGGTGACGCCCACCTGGCCGCGGTGCGCCAGCACCAGCAGCGGCGCGGCCGCCTCGCGGTCGTCGTGCAGGAGCACGTTCGTCCACTTCCCATCCGGCGACACCCGCTCCGCGTACAGCGTCAAATCACTGATGTCCTCGTAGAAGACGCCGGACTTCACGTCGCCCACCACGTTCTTCCGGATGACCTCGCTCACCAGCTCCTTCACGCCGGTGAGGCCCCACGGCTGCGCGGTGGAGGTGATGAGCAGCATCAGCACGCTGATGGCCGCCGCCACGCCCATGGGCGCGGCCAACAGGCGCAGGGGGCCCACGCCCAGCGCCTGGAGCGCGGTGAGCTCACGGTCCTCGCCCAGCCGCCCCAGCCCCAGGAGGATGGCCAGCAGGAAGGCGATGGGCAGCGCCATCATCAGGAAGTGCGGCGACAGGTAGGCAATCAACCGCCCCAGGTCCACCAGCGTCACCGAGGAGCCCAGCAGCACCTCCGTGCCCCGCAGGAACTGCATGACGAACAGGAGCAGGAACATGAACGCCACCCACACGCCGAGCGGCGTCAGCAGCTCCCGGAGCAGGTAGCGGGAAATCCGATTCACGGCGTCGCCTTCAGTCCTCGCGCGCCGATGTCCCGGCGGAAGTGCATGCCCTCGAAGCGCACGGCCGCCGCCGCCGCGTAGGCCCGCTCACGCGCCCGCGCCAGGTCCTCGCCCCGCGCGCACACCGTCAGCACCCGGCCGCCGCTCGTCACCAGCGCGCCGTCCTTCGCCTCCACGCCGGCCAGGAACACCGTGGCGTCCGAGGGCACCGCGTCCAACCCGTCGATGCGCTGGCCCTTGCGCGGCGCGTCCGGGTAGCCCTGCGCCGCCATCACCACGCCCACCGACGCGCCCGGGTGCGACTTCAGCGTCCGGGACTCCAGCTGTCCGCGCGCGCACGCGTCCACCAGCGGCAGCAGGTCCTCGCCCAGCTGCATCATCAGGACCTGCGTCTCTGGGTCGCCGAAGCGCGCGTTGAACTCCAGCACCTTCGGCCCGGCGCGCGTGAGCATCAGTCCCGCATACAGCACGCCCCGGAACGGTATTCCGCGCCGGCGCAGCACGGCCAGCGTCGGGGCGACGATGCGCTCTCCCACCTCCGCCAGCTGCGCGTCCGTCAGGAACGGCGCCGGGCTATACGCGCCCATGCCGCCGGTGTTGGGGCCCGTGTCCCCGTCGCCCACCCGCTTGTGGTCCTGGGACAGCGGCAGCATCGCGTAGCGCTCGCCGTCGCACAGGGCCATGGCGGAGACCTCCTCGCCCTCCAGCAGCTCCTCCAGGACCATCTTCTGGCCCGCCGCGCCCATGGCGCCCACCGCGCGCACCGCCTCGCGCGCCGCCGCCACGTCGTGCGCCACGATGACGCCCTTGCCCGCGGCCAGCCCGTCCGCCTTCACCACGATGCGGCCCTGCTCCACCGCGTAGGCCTCGGCCTGGGCCACGTCCGTGAAGGTGCGGAAGGTGGCGGTGGGCACCCCCGCCTCGGCCATGATTTCCTTGGCGAAGGCCTTGGAGCCCTCGATGAGGGCCGCGCCCTGGACGGGGCCGAAGCAGGGAATGCCCGCCCGGGCGAGCGCGTCCGCCACGCCGGCCACGAGGGGCGCCTCCGGCCCCACCACCACGAGGTCGACGGCCTCGCGCCGCGCCAGCGCCACCACCTCGTCCGGCACGTCCGGCCGCACGGGGACGTTGGTGGCCAGCTTCGCCGTGCCCGGGTTGCCCGGGCCACACAGCAGTTGGGTGAGCCGGGGACTCTGGGACAGCTTCCAGGCGAGCGCGTGCTCACGGCCTCCGGAACCGAGCAGCAGGACCTTCACATCCACCTCACCGTTCCAACTGATAGAGCAGCCGCTTGGCGGGGAGGTACGTCGGGTCCAGCCCCACCACCTTCACCAGGGTGTCTCGCGCCGCATCGCGCCGCTGCGGCGGCTCCAGCTCCGCCAGCTTCACCTGCGCCGACAACAGACCAGGCGCGAGGTTCAGCGCGTCACGCAGGGCGCGCTTGGCCGGCTCCACCTGCCGGCCGTCCGCCAGGGCCAGCCCCAGCGACAGGTGCGCCACCGGCATCTGCCGCCCGCCCTCCACCGCGCGCTGGCCCAGGGCCCGCGCCTCGGAGGTGTCGCCTTCGCGCAGCGCGATGAGCGCCCGGTACGCCAGCGCGCCGCCGTGGTTGGAGTCCACCTCCAGCACGTCGCGGAAGTGGCGCTCGGCGGCGTCCAGGTCTCCCTGGTGGAAGCGCAGCAGGCCCTCGTACAGCAGGGGGGACGGGTCCTCCGGCCCCTCGGCCAGCGCGAGGATGATGCCCTCCATGCCCTGCACCGTCTCGCCCGGGCGCAGCCAGAAGCGCGTCACCGCCGGCCGGGGCTCCAGCCGCAACGGGTCCGACTGGAGCACCGGGTTCAGCGCGCGGAACGCATCCTCCCGCCGCTTCGCGCTCGCCGCGGCCACGCCGGCCAGCAGCTGCGCGTCCAGCCTCCGGCCATCCAGCCGCACCGCCTCCTGGAAACGCTCCAGCGCCTCCGCGGGCTTCTTCTCCAGGAGCAGCAGCCGCCCCTCGAGCACCTTCTCCAGCGCGGCGTCCTCCAGCCGGCCCTGGAAGCCCGGGAAGTGCTGCCGCGCCTTCGCGGCGTCGCGGCGGCCCAGGGCCACCATGAAGACCTGGAAGTGCGCCTCGGGCAGCCCCTTCACGAGCTGCAGGGCCTCCTCGGCCGCCTTCGCCGCCGCGTCCGCGTTGCCCGCGGAGCGCTCGGCGGCGGCCAGGTGCACCAGCACCTCGGAAATCTCCTGGTTCTCGTAGCGGGCGCGGTTCCTCAGGAGCGCGCGCAGCTCGCGCGCCGCGGCGGCGGCATTGCCCTCCGTCTGGTAGCGCAGCATGGCCAGGGGCAGCAGCGCGCGCAGCTGACCGGGCTCCGCCTTCACGCGGGCCTCGTACAGCTTGCGCGCCTCGGACGGCTCACCCACCTCCTGGTAGATGCGGGAGGTGGCCGCGAGGCTGTCCCAGTCCTGCGGGTTCGCCGCCAGGCGCTTGCGCAGCGTCTCCAGCGCGGCGGAGTACTCGCCAGCGGACTCGTGCGCGAGCGCGAGGTAGTACGGAACGCGCTTGAGGTCCGGAGCGAGCTGCCGCGCGGTGTCGAAGTGGTTGCGCGCCAGCTCGCTGGACGTGGACAGGTACGCACGCCCAAGCACGAGGTGGGCCTCGGCCTTCTGCGCGTCGGGCACCTTCTCGAGGGCCAGCAGCTCCTCGGCCAGCTTGCGCGCCTGCTCGACCTGGTCGGCCTGCCGCGAGCGCGTCAGCAGCAGGTTCGCATGCGCGAGCAGTAGCGACGCGGTGCGGCCGGAGCGGGACTCCGCCGCTTCCATCAGCGCGCGCGCCTCCTGGAAGGTGGCGTCATCCAGCCCGGCGCCGCGCCCCAACGCCAGCGCCTGCACGTAGCCGGCGATGGCCGCGTCGCTGCGCGGGTCGAGCAGCAGCGCCTGCTGGAAGGACGACTCCGCCTCGGCGTAGGCGAAGCGGTCGTCGCTGGCGAGCTGCGTCTGCCCCTCCGCGAGCCGCTCCGCGCTGCTGCCGCTGACCTCCAGGTGCTTCAGCTTCCAGCGCGACAGCACCGCCTGGACCTCCCCCGGGAGGGGGGGTGGAGCCAGAGGCTCCGCGTCGCGGAGCGCCTGCTCCTGCTTCTTCTGGAAGAAGTAGTACCCGCCCGCGCCCGCACCGGCGAGCAGCAGCACCACGAGCCCGCCGATGAGCACGCCCCGCCCGCCGCCGCCCGTGCGGCCCGTGGACTGGATGGGCGCCATCCGCTGAGAAGAGACGGTGGAGATGCGAGACGCGCCGCTCCGGGGCTCCGCGCCGAGGGACGGCACGGCGCGAGCGCCGCTGCGGGGCTCGGGCCCCATGTCGGGGATGATGTCCGTGCTGATGGGGATGCGCGGGCTGCTCCGCGGCTCCGCGCCCAGGCTCGGGACCATGGAGGCGCGCGGGCGGGGCTCGGCCGAAGGCGCGGACGCGGAGGCCGCGGCGCCCTCCTCCAGCATGGTGAGTGGCGGGAGGAAGTCCGGGCTTCCAGCCGCCGCGACCGGCGGAGCGGCGGGCGCCGTCGCGGAGGGGGCCGCCTTGCGGGCGGGCTCGCGCTGCCGGCACTCGTCGCAGGTGCCGAGCGCCTGGTCGAAGGAGTCCGCCAGCGGCTTGCCACAGGAGCGGCAACTGGTGGCGGGCTCCCGGGCGGCCGTGGGAGGCGGCGCCGCGCGGGGCGTGGCGGCCGCGGGCGGAGGCGCCACGGTGACGGGAGCGCCTCCGGACGCCGCCGGAACGCGCGCCACCGGTGCGGGCGGCGCGGCGGGCGCCGGCCCCAGGAAGTCGAGCAGCGGGTCCTCGCCCGGCCGGGGCGGAGCACCCGCGCCGGGAGCCGCCGGCCCCAGGCTCGCGAACGGGTCCACCGGGGGCGCGGAAGCGGGCCCCGGAGACGGCATCGCCCCGAAGTCCCCGAAGAGGTCCGAGCCGGCGGCCGGAGCCGCAGCCTGCGCGGGCCTGCCTGCGCCAGCGGTGGCCTGGGGCGGCCTGCTCGCCGCCGGGGGCGGTGACGCGGCGGGAGGCGGCGACCCGAAGTCGCCGAAGAGGTCTCCTCCCGAGGGGACCGCGGGCGCGGCGGGCGCGGCCTGCTGCGGCGCGGACGGGGTGGCGGGCGCCGCGGGCTGCGACGAGGGAGCCGGCGCGCCCTCCGCGGGCGCGGCCGAGGGATCGCGCCGGACGAGCTGCAGGTGCCGGCAGCGGGGACACTGCGCGCGAACGCCTTTCGCGGTGATCAGTCGATCATCGATCGCATAGGCGGCCGCGCATTTCTGGCAAACGATGCGCATGAGTCAGTGACGGAAGTGTCTCACTCCCGTCAGTACCATGGCCATTCCATGTTCATCCGCCGCGGCGATGACCTCCGCGTCCCGGATGGAACCGCCCGGATGGATGACGCAGGTCGCCCCGGCCCGGGCCGCCTCGTCCAGGCCGTCCCGGAAGGGGAAGAAGGCGTCCGAGGCCACGGCGCTCCCCTTGAGGCCCTCTCCGCCGCGCTGCATCGCGATGCGCACCGAGTCCACCCGGTTCGTCTGGCCACCGCCCTGCGCCAGCAGCCGGTCGCCCGAGGCGAACACGATGGCGTTGCTCTTCACGTGCTTGCACACCTTCCAGGCGAACCGCAGGGCCCGCTCCTCGTCCGGTGTGGGAGCACGCTTGGAGACCACCTTCCAGCTCAGCGCCGGCTCCACCGCGTCCCGGTCCATCAGGAGCAGGCCGCCGGACACGCTCCTGGCGTCGAGCTGGGCCCTCGGCCGGGCGCTCGGCGAGGCCAGCGCGGGGCCCGCCTCCAGAAGGCGCAGGTTCTTCTTCGACGCCAGCACCTGGAGCGCCGCGGCCGAGTACGACGGCGCGACCACTGCCTCCAGGAACGTCTCCGCCATCGCCTGGGCGGTGGCCTCGTCCACCTCGCGGTTGAGCGCGACGATGCCGCCGAAGGCGGACACCTCGTCCACCGCGCGCGCCGTGCGGTACGCCTTCACCAGCGACTCATCCACCGACACGCCGCACGGGGTGTTGTGCTTGATGATGACCGCGCAGGGCTTCTCCGGGAACTCCAGCAGCAGGCCGAGCGCCGCGTCCAGGTCCAGGATGTTGTTGTAGGACAGCTCCTTGCCCTGCAGCACCTTGGAGAAGGCCAGCGTGGGCTCCGCGGGCGCGGAGTGCTCGCGGTAGAAGGCGCCGCGCTGGTGCGGGTTCTCCCCGTAGCGCAGGTCCTGCGCCTTCTGGAAGGCCAGCGACAGCTCGCCGGGGAACGGCTCGCCGGCGGTGCCCGACAGCCACGCGGAGATGGACGCGTCGTAGGCCGCCGTGTGCGCGAAGGCCTTGCGCATCAACCGGCGCCGCGTCTCCTCGCCCACCGCCTTGTTCTGCTCCAGCTCGGCGAGCACCCCGGTGTAGTCGTCCGGGTCCACCACCACCGCCACGTGCCGGAAGTTCTTCGCGGACGCGCGCACCATGGCCGGCCCGCCGATATCAATCTGCTCGATGACGTCCGCTTCCGCCGCGCCCGACGCCACCGTCTGACGGAACGGGTACAGGTTCACCGCGACCAGCGAGATGGGCTCGATGCCATGGGCCTTCATCTCCGCGCGGTCCCCCTCCAAATCCACCCGGCCGAGGATGCCGCCATGGATGCGGGGGTGCAGCGTCTTCACGCGGCCGCCGAGAATCTCGGGACTCTGCGTGTGCTCGGAGACCTTGGTGGCGGGGACGCCAGCGCTCTTGAGCGCCTCCAGCGTGCCACCGGTGGACAGCAGCTTGAAGCCCAGTCGAACGAGGCCCTGGGCGAAGGGAACCAGGCCTCGCTTGTCGGAAACGCTGAGGAGAGCCAGCACGTGTGCGCCTCGGTGTGCGGGGAGCGGCGGTCCTAGCAACCACCCCCAGGGGTGTCAACGCAACACGTCAGCCCTCCGTCCACGGGCGGAAGCCGCCCGAGCCTTCAGGGCTTGCGGGCGGAGGCCGGGGGCTCGGCCTCGGTCGCCTCGCGCAGCTTCATCAGGCCGCGCGTCTCCACCTGGCGGATGCGCTCGCGGGTGAGGTTCATGATTTCCCCCACCTCCTCCAGGGTGATGCCGCCCTTCTCCGCCACGTCCAGGGCGCAGGTGTGCTCCAGCTCCCAGATTTCCTTGTCCGGGAAGTTGAGCTTGATGGACCCGGTCTCCGGGTTCACGTCCAGGTAGAGGTTGTGCTTGCAGGAGACGAACATGCACGGGCGGGGGCCGTTGACGCAGTCGGCGCGGGTGCGCGGGCGCGTGTCGTCCATCTGCTTGAGCAGGTCCGCCTCTTCCGGGTCCACCTGACCGGTGAGACGGCGGCGCCGCAGGTCGCGCGCCATCTCCTTGCGCGACATGGTCTTGGAACGGCGGCGCTCCTGCGCCTGCTCCGACTCCTGGGCCTGGGCCCCACCCGCCTCCTCCTGTAGCTGCTTCACTTCCGACATGTCCCCTCCACGTGGAGCCAGTCTACCCGCTTCCGGGCCGGCATCTTATTGCGAACGGATGGTTTCGTCTGCGCGTGCGGTCACGGCGCTACCCAGCCGGGCCACATCCCGTACCAGATCCTGCGCTCTTTGGCGCAGGGTTGCCAACTCCGCCTCGAGCGTACGCCGGTGCTCCCCCCCAAAGGCGCGATCCCCCAGCTCTTCCTGGAACCCGTCCAATAGACCCGCCAGGTCCCGCTCCAGCTGGTCGATGTGGTTGCGGTGGAAGACATAGGAGCGCTTGATGTCCTCCAGGGTGTGACCTTCGGCCATCATCTTCTTGATGACATTGATGCGGCGCACCGCTTCCACCGGATAGAGCCCCCGGCTGCCCTGGTGCTTGCCCTTGCGCCCCACGCGGCGGCTGCGCGGTAGCAGCCCCGCCTGGACGTACTTGCGGAAGGTCGCCTCCGACAACCGCACACCCCGGGGCCGGAAGATCTCCAGGATGGCGCTCGCGGGCAGACCGCCCGCGTTCTCGCGCTCGATCCGGGCAATCTCGTCGGGTGCCAGCAGGTCTATCGATTCCATTGAATATATTCTACTGAATGGGGGCCATTGAGTGCCAGAGCCGATCGCGGGAGTCAAGGCGGAGTGCTACAGGTCTGTAGCCAACGGCCGGTTCAGGACACGCGTCGGCGGCCGGAAGCGGCCTTCCGGGACGGCGCGGAGGCGCGATGGACGCCGGCGTCCACCGGCGTCCGACAGCGTTCACTGGCTGACGCTTCAGCGGGCCCTGGGGGCCCGGAACGCGCGAGTCACGGAGGTGCCGGCGGTGACGGTGACGTCGAACCGCTTGTCGCCGGAGGGGTGCGCGAAGACGAGCTTGTAGGTGCCCGGGGGCAGCCGGTAGGAGGCGCGCCCGGAGACCTCGCCCATCTTCTTGCCGTTGATGAACACGGTGGCGTACGGCGCGGCGGACACCTGGAGCGTGCCGGTGGACGCGGCCGCACGCTCCTCCTGGGCCTCGTCGGGCCGAGAGTCCCCCGGCGTGGGCCGGGGCTCGGTACCGGCGAGCGCCTCCTCCCGCTTCAGCCCGTCCACCTCGGACTCGGAGTCCTCGCCGCCGTTCGCCGGGGGCGTGGCCGTGGAGGGCGCTTCACTCCCGGAGCTCGCCGGAGCAGGCGCGGCGGCGGGAGGCGGAGCGGGCTGTTCCGCCGAGGCCGTCGTCTTGCCAGCAGGCGCGGCGCTCTCGGTGCTCGTGGGCGCGGAGGAGGGCTCCGTGCGCGAGCGCATCAGGGCGATTCCACCTCCGACGACGGCGAGACCCAGCGCCGCGGACAGTCCCAGCGCCAGCGGACCGCGGCGCGGCTTCAGCCCTCCGGGGGAGCCTCCAGCAAGGGGGCCTCGAGCCTCGGCCACGGCCGGCATCGCCGGAGCGGGGTCGGTCGCGGACTCGGTGCCCTCGTCCTCCTCTCCGGAGTCCGCCTCCAGGGGAGGAGCTGACGGCAGTTCCTGAGCCCCGCTCGGCCGCTTCGCGCCAGAGGCCGTTCCCGCCGACGCCACAGCCACACCCTGGCCCTGACTCGGCCGCTTCGCGCCAGAGGCCGTTCCCGCCGACGCCACAGCCACACCCTGGCCCTGACTCGGCCGCTTCGCTCCGGACCCCGTCCCCGACTCCGGCGGCCGTCCACCGTTGCTCCCCTCCCCCACGACGGCCGGGGTGCCCTCGGGGCGGCTCGGCCGGACCGTGGCCACGGGCGCGGCCACGGGTGGCAGGGGGCGCGGCACCGGCGACGAGGCCACGGCCGGCAGCGGCATCATCGGCGTGGCCATGGGCGGCAGCGGCACGGGCTCAAGGTCCTCGCCCCTGCGAGGCAGCACGAAGGTGCTCGCGTTGACGTCCTCGTCGGGCGACGGTGCCACCGCGCCCCCCCGCCCGCTGGACACGCCCGGCATCACCGCCGTGGGCTCGCGCGGCACCGCGACGGGCGGCTCATCGCCCGGAGGCGTCTGTGCCTGCTCGACGTGGGTCCGCTCCTGCACCGTGGGCAGGGCCTGCGTGAGGCTGGTCGGAAACAGGCGCCGCATGAAGGCGCTCAGGTCCGTGTCGTCCACCGTCCGGGCGTGCTTCAGCACGCACTGGGCGAGGGCGCGCTCCATCTCCCCCGCCGTCTGGAAGCGGCCCGCCGGGTCCCTGTCCAGCGCCCGCACCACGGCGGCGTCCAGGTCCGCGGGCACGTCCGGGTTGAGGCGGGCCGGAGGCGGAATGGCGCTCTGCTGCACCGCGCGCAGCACCGCCACCTCCGAGTCCCCGTCGAACAGCCGCCCGCCCGTGAGCATCTCCCACAGCACCACGCCCAGGGCGAAGATGTCCGTGCGCGCGTCCACCGCCTCGCCGCGCGCCTGCTCCGGGGACATGTACGCGAACTTCCCCTTCAGCACGCCGGGCTGGGTGAGCTTGTTGCCCGCCTTCGCGATGCCGAAGTCCGTCAGCTTCACCGCCCCGTCGAAGGACAGCAGCACGTTGTGCGGCGTGACGTCCCGGTGCACCAGGTCCAGCGGCTGCCCGTTCACCTTCAGCCGGTGCGCGTAGTGCAGCCCCCGCGCCACCTCCGCGCCGATGTGCGCCACCAGCACCGGCGGCACCGGCTCCATCAGCTCCTTGCACTTCTTGCGCAGCTCCCACAGCGAGCAGCCGCGCACGTACTCCATGGCCAGGTAGTACGTGTCCTCGTGCTTGTCGAAGTCGAAAATCTGCACCACGTTGGCGTGGTTCAGCCGCGAGGCCAGCCGCGCCTCGGCGATGAACATGCCCACGAACTCCGGGTCGCTCGCGAGGAAGGAGCGCACCCGTTTGATGACGACCTCCTTCTCGAAGCCCTCCGGGCCGCGGGCCGTGCACAGATAGATTTCCGCCATCCCGCCCTCGGCGAGCTTGCGGCGGACGACGTACTTGCCAATGTGTGTTCCCGCTTCGAGCGTCACGGACCCTTCTCCGGAAGCAGCTCGAAGCGCTCCACCTGCTCGGGCCCCTTCCCCACCTTCACCGTACGAACCAGCAGGTGGTGCCCCGCCGCCTCCGCCCGCACCACCACCTCCGTCCCCGCC
>NZ_JABBJJ010000034.1 GCF_012933655.1 Pyxidicoccus fallax | reverse complement strand
GGCCAACCCCACTCCGCCGCCGACCGTCGCCACCGCAGACCCTCAGAAGCCCGACGACAAGCCCGAGTCCCCCGAGGCCCCACCGCCCTCCACCGAGGAGGAGCCGGACTCGAACACGGCGGAGACTGCGCCGCCCGAGCCGCCTCCCGCGCCCAGGAAGGTCGCCGCCATCTTCGAGGGGCGGGACGGGGCGGAGATTTCCATGAATGGCAAGAGCCTGGGGCGCACTCCGTCCGCCCGGGCCGCCAACCTGGAAGCGGGGAAGAAGTACAAGTTCACGGCGAAGCTCGCCGGCTACAAGCCGTACACGGGAGAGTTCACGGCCGACGGCAGCGATACGGAGATGACGGTCGCCTTCGACCTCACGAAGGAGCAGGACCGTCCCCAGCCGCCGCCGCGCGAGCCGCGTCCCACCCCCAGGCCCCCTCCGGCGCAGACCACCGTGAAGCCGAGCAAGGCCACGGGTAAGTTCGCCTGCAGCACCAAGCCCGCGGGCGCGGAAATCATCGTCGACGGCAAGAAGATGAACCGCCAGACGCCCGTGCCGTTGAGTGCTCCGCTGACGCTGCCGGTGGGCAACCGCAAGGTCTCCTTCCGGCTCAACGGCAAGACGACCAAGCCCGTCACGGTGACCATCGTCGAGAACGAACTCGTCAAGCTGCTCAACGTGCCTATCGAGTGAGGAAGCGGGCATCCGGAGCCCCCTCCGATTGTTGGATGAAAGGGGGCTCCGGCGCGGTATGACGCCCGCCCGCAACGCTGCACGCTAAGGTGATGCGCCATGCAAACGACGCCTATTCGGAGCAAGGCCGAGGCCGGTCCTGCTCAACAGCCCTTCACGTACCCGCTCCGCAAGGAGTTCGTTGAACCCGACTGGCGTCGCATCCCCGGGTACAAGGACGTCACCGAGGCGGAGTGGGAGAGCTCCGTCTGGCAGCGCAAGCACACCGTCAAGAACCTCAAGGAGCTGAAGGCGGCCCTCGGGCCCCTGCTGCCGGAGGACCTCGCGGCGAGCATCGAGCGCGACCAGCGGGAGCGGGCGACCATGTCGCTGCTCATCCCGCCGCAGATGCTCAACACGATGAACCTGCAGGACCTGTGGAATGACCCGGTGCGTCGTTACATGCTGCCGGCATTCGCGGACCGCCTGACGGAATGGCCCAACCACCCCAAGGCCAGCCGCGACAGCCTCCACGAGGCGGACATGTGGGTCGTCGAGGGCCTCACCCACCGGTACCCCACCAAGGTGCTGGCGGAGATGCTGCCCACCTGCCCGCAGTACTGCGGCCACTGCACCCGCATGGACCTGGTCGGCAACGACGTGCCCCAGGTGCAGAAGCACAAGTTCGGCATCGGCCAGAAGGAGCGGTACGAGCAGATGCTCGAGTACCTGCGCCGCACGCCGACGGTGCGCGACGTGGTCGTCTCCGGCGGCGACATCGCCAACCTGCCCATCCAGTCGCTCGAGCCGTTCGTCAGCGCGCTGATGGACATCCCGAACATCCGGGACATCCGCCTGGCCAGCAAGGGGCTGATGGCCATTCCCCAGCACTTCCTCCAGGACCAGGTGCTCGCGGGGCTGGACCGGCTGGCGAAGAAGGCCGTGGAGCGCGGCGTGGACCTGGCGCTGCACACGCACGTCAACAGCGCGCAGCAGCTCACGCCGCTGGTGGGCAAGGCGGTGCGCAAGCTGCTCGACATGGGCTTCCGCGACGTGCGCAACCAGGGCGTGCTGCTGCGCGGGGTCAACGACACGCCGCAGGCCCTGCTGGACCTGTGCTTCACGCTGCTCGACCACGCGAAGATCCTGCCGTACTACTTCTACATGTGCGACATGATCCCCAACAGCGAGCACTGGCGGCTGTCGGTGGACAAGGCGCAGAAGCTCCAGCACGACATCATGGGCTACATGCCGGGCTTCGCCACGCCGCGCATCGTCTGTGACGTGCCCTTCGTGGGGAAGCGCTGGGTGCACCAGGTGGCGGAGTACGACCGCGAGCGCGGCATCTCCTACTGGACCAAGAACTACCGGACGGGCATCGAGGCGAACGACCCCGAGGCGCTCAACCGGAAGTACGAGTACTTCGACCCCATCGACACGCTGCCGGAGGCCGGCCAGGCGTGGTGGCGGGAGCAGCAGAAGGCCGCGTGATGGACTCCTCGGCGCTTCCGGCGACGCTTCCGCCGGAGCCTGGCACCTCGCCGCGTCCCTCGCTCAGTGCCGAGGGACGCCGGCGCCTGTTCCCCTCCGCCACCGACGCGGAGTGGGCGGACTGGCGCTGGCACCAGCGGCATGCGGTGCGAGGCCTGGAGCAGCTCGAACGCTACGTGCCGCTGACGTCCGACGAGCGCGCCGGCGTGCAGGAGACGTCCGCGCTGTTCCGCATCGGCATCAGCCCGTACTACCTGTCGCTCATCGACCCGGAGCACCCGTTCTGCCCGGTGCGCATGCAGTCCATCCCCGTGAGGGCCGAGGCGCGCATCCGTCCGGGCGAGCTGGCCGACCCGCTCGGTGAGGACAAGACGCGTCCCGAGGAGTGCATCGTCCACAAGTATCCGGACCGGGTGCTCTTCCTCGCGCTCGACACGTGCTCCGTCTACTGCCGGCACTGCACGCGGCGGCGCATCACCCAGGGCGGGGTGGCGGAGCTCTCCAAGGAACAGATGCGCCGGGGCATCGAGTACGTCCGGCGCCACCCCGAGGTGCGCGACGTGCTCATCTCCGGTGGGGACCCGTTCCTGCTGAGCGAGGCCCGGCTGGAGGAGCTGCTCGGGCCGCTGAGCGAGATTCCCCACGTGGAGATGATTCGCATCGGCACGCGCGTCCCGGTGGTGCTGCCCATGCGCGTCACCGACGCGCTGGCGAGCACCCTGCGGCGCCATGCGCCGGTCTTCGTCGTCACCCACTTCAACCACCCGAAGGAAGTGACGCCCGAGGCGCGAGAGGCGTGTGAGCGACTGGTGGACCACGGCGTGCCGGTGGAGAACCAGGCCGTGCTGATGCGGCGGATCAACTCCGACGCGCGCATCATCAAGGAGCTGTCACACCTGCTGCTGCGCAGCCGCGTGCGGCCGTACTACCTGCACCAGATGGACGTGGCCGAGGGCTGCGAGCACCTGCGCACGCCCATCGCCAAGGGGCTGGAGATCCTCCAGCAGCTCCGCGGGCACACCACCGGCCTCGCCGTGCCCCACCTCGCGGTGGACCTGCCCGGCGGCGGCGGCAAGGTGACGCTCCAGCCGGACTACGTCGTCGAGCGCGGCGAGCGCGAGACGGTGTTCCGCAACTACAAGGGCGAGCACTACGCCTACCCGGAGCCCGAGGAGACCGACTGCGCGTGCCCGTACGAGGACGTGTGGCAGGCCCGGGCCCGCGAGTACGGCTACCGCAAGGGCTGAAGGGCAGGGCGGCGACTCCGGCGTCTCAGGAGTCGTCGCCCGAGCTGCGCCGCCGCTTCACCACGCGCTTCTTCTTCACGGCGCCCTCGCCGGAGCTGGCGCGCGCCGTCGGCCGCTTCGCGGGCTTCGGCTGCCCCATCAGCGCATTGTACTCCTGCATCACGGCGTCGACCTCGGCCTCTTCGCTGGCGGGCGCCGCCGCACCCGGGACGCCCACGTCGACGACGGGCTCGGCGCCCTCGGCGACCTCCAGCTCCACGGGCTCTTCGTCGCTGATGCCCAGCTGGACGGGGACGTCCTCGGGGGCCTTCTCACCCGCCGGCGCGGGCGCCTTCGCGGCGGCCTGGGCCCGCTCCTCCAGCCGCTTCTCCTCGGCCTTGGCGCGGACGTTGTCCTCGGGACGCATCCGCGCCTCGTAGCGCGCGTACTCCTTGGCCGACACGCCGTGCTTCTCCAGCACCGCCGCCGTCGCGGACTGCTGCTTGTCGATGGCCTGCGCGCGCTCCTCGCTGCTCATCTCCGAGGGCTTGCGGTTGCCGAACTCCTCGTTCACCTTCGCCACCGCCTGCGTCTCGTCGTGGCGGATCTGCGCCACCTTCTCCGGCGTCAGCTCGGCGCCTTCTTGCGCGCGGGCCATGCTCGGCAGGACGAGCCACGAAGCGGCCAGCAGCAACGGGATACGGGTGGACATGGGGGAACCTCGGTCGGTACGGTGACTATCTAAGCACGGTGGCCCTGGGGGCGCACGATTGGGGGACAGGGCGACTCAGCCGCCGCACCGCGTGCAGCCGTCCTTCGAGCTGGAGCACTGCTCACGGCCCTGGGCGCAGCGCGGCGGCAGGTCGTCCCGGTCCGGGTGGCGCTCCACCAGCGAGCACAGCTCCTCCGCCACCGCGCAGGTCCGCGTGGCCACGTCGCACTCGTCCGCGCAGGACAGGCCTTCCTGCTGGGCGCGGGCGTTCAGCTCCTCCAGCCTCGCCGAGGCCGAGTCGATGGCCGCGTCGTCATCCCCGGCGACGCGGGTGTCCACGTTCTTCGCGCAGCCAGCCAGGGCGAGGCCGGCCAGGAGCAGCAGCAGGGCAGGGGAGGGAGCACGCATGGCCCCACCCATATGCGCCCCCGAGCCGTTCCGTCCAGCGCCAGCGCCCGGGCCTCAGCGCTCCGCGGGCGTGGTGTGCACCGGAGGGTTCGGACGCCGGGGAGGCTCGTCCGCCCGAGACAGATACAGGTACGCGGTGAGCGCCAGCAGCGCGGCCACCGCGAGCCGCCGCAGCAGGTCCTCCCGGCGCCGGCCCGGTGACGCCGCGTCCTCCCGCGCCGCCGCCTCCATGCCCGCGGCCACCTCGGCCCCGTCATCTCGCAGTCGCTGGCACAGCTCCACCACGGGCACCAGCGCCGTGGGGAACCGGGCGTCCTCCCGCCCCAGCGCCTTCGACAGCATCCGCGCCCAGGCCGCCTCTTCCTCCTCCCCGGCCGGCTCGCGCGCGGGCAGCCCCACCTCCCGTGCCAGCGAGAGGGCCGCGCGCAGCAGCAGCACCGAGAACGCCTCCTCCGAAACGCCGTAGAACGCCGCGCACTCCTTCAGGGGGCGGTCCTGCACCAGCCGGCGCACGAGCAGCGCGGACGGGCGGGGCTCCAGCGCTCGCAGGGCCGCGATGAGGGCACGAGGGGACAGGCGGGAGGCGTCGGGCACGGAGGACGTCACGGGTGCGGCATTCTCCTCCATCCGCCGGCCGTTTTCTTGAGGCGCGTACCCACGCACCTACACTTCCCGTCCATGTTGCGACCTGTTGCGCTCGTCCTGCTGCTGCTCGCCCCGCTGCGCGCGCTCGCCGTGGAGACCCTTCGCATCGCCATCGAGGACACCGGCGGTGAGGTGAAGGTGAGCGGCCGCGGGCTCGCCTTCGGCCCCGACAGCGAGGACGCCTCCTTCGTCCCCATTCCCTCCGGACAGGCCGTCATCCGGCGCCGGGGCGCGAAGCTGGAGGTCAATGGCGCGCCCGTCGTGGACGGCTCGGTACGCTTCCGCGCCGGTGCCGCCGCCTCCAGCGACGCCGGGGTCCCCGGCGATGAGCCCATCAAGGCCGGCGGCGCCCAGGTGCGCGGCGACGTCGTCGTCCGCCCCTACCGCGACGGACTCCAGCTCATCAACGTCATCCCCCTGGAGGACTACCTCGCCGCGGTGCTCGGCAGCGAGATGCCCGTGTCCTTCCCGCCCGAGGCCCTCAAGGCCCAGGCCGTGGCCGCCCGCACCTACGCCCTGCACAAGAAGCTGGAGGCCTACAGCAACGCCTTCCACCTCGGCAGCAGCGTGCTCCACCAGGTGTACGGCGGCGTCAACCGCGAGGACCCGCGCACCCTGGCCGCCGTGGAGGCCACCCGCGGCCAGGTGCTCACCTACGAGCTGGCCCCCATCGAGGCCTACTTCCACGCCTCCTGCGGTGGCCGCACCGAGTCCGGCCACGACGCACTCCAGCGCGACCTCCCGTACCTCCAGCCCGTCGACTGCCCCTGCGGCAAGCTGCCCGCCAGCCGGTGGAAGGCCTCCATGTCCGACGCCGAGGTGAAGTCCGCCCTCAAGCACCCCGCCCAGGGCCTGCGCGTGTCGGGCCGTACGCCCACCCGAAGGGTGCTGAGCGTCACCCTCGGCGATGGCGCCTCGATGGGCGGGGTGGAGCTGCGGCGGCGGCTCGGCTACACGCGCCTCAAGAGTCTGGACTTCGAGGTGGAGCGCACCGACCGGGGTTATGTGTTCTCCGGACGCGGTTATGGCCACGGGGCCGGTTTCTGCCAGTGGGGCGCGAAGGCGCTCGCCGACGATGGCTGGGACTACCAGGAGATTCTTTCCCACTACTACCCCGGAGCCGAGCTGCAGCAGCTCTACTGAGGTCCCCGTCACCGACGCGCTTTCCGCGGCGGCGCGGGGGCTGCTACAAGCGCCAACCCCGTGTCGTCCCGCCTCTCTGACTACGATTTCGAGCTGCCCGAGTCCCAGATCGCCCAGGCCCCCCTGGCCGAGCGGGACGCCTCGCGCCTGATGACCGTGAGCCGGTCCACGGGCGCCTGGTCCCACCGCCGCTTCACCGACCTGACGGAGCTGCTACGGCCGGGCGACCTGCTCGTCCTCAACGACGCCCGCGTCATCCCCGCGCGCCTGCTCGGCCAGAAGGCCGGCACCGGCGGCCGCGTGGAGCTGCTGGTGGTGCGCCCCGCCGCCTCCACGCTCACCTCGGCCGCGCTCTCCAGCGCCCCCGAGTCGCTCGAGTGGATCTGCCTGGGTCAGGCCTCCAAGGGGCTCAAGCCCTCGCAGCGCCTCTCCTTCGCGGGCGGCCTGGAGGCGGAGGTGCTGGAGTCGCTCGGCGGTGGCGAGTACCGCGTGCGCTTCCACGCGGCCCCGGGTGCCTCGCTGGCCTCGCTGCTGGAGGAGGCCGGGCGCCTGCCGCTGCCCCCGTACATCACCCGCGAGCCCGACGCCGCGGACGCCGAGCGCTACCAGACCGTGTACGCGCGCGCCGCTGGCGCCGTGGCCGCGCCCACCGCCGGCCTGCACTTCACGCCGGCCCTCTTCGACGCGCTGGAGGCCAAGGGGGTGGTGCGCGAGCTGGTGACGTTGGACGTCGGGCCGGGCACCTTCCTGCCGGTGCGCGAGGAAGAGCTGGACCGGCACCACATGCACCCGGAGCGCTACACCGTGCCCGAGGCCACCGCGAAGGCCGTCAACGCGGCCCGCGCCGAGGGCCGGCGCGTGGTGGCGGTGGGCACCACGGTGGTGCGCACGCTGGAGTCCGCCACGGACCCCCAGACGGGCCGGCTGCGCGAGGGCCCCGGCGAGACGCGGCTCTTCATCCGCCCCGGCTTCACCTTCCGCCAGGTGGACGTGCTCCTCACCAACTTCCACCTCCCGCGCTCCACGCTGGTGGTGCTGGTGAGCGCGCTGCTGGGCCGCGAGCGCACGCTGGCGGCCTACGCGGAGGCGGTGCGCGCGGGCTACCGGTTCTTCAGTTACGGCGACGCCATGCTGGTGTCGGAGTGAGCACCATGGACGCAGAGCGGCAGGCAGGGCAGCGGGGCGAGAAGGGTGACTCTCGGGTGGCACCGGGGCTGGTGCGCTTCGAGTTGCTCCACGAGGACAAGGGCACGAAGGCACGCCGCGGCCGGCTGCACACGCCGCACGGGCCCGTGGAGACGCCCATCTTCATGCCCGTGGGCACCGTGGGCAGCGTCAAGGGCGTGGGGCCGGATGACCTGCTCACGCTCGACGCGCAGATCATCCTCGGCAACACCTACCACCTGATGCTCCGCCCCGGCGAGGCGCTGGTGGGCGAGCTGGGCGGCCTGCACCAGTTCGTCTCCTGGAACCGGCCCATGCTCACCGACAGCGGCGGCTTCCAGGTCTTCAGCCTCTCCGAGAAGCGCAAAATCACGGAGGAGGGCGCCGCCTTCCAGTCGCACCTGGACGGCGCGCGGCACTTCCTGTCGCCCGAGCGCTCCATCGAAATCCAGGAGACGCTGGGCGCCGACATCATCATGGCCTTCGACGAGTGCCCGCCCTCCACGTCGGACCGGGCCTACCTGGAGCAGTCGCTGGCGCGCACCACCCGCTGGCTGCACCGCTGCGAGAAGGCCTGGAGCCGCGGGCGCTCGTCCCTCTTCGGCATCGTCCAGGGGGCCCTCCACGAGGACCTCCGCAAGCGCCACGCGGAGGAGGTGTGCGCGGTGGACCTGCCGGGCTACGCGCTGGGGGGCTACTCGGTGGGCGAGGCCCCCGAGGCCATGCACGCCAGCGTGGCGTACTCGGCGCCGCTGCTGCCGCGCGACAAGCCGCGCTACCTCATGGGGGTGGGCACGCCCATCGACCTGGTCACCTGCGTGGAGGCCGGCGTGGACATGTTCGATTGCGTGCTGCCCACCCGTTGCGCACGCAACGGCCTGCTCTTCACCTCGGAGGGCAAGCTCGTCATTCGCAACGCGTCATTCGCGAAGGACCCCCGGCCGGTGGACCCTGCGTGCAACTGCTACACCTGCCGCAATTTCAGCAGGGCCTACCTCCGGCACCTCTTCGCCGCGGGGGAAATCCTAGCCATGCGGCTCAACACGATTCACAACCTCCACTACTTCCTGGGGCTGATGGCGGAGGTCCGCCGTGCTGTGTCGGAAGACCGCTTCGCCGCCTTTGCCCGGGAATTCCGTGAGCGCTCCCGCGCTCAGGAGACCGAGCGGACCCGTGGCCGCTGAGCGGCCGGATGGATTGCCGGGCTTCCCGCGTTCACTTGCTCACATGGGGCCCCCTTGCTAAGAGGGCCCCCTTTCGGATGGGTTCCTCGGGCAGTGTGGGGGGCCCCCCATCCCAAGCCATCCTCAACCGACGAGGCAGTTGTGGCTGAGAGCTTTCTGATTCTGGCGCAGGCCGGGGCCGGCGGTAACCCGCTCGGCACCCTGGGCTTCCTGGTCGTGCTCGTGGCGATCATGTACTTCGTGATGATCCGCCCGCAGCAGAAGCAGTTGAAGGCGCACCGAGAGCTGTTGGGTGCGCTGAAGAAGGGCGATGAGGTCATCACCTCGGGCGGAATGCTCGGGCGGATCCACCTCGTCGACGAGCGGACCGTGACGCTGGAAGTCGCCAGCGGCGTGCGCATCCGCGTCCTCAAGACGGCCATCAGCGCGAAGGGCACTGTGGCGGAAGGCCCGCAGGCTGTGACGGCGGGCGACGAGAAGAAGAAGGAGGAGAAGTAAATGAACCGCGGCTGGTGGTGGAAGTTTGGACTGATTGTCGCGGTGACGCTGGGGACCATCTGGTTCCTCATTCCGACGTATTACTCGCTCGTGGTCATGGACCGCGACCAGCGCAACAACCTGGCACTGCTCGAGGAGCGGATGCCGTCGTGGGCGCCTCCCGCGAAGTACCGCCTCAATCTGGGGCTGGACCTTCAGGGCGGCATCCACATGGTGATGCGGGTCGACACCAAGACCGCGCTCCAGAAGCGCACCGAGCGCCGGGGTCAGCAGATCGCCAGCTATGTCAATGACAAGAAGCTGGGCGAGGTGACCTCGGATACGGACCCGGAGAAGCTCCAGCTCACCCTGACGGCCAAGGACCCTGCGACGATGGACGCCATCGAGAAGGAAGTCCTGGCCACCTTCACGGATTTCACCCGCGTGAGCCGCAGTGGCGGCACGCTGGTGCTCGCTCCGGACGAGGGCCAGACGAACTTCTTCCGCGAGGACGCGGTCAACCAGGCGATGCTCGTCATCCGCCGCCGCATCGACAAGTGGGGCGTGGCGGAAGTGGACGTGCGCAAGCTGGGCACCGACTCCATCCAGATTTCGCTGCCGGGCCGCAGCAACCCCGAGCAGGCCAAGGAGCTGGTGGGCACCACCGCGCAGCTCGAGTTCCGGATGGTGGACGACACCAACCCGCAGTTCTTCGCCCAGATGTTCCAGCAGAACCCGCCGCCGCAGGGCAGCAACATCACCCTGACGGAGGAGGGTGGTTTCCCGCAGCTGTCCTCGCCGTCGCGCGAGGCCCTGCTGGAGTACGTCAAGGGCAAGGTGCCGGACAACCGCGTGGTGCTCACCGAGTGCATCGCGGACCCGGTGCGCAAGAACGACTGCGCCGCGTACCGCAGCTACCTCGTGGAGGAGAACGTGCCGCTGACGGGCGAGAGCCTGGCGGGCGCGGACGCCTCGCTCAGCCAGCTCAACGAGCCGGAGGTGAACCTCGCCTTCGACCCGGCGGGCGCGCGCGAGTTCGAGAAGCTCACCGAGGCGGGCGTGGGCAGGCGCATGGCCATCGTGCTGGACGACAACGTCCACACCGCGCCGAACATCAACGAGAAGATTGGCGGCGGCCGGGCCCGCATCACCATGGGCCGCATGGGCGCGCGCACCTTCGAGGAGTGGCTGGGCGAGGCGCAGACGCTGGCGCTGGTGCTCAAGGCCGGCGCGCTGCCGGCGCCCGTGACGGTTGGCGAAATCCGTCAGGTGGGCGCCAGCCTGGGTGACGAGCTCATCAAGAAGGGCGGCATGGCCGCGCTGCTGGGCATGGGCCTCGTCCTCCTGTTCATGGCCGCCTACTACAAGAAGTCCGGTATCATCGCGAACCTGGCGCTCGTGCTGAACGGCCTGCTCATCCTGGCGGGGCTGGCGCTCTTCAACGCCACGTTGACGCTGCCCGGCATCGCCGGCTTCGTGCTGACGCTGGGCGTGGCGGTGGACGCCAACGTGCTCATCAACGAGCGCATCCGCGAGGAGCTGGGGCACGGCAAGACGGCCCGGGCGGCGGTGGACCAGGGCTATGACCGCGCGTTCTGGACCATCTTCGACTCGCACGTCACGGCGCTCATCGCCGCGTTCATCCTGTTCTTCACCGGCACCGGTCCCATCCGGGGCTTCGCCACGACGCTCATCATCGGCCTGCTGGCGTCGCTGTTCACGTCCATCGTGGTGACGCGTACCTTCATGACCTACTTCGTCCACGGCCGTAACGCGCAGACGGTGTCGGTCTGACCGGCTCCAGTACGGGAACCCCTGCCATGCAGATTCTCAAGAACAAGACGAACATCGACTTCATCGGCAAGCGCAAGCCGGCCGTGTTCCTCTCCACCATCATCAACCTGGCCATCATCGTGGGGATTGCCGCGTTCGGGTTCAACCTGGGCGTGGACTTCGCGGGCGGCACGGTGGTGGAGCTGAAGTTCAATCATTCCATCACCGCCGAGGAGGTTCGTCAGCGCGCGCAGAAGGGCGGGCTGGAGGACGTGAGCGTCCAGAACATCGGCGGGGCGGACGAGAACTCGTTCCTCCTGCGCATGGGCGGCGTCACGCAGCTCAACGAGGAGAGCGCCACCAAGGCCCGCGCGGCCATCGAGGGCCTGGGCAACGTCCGCAACGTGTACCCGGACCTGGCCAACGGCATCGTCAACTTCCGCTCGGCCACCGCGCTGACGCCCGACGCCATCAAGAAGGCGGTGGAGGGCACCGGCACCGGCGTGCAGGAGGTGCGCGAGCTGGGCGAGGCGCAGGGCGGCGGCTTCGACTACCAGGTGGTGGCCAGCGGAATGGCGGACAAGGTGTACTCCGCGCTGGGCCAGGGCCTGGAGAAGCCGGACTTCGAGCAGCGCCGCGTGGACTACGTGGGCCCGCAGGTGGGCAAGCAGCTGCGCAACCGCGGCATCATGGCGCTGCTGTACTCCATGGTGGCCATCCTCATCTACGTGGCGTTCCGGTTCGACTTCAAGTTCGGCCCGGGCGCGCTGCTGGCCATGGTGCACGACGTCATCATGGTGGCGGGCTACTACCTGGTGACCCGTCGCGAGTTCAACCTCACGTCCATCGCCGTGCTGCTGACCGTCGTCGGCTACTCGGTGAACGACACCATCGTCATCTACGACCGCATCCGCGAGGACATGGCCAAGTTCAAGGGCAAGCCCTTCGCCGAGGTCATCAACATCGCCATCAACGACACGGTGGGCCGCACCATCCTCACCTCGCTCACCACGGCGCTGTCGCTCATCGGTCTGCTCATCTTCGGCGTGGGCGAGATCTTCGACTTCGCCGCGGCCATGCTGGTGGGCATCGTCGTGGGCGTGTACTCGACCATCTACATCGCCAGCCCGCTGACCATCTGGCTGGACGAGCGCGCCGCGGCGAAGGAAGCCCGTCAGGCCGGCCCCATCGACCAGCAGCCGAAGGCGGCGTGAGCCACCCGCGCCCGTAGCTCCGGCGCGGTGACACGACGAGGGCCCTCCTCCCGGAGCATGGGAGGCAGGGCCCTCGGTGTTTTTCAGGGCCTCTAGAAGCGCGCGCCCAGCGTCAGCGAGGCGTCCAGCAGGCCGCCGTCGGTGTCGACGTCGGGGGTGTCCTGGGCCCAGTCCTCGCTCAGGAGCACGCGGTACGTGGTCCGGAAGCCCGCGGTGAGGGCGCCGCTGTTGAACTCGATGCCGGCCGCCAGGGGGACCTCCTGCATCGTGTCCGAGCCGTAGAAGTCCGCGCCCTGTCCCCGCACGTCCACGTAGGAAATGCCCAGGCCGGCGCCCACGAAGGGCCGCACGGCGGTGAGGAAGGGCGGAGACACCTTGAGCAGCGCGCTGCCGCCCTGGCGCACGAGCGAGGGGCCCTCCAGCAGGCGGGTATCCTCGATGCCGTTCTGCGAGCCCTCGTACCCGAGTTCGAAGCCGAGGAAGGTGGTGGGCTGCACGTTGAGCGTCACGCCCCACGCGGGGCCGGTATCGGTGAGGTCGCCCAGGCCGCCCGTGTAGTCGCCCACGCCGCCGCGCAGGAACACGTTGACGTCTCCGCGATTGCCCTCCCTGCGCTCCTGGGCGGACGCGGTGCCAGCGGCCGTCAGGGCCAGCGCCACCACACCCGCCGTGATTCCTCTTGGAAGCATTGCCGTTCTCCTGTCAGGTGGTGTGCGGCTCAAGCTGTGCACCGGCGGTTGCCCGTGTGCTCTCAAGCAGGCAGGACGGCAAGCGCACGCCTGTACGTCCGTTCAGGAAGGGAAAGGTCGTGCCCAAGGTTGACCTTCCCTCGTCAGACGTCTGAGGTACTGTCTGCATGTCAAGAATTCGTCCCGGTTACCTCCCCAGTGGGGCGGTCCGAGGAGGAGCACTTCGCGTGCGGTGGTTGCTTCCAGACGTGGTCGAGGAAGAGGTGGCGTCCCTGTCCGGGGAGCTGTCGCTGCATCCGCTCGCGGCGAAGGTGCTGCTGCATCGCGGGTACCGGACCCCGGAGTCCGCCGCCGCGTTCCTGTCCGACAAGCTGGCCGACCTGCCGGACCCGTTCCGGATGAAGGGGATGCCGGCGGCGGTGGAGCGCCTGACGCGCGCGCTGCGCAACCGCGAGAAGGTCACCCTCTACGGCGACTACGACGTGGACGGGGTGTGCTCCACGTCGCTGCTCTACCTGTTCCTCAAGGAGCTGGGCGCCCCACCGGCCACGTACATCCCCCACCGCCTGGACGAGGGCTACGGCCTCAACCTCGGCGCGGTGGAGCGCATCGCCGCGGACGGTACGCGGGTGCTGGTGACGCTGGACTGCGGCATCGCCTCGGTGGCGGAGATCACCCGCGCGAAGGAGCTGGGCCTGGACGTGGTGGTGGTGGACCACCACACGGTGCCGCCCACGCTGCCTCCGGCGGTGGCGGTGCTCAACCCGCACCAGCCCGGCTGTGAGTACCCCACCAAGGCGCTGTGCGCGGCGGGCGTGGCCTTCAACTTCTGCATGGGCATCCGCAAGCGGCTGCGCGAGGACGGCTTCTTCGCCACCCGCAAGGAGCCCAACCTCCGCACGATGATGGACCTGGTGGCGCTGGCCACCGTGGCGGACGTGGTGCCCCTCACCGGCGCCAACCGCATCCTCGTGTCCCACGGCCTCCAGGAGCTGAGCGCCGGCCGCCGTCCGGGCGTGCGCGCCCTCAAGGAGGTGGCGGGCATGGACCCCGATGCCTCCGTCACCGCGGGCCAGGTGGGCTTCCGCCTGGGGCCCCGCATCAACGCCGCGGGCCGGCTGCATGACGCGTCGCTGGGACTGCAGCTGCTCTGCTCGGAGTCGCTGGAGTCCGCGCGCTCGCTGGCGGCGGTGTTGGACAGGGCCAACGCGGAGCGCCAGGGCATCGAGAGCCACATCCTCACGCAGGCGCTGGCGCAGGCCGAGTCCCGCAAGGACGCGCGCGGCTTCGTGCTCTACGACGAGGGCTGGCACCCGGGCGTCATCGGCATCGTCGCCTCGCGCGTGGTGGAGCGCTACCACCGGCCCACCGTCATGGTGGGCGTGAAGGACGGGGTGGGGAAGGGCTCGGCGCGCAGCATCGAGGCCTTCCACCTGTACGACGCACTCAGCGGGTGCTCGGAATTGCTGACGCGCTTCGGCGGGCACAAGCACGCCGCCGGCCTCACCGTGGACGCGGAGCGGCTGCCCGCCTTCCGCGACGCCTTCGAGAAGATTGCCCTTCAGCGCCTCACGCCGGAGGACCTCATCCCCCGGTGCCGGGTGGACGCGGTGGTGAATCCGCGCGAGCTGGACGCCCATGCCGTGGAGTCGCTCCAGCGCCTCGGGCCCTTCGGCCAGGGCAACCCGGAGCCGGTGCTGGTGCTACGCCGTCAGCTCGCCCGCCCGCGCGTGCTGCAGCCCAAGTCCGGTACGGGCAGCGGCCACCTCAAGCTGGCCCTGGCGGAGGCGCCGGAACTGGACGCCATCGGCTTCAACATGGCGGACCGCGTGCAGCTCGTGGAGGGGCCGGTGGACCTGGCCTTCCAGGCCGGCTTCGACACCTTCCGCGGCCAGCGCAAGCTGTCGCTGCGGCTCAAGGACGTGCGCAAGGCGGCGTGAGCGCCGCTTCACCGCGCGGGGCCTCTAGGCCAGGCCCCAGCGCACCCGGCCCGGCGTCATCAGCGCGCCCACGCGGGCCAACTCGTTGAGGCGGAAGCGCTCCGCCTGGCGCTCGAAGGTGTGGCGGCACCGCTCCGAGCAGAAGAAGTACCGGCGCTTCTTGTACTCCGCCGTGGGGCGGCCCTCCGGTGTGTCCAGCTGCTTCCCACACACGGGATCCCAGTGCTGTCCCTGTCCCTGCTGCACGCTCTTCATCATCCGCCTCCCCGCCGCCCAGGGAGCCCACGGCCCCCGCCCGGTGGAAGGTAAGCACGGCACATGCCAGTGCCATCTCCTTGGCACGCCAAGGAGTTGAGGTGCGGGAGGGGCCGGAAGGGTGAAGATTTTTCCGCCGCCGCTCCCAACCTGCCAGAAGGGAGCGGCGACCGGAGTGTTCTTCAGAAGGCGGTGCCGAGACTGCCGCCAAGGAAGAAGTCGTTCATGTAGCCGCGGCGGAAGGCGAGCGCCTCCAGGCGGAAGGCGAGCCGGAGGTTGCCGGAGGACGTCAGGCGGGGACGACCGCGGAAGCCGACGCCGTACTGGAGCAGGGGCTTGATGCCGTTCACCTTCGTCACGTCCTCGCCCACGGTGAGCGAGGTGGCCTGGTAGGCGATGCCGCCGCCGGCCTGGGCGAAGAAGCCGAAGTCCGACTTGCCCAGCTTCAGCTCATACGCGGGGGCGATGGTGAAGTAGTGCAGCCGGGTATCGCCGGTGATGAAGCGGGTGCCCTCGCTGAGGCTGCCGTAGGTCCACCGCAGGTCCGCCCAGAGCGCCTCGCGCAGGGGCTCGCTGTCGAGGATGCGGCCGTACTCCCAGGTGGCGCGCACGCCGAGCCCCATGCGCGTGTCGGCGAAGTTGCCGCGGGTGCCGTCCACCAGCAGGGCGCCGGTGATGAACTCCACGGCCACGCCGAGGTTCGGGTCATCCAGGCCGGAGAGGGCCTTGAAGTCGCCGTCCTCGCCCTCCTGCTCGGAGACGCGGCGGAAGTCGTCCGTCTCGTCCACGTTCTTCCGGCGGCGTTCGTAGGAGTCCTCTTCCTCCTCGGAGGAGCGCGCGGGCTCCTCGTCCGGGTAGGCGTAGGGGTCATCATCATCCTGCGCGAGGGCAGGGGTGGACAGAACGAGGCCACCCAGGAGGCAGCGTACGAGCCAGGTCTTCACGGGGGAGGTCCTCATCCTCGGGTGTTCAGCACGGGGCAGGTGGTGCCCGGCGTGGCGCTGGCCGGGCAGAGGTGGGGGTTGCCGGTTCCGACGAGCGAATCCCTCGGAATCTGCAGGTGGTCCATCAGCTCGTTGCAGACGGCTTCCTTCAGCCGCAGGTCCGTGACGTGGGAGATGATGGCGCCGGCGGCCACGGCCAGGGTGAACTGGGACTGGTTGTTGAGGTACTGCTGGCTGAGCTGGAAGAGGCCCGGCTTCTGCGGGTCCGGGTCGTTGTACGCGGCGACGACCGCGCGCATGAGCACCTCGCGCTGCCCGGTGTTCTCTCCCGCCTGGTAGAGCGCGCTCGCGATGAGCGTGCCCACCTGGTACTCCTTGCCGCCCTGGCCGAACTCATCCAGCCCCTGGCCGTAGAGCTGGTTGTACAGGGTGGCCGTCATGCAGCGGTTCGTCACCGAGAGGTCCCGGGCGGCGGCGAGCTGCTCGTACGCGCCGTCGAAGGACGTGCCGAGGAAGCGCGTGTCACATCCCTTGGTGGAGCGGCAGGTGGTGCCGTAGGCGTGGTAGTCCGCGAGGCCCTCGTCGAAGGACTTGAGGATGTTGGCGCCCGGGCTGGGGTTGGTGGCGGACCAGAGCGACAGCGCCTGCGGGAAGGCCGCGCCGTTGTAGACCTTCAGGTTGAAGACGCGGTGCGAGTACTCGTGCGCGATGATGCCGGCGTTGATGGCCAGGGGCGCGCGCTGGAGCTGGTCGAACGGCAGCACCATGAACGCCTCCATCACCGAGAAGTACAGCGCGTTGTCGCGCATCGGGTTCTTGTCCACCTGCTTGAGGACGAACTCGGGGAAGTAGTACGTGGTGACGGGCTTCTTGAAGTCGGCCGCGGGGATGTTGCCGACGTTCTGGAAGTAGTCGAAGGCGCGCTCGAGGCTGTAGTACGTCGTCACCATGTTCCAGGTGTGGAAGTCCGCCGGCCACAGGACGCCGCCCTGGTCGATGTAGCTGGCCTTCACGTCATGGCCCTCCCCCTTGAGGAGGGCGGCGGCGAAGGACTCGGGCGTCTCCGCGGTGGCCAGGTCCTGGTCTTCCGGGTCGAGCACGATGCGGGCGCCGCCATGCAGGTCGGCCACCGTGCCCTTGAGGCCGACGATGTCGGTGATGGTCCGGAGCTCGACCTCCTGGGGCGCGTACTCGCCGTTGCTATTGAGCACCAGGGCGCTGACCTTGACGGGGGCGCTCGTATCGGGCGCGCAGCCTGCGGCCAGGCCCAGCGCGGCGGTGGCGGTGATGACTGTTCGGAGCATGACGCCGTTTTACTCCGGACAGGTCAGAACGTGTATTCCCCCCTCCGTGACGAGCCCGGAACGGACCCGGGAATGCCCCCCGGCCCCGGGACGGGCCGGAAGCCCCCGGCGCGGGCATCCATGGCGGGCAGGTTCAGCCCTGGCCGCTCGGGGGGCAGCGGGCTGGCGGGCAAGGCGTCAGGAATCGCCCCAGAATCCGACCGTTTGAGAGGAGTCAGGCTTGCGCGGATTCCTTGACGCATCGTTTCCGCGATCCGTATGGTGCCGCGCTTTCGCTCCTTTCAAAACTCGAACCCAGCAGGCGGTCTTGTCCATGGCGGTCCCGTTCATCTCCGAGGTCAAGCGTACCCACAACTGCGGTCAGCTCACTGGCGCCAATGTCGGCGAGCAGGTCGTCCTCTTCGGCTGGGTGCACAATCGCCGAGACCACGGCGGCGCGGTCTTCATCGACCTGCGGGACCGGGAGGGGCTGACCCAGGTGGTGTTCGAGCCGGACAGCGCGGAGGCCCACGCGCTCGCCGGCAGCTTGCGCCTGGAGTTCTGCATCGGCGTGCGCGGCAAGGTGGTGTCGCGCGGCAAGAACGTGAACCCGAAGATGAAGACGGGTGAAATCGAGGTCAAGGCGACGGACCTCACCATCTTCAACCGCTCGGAGCCGACGCCGTTCCCCATCGAGGACAACATCGACACCTCGGAGGAGAAGCGGCTGGCGCACCGGTTCCTGGACCTGCGCCGCGCGCCGCTGCAGAAGTCGCTGATGACGCGCTCGAAGATGAACGCGCTCACGCGGCAGTACATGGTGGAGAACGGCTTCCTGGAGCTGGAGACGCCGTTCATGGGCAAGTACACGCCCGGCGGCGCGCGCAACTTCCTCGTCCCCAGCCGGATGAATCCGGGCAAGTTCTACGCGCTCGCGGAGAGCCCGCAGCTGTACAAGCAGCTGTTCATGGTGGCCGGCTTCGACCGGTACTTCCAGATCGTCAAGTGCTTCCGTGACGAGGACCTGCGCGTGGACCGGCAGCCCGAGTTCACGCAGATCGACGTGGAGATGAGCTTCGTCCAGCAGGACGACATCTTCACCATCATCGAGGGGCTCTTGAAGAAGCTGTGGGGCGACGTGCTGGGCATCGACATCCCCACGCCCTTCATGTGCATGGACTTCTACGAGTCCATGGCGAAGTACGGCAACGACAAGCCGGACCTGCGCTTCGGGCTGGAGCACACGGTGCTCACGGACCTGGTGCGCGAGCACGGCGAGGCCGGCGGCGTGCCGATGATGTTCGAGGCGGTGCAGAACAAGGGCATCGTCAAGGCGATGGTCATCCCCGCGGAGAAGGCGATGAGCCGCGCGGAGAGCGACAAGCTGGAGGAGTTCGCGAAGCAGGCGGGCGCCAAGGGCCTTGCGCGCGCGAAGGTGGCCGAAGGGGGCGAGTGGACCCAGTCGCCGCTGTCGAAGACCATCAGCCCCGCGCTGCGGCAGGCCATCAACACGGCGGTGGGCGCGAAGACGGGCGACCTCCTCCTGTTCCAGTTCGGCAAGGAAGCGCTGGTGCACACGGTGATGGCGAACCTGCGCGTGCACGTGGCGAAGAAGCTGGGGCTGATTCCGGAGTACGGCAGCGGCGGCCAGTGGAAGTTCCTGTGGGTGGTGAACCCGCCGCTGTTCGAGCACGACGAGGAGACGAACACCTGGGTGGCGGCGCACCACGCCTTCACGCGGCCGCACGACGGGGACGTGGAGTACCTGCTGACGGACCCGGGCCGGGTGAAGTGCCACCGCTACGACGTGGTGCTCAACGGCTTCGAGATTGGCGGCGGCTCCATCCGCCTGCATGACCCGAAGGTGCAGGCGCAGGTGTTCAAGGCGCTGGGCATCAGCGACGAGGAGGCCCAGGTGAAGTTCGGCTTCCTGCTGGACGCGCTGAAGTACGGCGCGCCCCCGCACGGCGGCATCGCGCTGGGCATGGACCGGCTCGCCTTCCTGCTCACCAACGCCGAGTCCCTGCGCGACGTGATTCCGTTCCCGAAGACGAAGACGGGCACGGACCTGATGACCGGCGCTCCCGGCGACGTGGACGAGAAGCAGTTGCGCGAAATCCACGTGCGTGCGGTGCCGGTGCCGCAGAAGTGACGTGACTCAGACGATGGAGGCGAGTGGCTCCGGCCCTCCCTCCAGCGTCTCGCGCAGGCGCCGCAGCCCCTTCTCCAGCGAGGCGCGGGTGCGCGGCGCGCCCAGGCACACGCGCACCGCGGCGGGCGCGGTGGCCGGGCCCACGGTGAAGACCTCGGCGGGCGTGACGGAGACGCCCCGGCGCCGGGCCCGCGCGGTGAAGGGCTCCGCGCGCCAGCCTCCAGGCAGGGGCAGCCACAGGTGGTACGTGGGGCCGCGAGGCGCCTTCGGCAGGGCGTCTCCGAGCACCTCGCGCGCCAGCTCCAGCCGCTCCTGGGCCTCGCGGCGGCGGCGGGCCACCAGCTCGTCCGCGGTGCCATCCTCCACCCAGCGCGCCGCCACCTCCGCCATCAGCGGCGGCGTCATGCGCACGGCCAGGCCCGCCTCCTCCGCGAGCCGCGCCACGCCCGCGCCCGCCGGTGCCGCCAGGTAGCCGATGCGCAGCCCCGGCGCGAGCAGCTTGGACACGCCGCCGATGAACCAGCAGGACTCCGGCACCAGCGCCCACAGCGGAGGCGGACGCCTGTCGAGCAGCAGCCCGTAGGCATCGTCCTCCACCACGGTGAGGCCATGCTTGCGCACCACCGTGGCGATGCGGCGGCGGCGCTCCTCGGGCATCACCGCGCCAGTGGGGTTCTGGAGGTTGGGAAGGCAGAAGAGGACCTTCGCGCCGGTGCGGCACGCGGCCTCCAGCGCGTCCGGCTTGAGGCCCTGCTCGTCCATGGCCACGCCGTGGAGCCTCAGGTGCAGCCGGTTCGCGAGCACCTTGAGGCCCGGGTAGGTGAGGGCCTCGGCCAGCACCGTGTCACCGGGACGGGTGAGGGTGGTGAGCGCCACCTCCATGGCGTGCTGCCCTCCCGAGCACACCACGACCTGCTCCGGCGAGGCCTCCACGCCGAAGCGGGACAGCCAGGCGGCGCCGGCCTCGCGGTGCGCGAGCAGTCCCGCGTGGGGCTGGTAGTCGAGCAGCTCGGACAGGCGCGGCGAGCGCTGGAGCGCGTCCAGCGTCTTGCGCAGCGCCGTGCCCGCCGGGTCTCCGGGAGGCGTGGCCGGCCAGTTGAGCCCCAGCTCCACCAGCGCGTCGTCCCCCATGTCCGGCGCGGGCGTGGGCAGGTGGCGCGGCGTGTCCCGGTGGCGCACGAAGGTGCCTCGGCCCACCTCGCCGCCAATGAGGCCCCGTCGCTCGGCCTCCGCGTAGGCTCGCGTCACCGTGCCCACGGTGACGCCAACCTTCTCCGCCAGCTCGCGGTGCGTGGGCAGGCGCGTGCCCGGCGCGAGCCGTCCTTCTTCGATGTCCGCGGCCAGCTCATCCGCGATGACGCGGTAGAGCGGACCGTCCCGGCCCCGGAGTCGCGGTGCCCAGCTTGTCATGGTGACAATTCATACGGTTGACGCTGGGTCGCGCGCAATGCATCCATTGTCACCATTCGCGCCGGAAATTGTACCGATACAGCGCGGGGGAGAGGTGCACGCCATGAGGCTGACCCTTGTCGATGCCTTCACACAGACTCCGGGGGCCGGCAACCGCGCCGGCGTGGTGCTGGACGCGGCAGGGCTGGACGCCGAGGCCATGCAGCGCATCGCGCGGGTGATGGGCGCATCGGAGACGGCGTTCATGCTGTCCGCTCCGGCGGAGGGCACCGTGCGCCTGCGTTACTTCGCGCCCGCGGAGGAAATCCCCTTCTGCGGCCATGCCACCGTGGCCACGTTCCACCTGCTGGCCGAGCGCGGCGTGCTGAAGGCCCCGGGCACGTACCGGCTGGAGTGCAAGGCCGGCACGCTGGACGTGGAACTGGAGGCCACGACGCAGGGCGTCCGCGCGTGGATCGTCACGCCGAGGCTGCCGTGGGTGGAGAGCCCGGTGCCGCTGGAGGCGGTGATGTCGCTGGTGGGAGGGACGGTGGAGATGGTGGACCGCGCGCTGCCGGTGCTGCGCAACGGGCACCGGGTGATGGTGCCGCTGCGGCGCCGCGAGGACGTATGGGCCCTGGCGCCGCGCTCCGTGGCGCTGGCGGAGACACTGCGCCCGCATGGGCTGAGCGGCGTGTACGTGTTCAGCCGCGAGACGAAGGATGCGAGCAGCGTGGCGCACGCGCGCTACTTCGTGCCGGGCATCGGCGTGGCGGAGGACCCCGTCACCGGGTCGGCCGCCGGGCCGATCGGGATGTACCTGGCGACGCAGGGAGTGCTGGTGCTGCCCGGCGAGGGCGGCACGGTGCGGGCGCGCATCGAGCAGGGCGATGCCATCGGCAAGCCCGGGCGCATCGACGTGGAGGTCACGGGCCGGGCGGGCCAGCCGGAGCGGGCGCGCATCGGCGGCATCGCGGTGACCATGTTCGACGGCACGCTGCGCGCGTGAGCTCTGACCTGGGAGGGCCGGCCACTGACGGGGCCAGCCCGAGCGGGCGCGCATCGGCGGCCGTGTTCGACGGCACGCCGCGCGCGAGCCCTTTCAGAGGTTGAGGTGCGGAAAGGTCGTGCCATTGGCGGGCGAGCCGGAGCGGGCGCGCACCGGCATGAGCACAGGTCACGTTTCGGCGGAACGTCACCCGGATGCGTCGTGGCTCGGCCGGTCGCTTGGGAATCAGGAGCCAGCCCCACTGTTCCCGGGCGCATGAACGTGCACCGTTGGCTCCTGACCGCCGTGCTCCTGGGGACGGGGGCGTGCCGTACTCCCCAGGCGGACGTCCCCGCGTCTCGGGCGGAGGCCGTCGTGGCGTGCGAGCTGCCGGCCGCGCCCGAGGAGGTCATCTCGGGGCTGGCTGACCCGTACCCGGGCGAGCTGCACGAAGTCTTCGACCTGCCGGATGCGCCGGAGTGGTGGGCACCAGCGCTCATGGATGACGAGCGTCAGCGCTACCGCGCGGCCCTGGTGGCGAAGCTCGGCGGTGAGGCACGGTTGGCCCACCGGACCCTGCTGGAAGAGGTCCGGAACACCCATGCCGCCATGGTGGGCAAGCCCATGGCCCGCGAGGCGGAGAACACCCTCGCCATCCTCGAAGGTAGGGCCGGCACCGTGGACACAGCCTCGTGCCTGGAGTGGAGGCTCTTCCAGCGTCAGGCGCGGCGCTTCCCGATGATTGAACGCCCCACCGAGTTCGGCGCCTACGTGCTCCGCGGCAAGGGACGGATTCGCGTCTACCTCTCGGGAGCGGACCGCATCGGCGGCCGGCTGCGGCACGAGGTGCGGGACCGGGTGATGGCGGACGTGGCCCAGGGCTTCGCGCCCGTGGCGCACCTGCACAACCACCCGTTCATGTTCGACCGCGTGCCGGGCGACCGGATGTGGACCACGCCCGAGACGGTGAACGACGTGGGCGGTGGCATCGCCCCCAGCCTGACGGACGTGCAGGCCTACCGACAGATGCGCGAGTCCTTCGGGTTGCAAGGCGCGTGGGTGACCAACGGGCTCGAGACCGGCCGCTACACCGCGACGGACTTCGACCGCCTCTCCGCGTGGGAGTAGGGTGGCGCGAAGGCCATGGACCTCTTCGCGTACACCTACGTCGGCCCGGAGGAGATTCGCCGCGCCTCGGCCTCGCACCCGGCCGGCACGCCCATCGCATCCCGGCAGGATGCCGAGGCGTGGCTCCAGGCCCACCCGGACGCCCGCTCCGAGGGCGCGACGTACGTGGTCGACCTCCAGGGCCGACTGAGGCTCGCGCCGCGCAGGTCCGAGCACGTCGCCTGCGCCGGAGGTGAGGAGGTCCTCGCCGCCGGGGAAATCCACTTCCAGGGCACGGGCCTTCGCCTCACCGTGGCGGAGGTGTCGAACCAGTCCACGGGCTACTGCCCGGACACCCCGTGCTGGGACGCGGTGGTGCTGGCCCTCCAGGCGGCGGGGCTGACTCCGCCGCCGCGCTTCGCTCCCGAGATTGTCTTCCGGCGCTGCACCCGGTGTGGCGAGGTCAACCTGGTGAAGGAGGCGTGGTTCGTCTGCGTCTTCTGTGACGCTGACCTGCCAGCCGAGTGGAACATCTCACCCCGGCGCACGCTTCACCTCGGCGGGCGCGAGTAACACCCGGACCGTCCATTCACATTCCCGGGCGCGCGTACCTCTCAGGCACCTCGGTTCTTGAGGGGGTACTCATGTTCGTGTTGCGCAGAACCCTGGCGGCCGCATTGGCCGTCGTGGCTTTGAATGGTTGTGTCTACGGCTTCGTCAATGACGCCGCGACGGGCAATGCCATCCAGGACGTGACGGTGACCGTCGCCTCCGGCACCTGCTCCGGCACCGGCTGCTCGACGCCCATCACCCAGACGACGGATGCCGCGGGCCTCTTCGTCTTCGACGCCTACGGCAATCACCACGGCGAGAACAACGTGCAGCTCATCTCGCCGGCGGCCGGCGAGGAGGCGATGCGGCTCCTCTACAGCCGCACGGGCTACCGCTCCGTGAACGTCTACCACCGGCC
Source organism: Pyxidicoccus fallax (assembly GCF_012933655.1). Lineage (GTDB taxonomy): Bacteria > Myxococcota > Myxococcia > Myxococcales > Myxococcaceae > Myxococcus > Myxococcus fallax. The sequence goes on along the minus strand of NZ_JABBJJ010000034.1, from coordinate 35,205 downwards.
CCGGTACGAGACGATGACCCAGAACGGAAACGAGTACCTCGTCTCGAACGTCCAGACGGTGTACCTCTGCGCGCTGTCCGCCCCGGACACGGATGGGGACGGCATCTGCAACGCCGCGGAGAGCCGCTACGGCACCAGCGCCACCAACTCCGACACGGACGGCGACAGCATCAGCGACTTCGCGGAGCTGTACGGCTACGGCGGCGTGGACCTGCGCTACTACGGCGCCAACCCGCTGAAGAAGGACATCTTCGTCGAGCTCGACTACTACCCGAACCTCCGCCCCATCCAGGCCGCGCTAGACCGCGTGACGGCGGCCTTCGCCGCGGCGCCGGTGAGCAACCCGAACGGCTCCACGGGCATCGCGCTGCATCTCGTGCTGGATCAGCAGATCGCCGCCGCAGACGCGGACATGAACCTGAGCCCGGCCTGGACGGACTTCGACGTCATCAAGGCGAAGTACTTCCTCGCGCGGCGCGCCCGGTTCTTCCACTACGGGCTCATCGCCAACCAGTACGACAGCGGCGGCTCCAGCGGCCTGTCGCGTGGCATTCCCGCCCATGACTTCATGGTGACCATGGGCAACTGGTCCACGCCGGGCGGCACCGAGCAGCAGCAGGCCGGCACCATCATGCATGAGCTGGGGCACAACATCGGCCTGATGCACGGTGGCAACGAGAACATGAACTACAAGGCCAACTACATCAGCATCATGAGCTACAACTACCAGCTCAATGGCCTGCGGGTGAACGGCGTCAACGGCGTGCTCGACTACTCGCGGCTGCGCGTGGCTTCCGCGAGCGAGGCGTCCGTCAGTGAGACCGCCGCCTTCGCTCCGCTCGCTCCGACGACCGAGGCCATCCTGGCCACCTACGGCGTGCGCATCGGCGGTGTCCTGCGCTCCGGCAACGCGAGTGCCAACCTGGACTTCAACGGCAATGGCGTCATCCAGGCCGGCTTCATCGCCCAGGACCTCAACAACGACGGCGACAGCTCGGACTTCATCAACTCGTCGCAGAACGACTGGCTGGCCCTCGTCTACGACGGCGCGGGGACCATCGGGGACCCCTTCCTCGGTGCCACCGAGAGCTTGATGAAGCGGGCGCGGCCCTTCCAAGTCGAGCCCGAGAACGCCGAGCCATGCATCACCGAGCCGCGGTAGTCGCCTGAACCTTCACGACAGGAAGGCCGTACGTGCCGCCGGGGCTCTCGAAAGAGGGGCCCGGCGGCCGTGCTTTCACGCCCTCCGTCAGAGCGACTTCAGGAACGCGAGCAGCGCCGCGCGGTCCTCGCGGGGCAGGCGCACGTAGCGCTCCTGCGCGGGCGCGGCCTCGCCGCCGTGCCACAGCACGGCCTCCTCGAGGTTCCGCGCCCGTCCATCGTGCAGGTAGCGCGTGTGGCCATTCACCACCTGCACCAGGCCAATGCCCCACAGGGGCGGCGTCCGCCACTCCCGCCCGCTGGCGAGACCGTCCGGACGGTCATCCGCGAGCGCCTCGCCCATGTCGTGCAGCAGCAGGTCCGTGTACGGGAAGATTCGCTGCCGCGACAGCTCCGGGAAGCCGGGCACCTCCCCCGTCTCGAACGGGCCGCTGACATGGCAGCCCGCGCAGCCGATGGCGCGGAACACCGCCTTGCCTCGCTGGACCTGGGGCGCGTCCCAGTCCCGCCGCTTCGGCGCGGCGAGCAGCCGCGTGTAGAACATCAGGACCTCCAGGTCCTTCGGCTGCACCTCCGGCTCCGCGGTGCCGTCGCGCAGCAGCTCCGTGGTGAGCCCCATGTCCGAGAAGAGCGCATGCGCCACCTGCTGCTGGAGCGTGGGCTGGTTCGCCTTCCATCCGAAGCGGCCCAGCTTCGGCCGGCGGTCCACGTCGTCCTCGACGTAGTTGGGCCGTCCCGAGATGCCATCCTGGTTCGCGTCCTCCGGGTCCGCCAGCGCGAGCAGCGCCTGCTCCGGAATCGCCTCCAGCAGCCCCAGCCCGAAGTTCGCCGGAGCCACGCGCGGCGAGAACCGGGCCGACCCGCCCAGGGGACCGCGGGACAGGTCCTTGAATTCGTAGCGCGGCTTCGCCAGCGAGTACGCCTCTCCGTCCGCGAACTCGCCACGGACCTCGTCGTACGCTACCGAGCCCCATCCCTCCGCCCGAGCGCCGTCGACGCTCCGCGAATCGAGCTGCGCGCCATACAGGGGATGCGCCCGCTGCCCCTCCGCGCCGCTCAGCTGGAAGACCAGCGAGACGGGCACCTCGTCCGGAGACGCGGGAGGCTGCCCGCGTCCATCCTTCACGTGGCACGTGACACACGAGGGAGCGCTGAACAGCGGGCCCACGGGCACGGGCGCGAGGTCGGCGTCACTCCAGTCGCGGTCGAACACGCGCTTGCCATGGTGGAAGTCCGGCCAGCGGGCCCGGTCCATGTTCATGGGCGAGCGGCCGAACGCATTCCGGCCCGTATCCGTCACCGTGGTGTCGCCCCCGGAGCGCTCCTCTCCTGGCTGCGGCTCCAGGGGAAGCTCGCCCAGCTCCAGCCGGTCGAGCCGCCGGGCACCGTGCCCCGTGCCGGCCCAGACCGCCGTGAGCAGGAGGGCCCCGACGGGAATGCCCACAAGGTATCGCCGCGCTCGCATCGAAGTGTCTCCCGGGACTCCAGACGCAGGGGAGGGCGCCATGGAACACGCCGGGCGGGGAACACTCCCGCCCGGCGTGGAACTGCTCGTGGAACGGCTGGCGGACGACTACTTCTTCGCCACGCCGATGGACTCGCTCAGGATGGTGAAGTCCTTCGCGGCCGCCTTCACGTCGATGGCGGAGAAGCTGGTGTACGGGTAGTGGCCATCACCCACCTCCTCGACGAGCTCCAGGGTGTCGCCGCTGATGAGCTTGCCATCCACCTCGACGGAGAAGGCCTGGTAACCGCCGCTCATGGTCCAGACGCAAGCGCCGGTGCTGATGGGGTCATGGGAGCCCATGGAGAGGTGGTTGCGGAAGCCGAAGCGGATCGGCCACCAGTACCAGTAGAAGTCCCACCACCACGGCCGGAAGAACCGGTCCATGTCGGCGAGCGTCGAGACCTGCAGCTGGCCGTTGTTGTACACGTTCATGCGGTACGCCGAGCCGCCCGCGGTGCCCGTGAACTCGGGCGCGAGGACCATCTGGTCCTTCTCGGTGCCCAGCCCGATGCGCAGCGTGCTGATGACCTGGTCGCCGTCGCGCGCCGCCAGGTGGAGGCCCTGCCGCTTGTCACCGATTCCGCCGATGGCGGCCTCGATCTCCCAGCTGGTGACGGGCTGCTTGAACTGACTGGAGACGCCGTCCTCCTTGACGTTGTCCAGCCCCGAGACAGCGAAGCCCTTCTCGGTGCGCTTCAGCACCGCGTTGCCAGTCGCGCAGTTGATGACGCCCGCGACACCTTCGATGCACTGCTGCTCCGCCCGGGCCTCCTGGGTGGAAAGGGTGCCGCCCGTGGGCGCCTGTGGCTCCTCGCCCTGGCAACCCGCCGCTGTCAGACACAGCAGCGCGGCCGCCAGCAGGCGACCCGTCAGATGGATGTTCATGGATGGATGGACCTCGGTGATGGGGGGACTGCACTCCAGGTCTGCCCAGGTCTCTCCCCCGTGGGGGCGGGTTGAAGACCTGGGGACCCGGACGCGACGCAGTGCACGAGGTGCGCCACGGAGCCAGTGTGAGGGGCCCACTCTGGGCGCGTCGGTGCGGTACCCGCCCCGAGTAGCGCCCCATGTCACAGCGCTCCGCGCGCCGTAGCGCCCCGCGCCACACCGGCCTTGCCGCGCTGGCTGGAGCCTCGAAGCGCCAGCATGTGGCCGGGGACGCTACGACTGTCATGAATTCGTAACTCGGGGTGCCACACAGGCGCGCTGCGTCGAAGTGCCGCGTGAGAGCGAAAGCCTCGCCATGAGCCGTCGTGGCTCGACAGGTGCAACGCGCCTCTCCGGGGTCCCGGGTGCATTCCCCGCCCTGGGAACTCCCAGCAGCGTCCGCAGTGCCCTGGCGAAGGCGGAAGAGGGGGGTTCGCAGCCAGTGCCTTCGCTCGCCTCATTTACCTGAAGTCATACGTTCCCTCGACATGGAGGTATGTGATGTCGCTGTCCAAGCTCGCAGCAAGGAAGTGGCTGTTGATGTGCGGAGTGCTGGGTGGAGCCGCGGTGTTGGGCGCGGCCTGTGGCGCGCCCGAGGCCGAGGTCGAGCCGCAAGCGCAGCAGTCGCAGCCGGTCGCCGCCGTGTGTAGCCGCGTCCAGGGCGCCACCACCATCTGTGGCGTGGTGACGAACGCGTCGGGCACGCCGCTCGCCGGGGCCGAGGTGAACCTCCAGGGCGTCCGGGTCCTCACGGGCACGGACGGCTCGTTCTCCGTCTCCTCCACGACGCTGAGCCCGGGCGGGCCGCTGACCATCTCCGCGAGGGGCTACATGCCTCACGTCGGCGCCGTCACGCGCGACGTCCTCGGTGCCCGCTTCGTGCTGCACACGCTGCATCAGCAGACCTTCACCGGCGGCATCGTCCAGGTCACCGACCCTCGCAGCGGCGCGGGCATCCGGGTGGACCTGGAGCGGCTGGTCAGCACCACTGGGAAGGAGATCGTCCGGCCGCTCACCGTGGGCGTGCGCTTCATCGACACGGGCCTGCTGGCGATGCCCGGCGCCGACGGTGCCATCAACCTGGCCGGCCAGTCCGTCTTCCTGGAGACGCGGGGCGCCATCTACACCGAGGTCCGTGACGCGAATGGCAGCCAGCTCAAGCTCGCCGCCGGCTCGAACGCCCAGGTGTTCATCCCCATCTCCGCGAGCATGAGCACGAACGCTCCGCCGACCATCGCCCTGTGGTCCATGGGCCCGGGCACCAACGTGTGGCGCCAGCAGCCGTCCACCGCCGGGCAGACGAGCAACCCGGTCCGGTGCGATAGCCGCCAGCCCGTCGCGTGCGGCGCGGACCACTGCGACGGTGGTGCCTCCTCGACCCGCTACACCGGCAACACCAACGAGATTGGCTTCATCAACGCGGACATCGAGAAGAACAACCCCGCCTGTCTGCGCATCGACCTGAACGCCGCCGCGCTGCCGCCCGGCACGACGCTGCCCGTCTGCCTGGAGCTGGAGATCGCCATCCCCGGTGGCGGCAACCAGACGCGCAACATCTGCGTGGGTGACGGTACGGACATCATGTACAACCTCCCGCCCAACGCGAACATCACCGTGCGCCAGATGGCGGGCATGGGCTGCCCGCCCCCGCCGGGCACCAGCGTCATCGTCAACACGGGCGCTCCGTGGGGCGGCACCGGCATGCCCACCAGCCCGAGCCAGTGCAACGGCGTGCTGACGCTGCCGCCGCTGCCGTGAGCCGCGAAGGCACCTGAACCCTCCGGCGGCCTGGCATGACAGCCAGGCCGCCCGGCCAGGGCCGTAGCGAATCGCGTCACAAAACACGCCAGCTCGTGACGGAAATGGCTACACCTGCACGGCCGGAATCAATTCACTACTGACATACAGTTGCAGTGGCATGTCAGGTGCAGTGCCCCGTGTGCCTTTCAATGAAGGAAGGCACTCGTCATCTCAAACACGGGGTACTGAATGCAGAACAGGTGGACAAGCGGACTCGTGGCGACCGCGTTCCTCACCCTCGCGGGTTGCCAGGGAGAACCCTCCGCTGACGGCAGTGAGGCCTCCCTGGGCACCCAGGCCTCGAAGGCGGAGTCCGAGTGCATCGAGCAGTTCAAGGGCATCAAGAGCTGCGCGCTGGGCGCGGCGAAGCTCGACAGGACGGAGGAGGGGCTCCAGGTCACCGAGCTCAAGGACTCGAAGACGGACGGCCTCTCCAGCCAGTTCGAGGGCGCCGTGCAGTGGTCCCAGGACGCCTTCGTCGAGGACTTCGGCTCCTTCACGCTGGCGGCACGTGACGGCGACCAGGTCATCAGCACCCTCCAGGTCACCAACATGTCCATGGCGGGTCGCAGCGCGAGCGCGGCGGGCGCCCAGTTCGGCCTCACGGTGAACTTCGACTCGCCGATGGCCGGCTACTGGATCAACGCGTACTCGGAGATGGGCCTCGAGTTCTCGATTCAGAGCTCGACCTACGTGCCCCTCTACATCCGGTGGAACTGGCCCGGTCACGGGCTGTACTGGCACCCCACGTTCCGCCAGGTCCGCACCGCCGCGCGGGCGGCCGGTCCGGAGAACGTCGGCGCCTGCGTGTGGGGCCTCTCCGCCGGGAAGAATGGCCCCTTCACGCTGGTGGTGGACGGCAAGGAAGTGGTCGCCACCTCCATCGAGATCATCGAGAACCTCGACAAGGGTGCCTACCCGTACAACACCTTCTCGGGCATCGACGTGACGGGCAGCGCCACGCGCTACACCGTCGCTCGCGAGTCCGTCATCCGCGAGTAGTCGTCGCCCGCCCGTCTCCATGACGGGCCGCGGGACCGAGGGCCGTACCCGGCGAGGCACTGCCGGGTACGGCCTTCGCCGTTACCCGCCGACGATCAAGCAGTCCGGGTCCCTGAGGCAGAGCTGGTTGCAGCAGCGGTCCGCCTGGCAGGTGCAAGGGGGCGGCTCGATGATGAGCCCGCAGGAGTAGACGGTCCCGTCGCACGTCACCCTGCCTCCACTGGTCGAGCTGGCCGAGCACGAGAACCCCGTGCCGTTGCACGACCGCGACGTCCCATTCGAACACTGGACGCTCACCGAGCAGTCTCCCGTGAGAGCGGCCTCCTGGCTCTCGAAGTGCTCCTCGGAGGTCACGGCTTCAGCTCCCCGCTCGTTGGCCTCACCAGGGACGGAACCACAGGCACCCAGAACGAATGCGGCCACGATGAGCATTCCCGCCATCATCTTCATGAACGACTCCCGACTCTTGAGGTGGATGAACGCTCCCGGAGGGGGCCCGGAAGCAGGCCGCCGCCGTGAAAGCGGATGGCCATGGCAACCGGGTATGCAAAACGAAGTCCGCCCGCGTGGTGCGCCAGGGAGGGCAGGGGGGCGCGCGCATTTTGTTCAATACCCCGGCGGGCCCGGCTTCCTACCGTGACCTTCGAACCCACTGGTTTCGAAGGTCGATATGAGCCTGTCCCTGTCCATGGCCGCGTTCGCGCTGGCCGCGTCCATCTCCCCCGGTCCCGTCAACGTCGTCGCCCTGAGCGCGGGTGCGCGCCACGGCCTGCGCGCCAGCATGCGCCACGTGTCCGGCGCGACGGTGGGCTTCACCCTCCTGCTGCTGGCCATCGGCCTGGGGCTGCACGGAGCATTTCTCGCGTGGCCGTGGCTCGCCAGCGTCCTGCGACTGACGGGAGTCGTGTACCTGCTGTACCTGGCCTGGAAGCTCTGGAGTGACGACGGCCGGCTGGGGGGCGCCAGCGAGGACACCCGGCCCGGCTACTGGAGCGGGGCGCTGATGCAGTGGCTCAACCCGAAGGCGTGGCTGGCCTGCGTGGCCGGCATGGGCGCCTTCGTCGCGGGCGGCGAGCTCGCGGTCATCGGGCGCTTCGCCGCCATCTACTTCGCGGTGTGCTACGTGTCGATTGCCTGCTGGGCCGCGGCGGGCAGCTCCATCCGGCACTGGGTGGACAACCCCACGCGGCTGCGCCGCTTCAACCGTGCCATGGCCGTGCTGCTCGCCGGCTGCGCGCTCTATCTGCTGGCCTGGTAGTGCCCGGGCGTCGCGGCGAGGTAGCGCTTGAAGGTGCGCTGCAGGTGGGCCTGGTCCGCGAAGCCGGCGTCCTGGGCCACCTCGGCGATGGGCCGGCCCTGGCGCAGCTGGCGGCGGGCGTACTGGATGCGGCCGTTGACCACGAACTCGTGCGGCGTCAGCCCGTAGCGGCGCTTGAAGGTGCGAATCAGGTGCGAGGCCGACAGCCCGGACGCGGTGCAGATGTCGTCGAGGGAGATGGGCTCCAGGCAGTGCGCGCGGATGTACTGCTCGGCCCGCCGCAGTCGCGGGTCGCAGCTGGGCTCCTCGCGCCCCACCAGGGAGAGGGCCGTGTGCAGCTGGCTGGCGAAGGTGACCAGCGCCTGCTCGCAGGCCAGCGGGTCCTGGTCTCCGTCGGCCAGGGTCCGGTAGAGGCCCAGCACCTGCCGGTGCAGCGCGGGCGCCTCGCTCTGCTTCGTCGCGATGGGGTGGAAGTCCGTGCTCGCCCCCAGCCCCAGCTCCGCCTGACGCGCGCCGAGCCAGGCCGCGTCGATGTAGAGCATCACATACGCCCAGGACCCATCGCCGACGGGATTGCAGGCGTGCACGTCGCCCGGGTTCATGATGACGGTGCTCCCCGCTCCGACGACCTCCTGCCAGTGCCCGTTGCGGTAGGTGCTGCGCCCGCCCACGATGGCGCCAATCGAGAAGCTCTCGTGCGAATGGGCGGCATGGCAGAAGGAGCGGCCATCCGCCACGACGCGCGCCTCGACCCAGGGCAGCCGGGGATTGCGCCAGAATCGCGAGGGGTGGGTGTCCGCCATGACGAGCTCCTTTCCCGGTGGCACGCGCCAGCCTACAGCGCCCGAGGAGAGAAGAGGAGGGGAGGGGCATGATGGAACCGTGATGGAGGAATGAGCCCCTCGTGCGGCTCGAAGACAGGCGTTGCCTCAAGGTGGTGCATCGAAGGCACCCACTCCTGGAGGGCACCGCTCCCATGACCCCGTCACGGCGTATGGCTTTCTCCGCCGTCCTCTTGCTGGCCAGCCTGCTCGCGTGCGGAAGCCCACCGGCGCCGCAGCCGCCGCACACGGACTCCGTCAACCTCGTGCTCGGTGACGCGAGCTTCCAGGCGCGCTTCGGCCGGTCTCCCACGGCGCGGGATTCGGAGGACCTCCGCATCCGCGTCCACCTGGAGCACGTGCTCGAGCTGCTGCGGCAGCGTCCCACGGCGCATCGCTCGCCCGCCGCGCGCGAGGCCCGGGCGCGCAACCTGGAGCGGCTCGCGGCCTACATCCGCGCGGGCGTGTTCCCTCGGAACGACGGCCATCCCGATGCGCGGCGCCCCACTTTCATCGACTCGCGGGGGCGCATCTGCGCGGTGGGATACCTCCTGGAGCAGGACCTCGGCCGGGGAGCCGCCGAGGCCATCTCCGCCGTCCACAAGTACGCCTTCATCCGTGAAATCGACTCACCGCGGCTCACGCGGTGGGCGGCCACCTCGGGGCTCGACCGGGAGGAGCTGGAGATGATTCAGCCCAGCTACCCCAGGGAGGACTACGAGAAGCAATACGGACCGGTCTTCTCCCTGCTGGAGCCGCTCGATGGGCGTGGGCACGTGTCGGTCGCGCCGGGGATGCTGTTCGACGGAAGGGGAGATGGGGTCCCCGTCCGGCTCGACCTCTCCATGGCGTTCATCTGTGGCTGCGGCCTGGGGCCCTATGCGTCCGTGTCCCTGACGAAGCTCACGGGAGCCGCCCGGGCGGCCTCGGCGCTGAGCAACCTCGACGTGGGCGTGGTCTGGGCCGAGGACTTCTTCTCCAGCACGTGGCTCATGCTCCGTGGAGGACTGCTGCTGGCCACGGGGGACGAGGATGAGGTGGGCATGTCCCTCAACTCCGCCGTGGCGGCGATGCGCCCGACGCAGGCCGTGTTGTTCCAGCCAGGCGCCATGGGCGTGAGGACGGGCGCGTCGGTGCTCATGATGGAGTTCTTCTGCGAGGACTGTTCCCTCCGGCTGGACGCAGGGCTGGATGGGTACACGCCCTTCTCCAGCTCCTTCCAGCTCTCTCCCCGGTGGGGCGCGGGATTCGCCTACCGCGTCTCCCCCTACGTCGCCACGCTCGAGGTGGGTGGCGCCCGGTACGCGGAGACCCTCGCGTCGAAGAGTGAGTTCCACCACTCCGTCGGCGGTTCGTTCCGGCTCGCCCCGGACGAGCGAATGTCGGCGCAGCCCGGGGTCTCCGTGTCAGTGCCGCTGGAGGACCGCCTCCAGCGGTGGTTCCTCGGCTTCGATGTGACGCTGCGGCACTGAAGCAGGGGAGGGGCCCGGCTCGTGAGCGGGCCCCTGGACCTCCGGGCTCAGCAGCCGCCGTAGAGGGTCTTCAACGCGATGATGTCGGAGCTGGTGAACTCGCCCGTCTCGGACGACCTGAAACAGGTATTGAAGAGCGACGTGCCCGCCGGGGACGTGGTCGGCGTCCCGGGGATGTGGATGGCCCCGATGCCCGCGCTTCCTTCGCTGGTGGTGCCACAGCTGTGGGCCACGTTGAAGAAGTCCGAGTGGCGCAACCCGAGGGTGTGTCCGAGCTCGTGGGTGATGACGTGCTCGACCAGGTCTACGGTGTAGCTCTGCAGCCCGGTGCCGATGTTGATGGTGCCGTAGGGACGGCCACCCGACGGATAGCCCGCGGAGCCGCCGGTGCCGGTCATGGTCTGCGCGGTGATGTTGGCGTTGCAGCCGGTGGTCGGCCCCCGCGCCATGGTGAAACAGAGCCCCAGGGCGTTGTAGTTCTGGATGGCCATATCCAGTCCCTGGCTGAACTTGCTGATGCTGTTGAACGTGGACGTCGGGTTGATGCAGATCTTCTTCACGACGGAGACGTCGACCAGATTCGTCGTGCGGTAGTGCTCCTGGGTGCCCTCGCCAGGCTGGAGCATCTCCCGGGACGCGGCGAGGTTCACGTGACCGTCACGTCCCACGTACACGGCATCATCGACGACCATGATGTCATCGGCTGGGAAGCCGGCCTCGACGAGGTTGGAGATGATCTCTCCGGTCTCGTTCTCCGGCTCGGAATCGCAGCCGGCCAGCAACGCGCCACAGCTCACCACGAGGACCGCCGCTCGCTTGAACATTCGCGTTCTCCTCTTGTCCCCCACCCACGCTCCCGTCACGGGAGCATCGGACGGACAGCTGGGTTTCTAGAACACTCTACTTGCAGTGAAAATAGCGAGACGGGAGGGCGCTGCGCCTTCTTGCTGGAGGCGCTCTGGACATGAACACGAAACACGCCAAGACTCGCTCTCGCAGTGAAAATCACTCGTGGGGGTACAATGAAACTGTTTCTCGTGTCTCGTGCCATGTGCCGGGGCGTGTTGACCGCGCTGTCGCTGCTGATGCTCACCCTGCATGCCCCCGCTGCTCATGCGCAGGCCTGCACCGTGGACTGCTCCACCCCTGGTTGCATCAACCAGGCGGAGGGCTTTCCCATGCGCACTCCGTGGACCTTCACCAGCTCCGTCTCCATTGGCCGGGCGTACGGCTCGGGCTGGCACTGCGCCAAGGACTACTACTCGCTCGACTTCTACCTGCCCCTGGGCACTCCGGTGTACCCCGTCGCTCCCGGTCGCATCTTCCAGAAGGGCACCGGAACGGCCGGCTACGGGAACTACGTCATGGTCGACCATCAGAACGGCTATCAATCGCTGTACGCCCACCTGAGGGATCCGGTGACGCTGGAGAACGGGCGCCTCGTGGGGACCCACGAGGTCATTGGCTACGTGGGCTCGACCGGCACCAACGAGGTCCACCTGCACCTCACTCTGTATCAGGGCGCTCAATGGCCCGGAGACGCGAACGCCGTGGGAGTCGTTCCCGAGACGATGCGTGACTGTCTCCTGAACGGCTCGTCCACCTGCTCCGGCCTGGTGACCGGGAACACGGTGACGAGGACGTCGGCCTGTGACACGCAATCACAGTGCGCCCAATGCATCCTCTCGGTGCGCAATGACATCCTCCGTAACTACCGGACCTGGGGATGGGATCCGAAGTGCCAGAACTGGGACGCCATCGTCACCAACTGGTGCGGCCCGACCATGGACGCCTCGTCGTGCACGGCGATCCGCAACAACCAGTGCCAGTCACTCTGCACGACCTGGGCTCCCCCTGTCTTGCAGAACGGCAACATCGAGGCGACGTCCGCCAGCCAGCACGGGTTCATCAACTCCTGGGGGCCTCGAGGCGCCTGGGCGTTCCACACGTCCTACCCCAAACCCAACAACGGCGACCTGGGAAGCAAGTTCGGGTACTACTCGGCGGGGACCACCGAGACGGTCGGGCAGCTGCTCAGCGCCCGCTTCGTGGCCAATACACGGTACGTCTTCTCCAGCCGGGCCTCTGGGGGATTGGACAACCTGGGGAGGATTCCCTACCAGATTGGCTACGCGAGCGTGGACAACAACCTGGGAAGCTTCGTGCTCCTGAACAGCCAGACCGTCAATATCGACAATGTCACAGGCTGGGTGCAGACCCAGGGCGTCAGCTACACGACCCCTTTCTCCGGAGGGCCCATTGGCAAGCAGATCATCGTCCGGCTGGGCGATGGGAGCGCGGGAGGGGCCAGCGATATCTGGTTCGACAACTTCACCCTGACGACGAGCGCTCCCTGACACGTCACTGCCGGATGGCGGGGGCGTGGTCGCTCCACGCTCCCCCAGGCTTCGCCCTTCCACGGCCCCTCCTTTGGGAGGGGGCAAGGTGCGACACCCGTCGATAGCCTGCCGCGTCATCTCTCCATCCCCCCTACAGGAGGAGTGCATGTCCTGGCTGCGTGCCGTCGCCGTAACCCTGGCTCTGTCGCTGTGCTTCATCACCACCCCCGCATCCGCGGCCTCGTCGCTGCGAGCCCTCAAGTTCGCCATGCGTGACGCGGTGGCGCTCGACGGCCTCGTCTTCACGCCGGATGCGCCGGGCCGGTACCCGGCCATCATCTTCATCACCAGCTGGGGGCTGCCCAACATCGAGTACATCGTGCAGGCGCAGAAGTTCGCCGATGCCGGGTACGTGGTGGTCTCGTACACCCCGCGAGGCTTCTACACGTCGGGTGGCGGCATCGACACGGCGGGGCCCAAGGACATCGGTGACCTGTCCGAGGTCATCAACTGGACGCTCGCCAACACCCCGACGGAGCCGACCCGCATCGGCGCCGCGGGCATCTCCTACGGCGCGGGCATCTCGTTGATTGGCGCGGCCTTCGATTCGCGCATCCGCGCCGTGGCCGCGATGAGCGGCTGGACGGACCTCACGTACTCGCTGTACTCGAACCAGACGCGCCATCTTCAGAGCGCCGGACTGCTGGCGCTGGCGGCGGAGCTGACCGGGACGCCCTCGCCGGAGCTGCGGCAGGCCCTCTCCAACTTCTTCGCCAACCAGAACGTGCCCGACGTCATCGCCTACTCCCAGGCGCGCGGCGCGGCGACGTACCTGGACCGCATCAACGCGAGCCGTCCCGCCATCCTCATGGCCAACGCGTACGGCGACAGCTTCTTCGCGCCGAACCAGCTCACGGACTTCTTCACCCGGCTGTCGGGACCGAAGCGGCTGGAGCTGCGCCCGGGTGACCACGCCATCCCCGAGCTGACCGGCATCCTCGGCCTGCCCAATGACGCCTGGACGAGCACGCGCCGCTGGTTCGACCAGTACCTGCGGGGCATCAACACGGGCATCGCCACGGAGAACCCCGTCCAGCTCCAGCTGCGGGGCCAGAGCACCTATGAGTCGTACCCGTCGTGGAGCGCCGTCTCGACGAGCACCGCGCGCTTCAACCTGAGCGACGTGCACTGGTGGAGCAACGAGGGCGACCTCGCGCCGGGTGCGCAGCCGGCCTGGAGCGCGACCATCCTCGCGGGCGATGACACCGTCGCCAACGGTGGCGTGGTGCTGTTGACGAACGGCGCGGAGGCCATCACCGGCGAGCCGGCCCAGGCGTGGCTTCCGGCGGTGGACCGGGACAACGCGGGCGTCTGGCACTCGGACTGGCTGACGAGCCCGCAGCGCGTGCGCGGAGCCGCGCGCCTGCGCCTGACCGTCACCCCCGGCAGCTCCGGGGCGACGACGGTCATCGCCTACCTCTACGACACGGACTGGGGCGGGACGGGGAGCCTCGTCACGCACGTCGCCGTCACGCTCCGGGACGCGGTCGCCGGCCGGCCCTACCTCGTGGACGTGGACTTCCCGGCGACGGCCTATGACGTTCCCAGCGGCCATCGCCTCTCGCTCGTCATCGATACCGTCGACCCGCTCTACGCGGACAAGGCTCCGGCCTTCTCCACGCTGCAGTTCTCCTCGTCGACGAGCAGCCCGTCGTACGTGTCCCTGCCGTTGAAGTGAGACGCGGCGCGCCATGAAGGAGAACGCCACGCCGGGGGAGGGTTCCGGCGTGGCGGATGGCTCCGAAAACCGGACATGTAACCGCCCGCTGCGCCCGTGCGTAGCGGAGACATGGCCGACCTCCTCAAGCTCCGGACGCTGTTCCGCCCCACGCCGCCCCGCACCTCCGGGCCGGCGCCGTTCGCGCCGACGTCCACCCAGCCGCGCGCCCCGGCGAAGCCGCCGGCTTCGATTGTCGCGAGGTCGCTGGACCTCTTCGAGGCGTCGCCGTCGAAGCCGAAGGGCGTGAACCTCGGCGGCGGCAACAATGTCCGCCCGTCGTTTCCAAAGTACCCGCCGACGCTGGACATCCTTCGCTACCAGCGGGTCCAACAGCAGGCGCCGCGGCCAGAGGACTTCACGGATCCGCGGGAGTACAACCTCGCGAAGGAAGCGCACGAGCGCAGGCTGGCGCCACTCGTGCCGGCCGCCGCTGAGGACTTCCTTCGCTATATCCAGCAGGAGGCGCAGGAGACCCCGACGGGGAACAAGATCATCGACGCCGCGCGCGAGGCCGGCGTGGAGGTCGTGGTCCTCCCCGACGCGGAGTACAGTCAGCGCTACCCGGGCTCCATCGGAGTTCACGATGACGGCAAGGTCTACGTCCCCGTGAGCTCCATCGACGACCCGTCGGACACGAACGACGTGGACATCCTCGTCCACGAGTATGTGCACGCCCTCATCGGGGATGGGCTCGGCCCGGACGTCCCCCAGTCCACCCGGGAGGCGGAGGCGAGGGAAGCCTTCGAGGCGCTGGGGCTTCCGCCCGAGGCAGGCGCGGAGATCGCCCGGCAGACGGACGGCTGGGAGAACCCCGTGGCCATCGAGCACGTGGTGACCGCCTACGTCACTCGCAGGATGGCGCGCGAGCGGGAGGGACTTCCTCCGGAGTCGCCCCAGGAGGAAGCCGCCGCCATCGAGCGCATCTCCGACCGGGAGCTGGCGATTGGACTCAGGGCCAACCGCGAGGGCGACAATCCCATCTCGGACGCGGAGCTCGTGGAGCAGTGGGAGAACACGCCCACCGGCCAGCGGTACCCACCCGAGGGAGATACCGTCGAGGAGAAGGCCGCGTGGATCGAGGAGCAGATGGACACGCTGGCCCTGGAGACGTACGTCGACCCGCCCCCGCCCGGTAACAAGACCCAGGATTGACGCGAGCGCTACAACGCAAGGACCGCGCGCCGGACGAGCGCTCGAAAGCCCCGAGCCGCGGGGTCCGCATGGGTGCGCTCGTGCCAGCACAGCGACATCTTGACGGTGTGCGCGGGGACGGGCGCATCGACGGCTTTCACGCCCAGGCGCGTGCCCTGCGCCGCGACGAGTGACTCCGGCAGCGTCGCGACGAAGTCCGTCTCGGCCACGACAGCCGCCGCGGTCATGAACGAGGGGACCCTCATCGCGACCTCGCGGCGCACGCCCGCCCGGGCGTAGGCCGCACCGACGAGGTCCCTGAACCCCTTGCCCGGCACCATCTCCACGCCGACGTGCCGGAGCGCTCCGAGCGCCCGCACCGACAGCCGCTTGTCGAGCGCCGGGTGACCGTCGCGCGCCACGAGCACGGTCCGCTCGTTCATCAGCGGCTCGATGTGGAGCCCCGCGCCTCGGCCAGCGAGGCCGATGTGCAAGTCGACCTGGGACGAGGTCAGGTCGCCGAGCGCGACGAGCGAGGCAATCCCCACCACCGAGAGGCCCGCGTTCGGCATCTCCGTGGCCATCGCGGCGGCGATCCTCGGCACCCAGGTGACCTGTCCCGCATCGGCGACGGCGAGGGTGAAGGTCCGCGTGCAGGATGCCGGCTCGAAGGGGGCCGCATGGAGCGCGGACTCGAACTCGCGCAGGCCGCGTGCGATGGCGGGGGCGAGCGCATGCGCCCGCGGCGTGGGAACGATGCCGCGCCCCTTGCGTGTCACGAGTGGGTCCCCGAGCGCGGAGCGCAGGCGCGCCAGGCCATTGCTGATGGCGGACGGCGTGACGTGGAGCCGCTCGGCCGCGCGCGCCACGCTGCCCTCGGAGAGGACGGTGTGGAGCATCAGCAGGAGATTGAGGTCGAGGGACGCGATGGGAGTGCTCACGGAACGTGAGGTCATACCTCACGAACCATCACTACCGGGGAGGATTTGGCCTCCGCATGATGCGGACATGCACAACAGATGGCTCCGCTGGCTCGTCGCGAGCGCGCTCGTCGCATGTCATGCCCCCACGCAACCGCTTCCCCGGAGCACCCCCATGTCCACGTCACGTCAGGTCCCTGTCCTCGACTCGTTCATGTCCTACCGGGAGGCCGGAACGGGCGCTCCCATCGTCTTCCTGCACGGCAACCCCACGTCCTCGCACGTCTGGCGCGAGGTGATTCCGCGGCTCTCCGGGCGGAACCGGTGCCTCGCGCCCGACCTCATCGGGATGGGGAGCTCGGGCAAGCCCGACATCGCCTATCGATTCGCGGACCACGCGCGGTACCTGGACGCGTGGTTCTCCGCGCTCGACCTCCGCGAGGTCGTGGTCGTCGGCTACGACTGGGGTGGAGTCCTCGCCCTGGATTGGGCACGGCGGCACCCGGACCGCGTGCGCGGCGTGGTCGTGTTCGAGACCTTCCTTCGACCGATGCAGTGGAGCGACTGGCCGCCCCAGGGCGAACAGTTCTTCCGCGCCCTGCGCACGCCGGGGGTGGGGGAGAAGCTGGTGCTGGAACAGAACGAGTTCCTTGCGCGGTCGCTCGCGAACGGCGTCCAGCGAGGCCTCTCGGAGAGCGACCGCGGCGTGTACTACGCCCCGTATCCCGATGCGGCGTCACGACGTCCGCTGCTGCAATGGCCTCGTGAGATTCCGATTGGTGGCGAGCCCGCGGAGGTCGCCGCGGTCATCGAGGACTACGACGCGTGGCTCGCCAGTCCTCAGGCGAAGCCGGCGCTCCTGCTGACGTTCGGGGACACGGGCCTCAGCGCGCCGGGGATTGTCGAGTGGGCGCGGAGCACACTGCGCGCGCTCGAAATCGTCCCGCTCGGCCGTGCGGGACACCATGCGCCCGAGGACGCGCCCGAGGAAATCGCGCGCGCCATCGAGCGCTGGCTGGACCGGCAGGCGCGGTGAGCGGTGGCCGCTACTCCCGCGTCAGGGTCTGGAAGACGGCCGGCAGCTCCTTGTCACCCAGTCCCGCGCTGACCGCCCGCTTGTAGTTCTCGAGCAGCTCCTGGGGGAAGCGCGCGCTGATGCGGGCGTCCTTGCTCAGCCGGACGATGTGCTCGATTGCCGCGACGTGGATATTGAGGCTGCACTGGTCGCCAGAGAAGTCGTTGTTCTCGATCATTCCCTGCGCGGCATCGGCGGTGACGGAGATCAACCCGAGGAAGGAGTTCTTCTGGGCGAAGAAGGTCTTCGGGTCCAGCCCCTCGGCCTTGCACATGGCCGCGGCATGGAGGAAGGCCAGGGAGCCTCCGTAGAAGGCCTCGAGAATCGCGCAGTCGAGCGTCGCGGCGGCGCCGATCTTCTCGTCGACGTAGACGGAGTTCTTCGCGATGGCCTGGAGGGTTTCGAGGTGCCGGTCGAAGACGGCGCGCGAGCCGGCGTAGTAGACCGTCGCGTAATCGGTGGCGACGAAGCCGGGAAAGGCGAGGATGGCGGCGTCGAGGTAGTCCACGCCGTTCGCCCGCGCCCACTCCAGTCCCGAGCGGGCATCCGCGGGTGTGCCGCTGGTGAGCTGCACGAGCGTCTTTCCAGCCAGCGCCGAGGCGACGCCCTTCGCGGCGAGCACCTCGAAGGAGGCGGCGTAGTTGGTCAGGGAGACGACGACCAGCTCCCGTCCCGACACGGCTTCGACCAGGTTCTCCATCGCGACGGTGCCACCGCCCACGGCCCGGGCTCGGGCGGGAGTCCTGTTCCAGACCGCGACGTCATGACCCGCCGCCGCGAAGGCTCGCGCCAGTGCGCTGCCCATGAGGCCACATCCAATCACCGCGAGTTTCACAGACCTGCTGGGGGGCATCTTCCGTCTCCTGTCGTTTCGAGCCAGCCGGGTCACGGCCTGGCGGATGGGGCACGCTGGCATCTGCTCAACGGTGCCTCGTAGGATTCTTCCCCATGCGCTCGTCGATTTCCCGCCTGGGCCTTCCGGTCTTCCTCCTGCTGCTCTCGCCGGTGAGGTGTGCGACCCCTTCCGCGCGGGACAGTGCCGCGAAACCGCTGCCGGCCGAGCTCCAGCAGCAGGTGGAGAAAGCGCTGAAGGGCAGTGACTCAACCCTGTCGGCAGAGGACTGCGCGGCGCTGGTGGGGTGGACCGGGCCGATGGAGAACTGCACGTTCACGCCGGTGGCGGGAGGCAAGGCCGCCCTCGTCCAGCTCAAGACAGGGTGCGGAGGGGACTCCTGCGCCGTGCAGGTGTTCGTCTACCGCCCCGGCCGGCCCGTCACCCAGCTCCCCGACTCGGTCGGGGACGGCTCGCTCACGGGCGGCACCCTGGTGCTGACGCCCTCGCTCGACCACGTCATCACCGACTGGGTAGGGTGGGGAAGCGGCACGGGGGACCGGCGCGTCGAGCTCTACCGGGTCGACCTCCGGACCGGAGAGGCCGCGTCCTGGGTGAAGGACTGCTTTTCGCCAGCGCTGTCCCCAGGGGGCCGGTGGATTCTCTGCCGCAACCGGCGCGGGGACGTGTTGAAGGTGCCCCTCACGGGCGGCACGCCCGCGCTCGTGCACCGCAGCGGGCTGTCCGAGGAAGACGTGTACTGGGTGCCCTACGGCTACGTCTACCCGGACGCCGTCACCTTCCCCTCGCCGGAGCGCATCGAGGTCTCCACCGACGTCCTGGGTGGCCCGGACGGCGAGGAGAAGCGCACCCTCGAGCTTCCCTGGCGGGAGTAGCCGT
Organism: Pyxidicoccus fallax; assembly: GCF_012933655.1. Classification (GTDB taxonomy): domain Bacteria; phylum Myxococcota; class Myxococcia; order Myxococcales; family Myxococcaceae; genus Myxococcus; species Myxococcus fallax. Next base: position 16,280 of record NZ_JABBJJ010000034.1, on the reverse strand, counting down.
CCCACGGCGCAACCCGGTTGAACGGGCGCGGCGGCGCGGTCACCCCCGTACGCGCGCAAGTCATTGGACAGGACCGAGGGCCAAACAATGGTCTCTACAGACCAGGCGGAAACTTCAATCACCCAAGCCTCGGTTGGATTAATTATTGTTGTGCATAATTACGTGGCATTAGCCACTCAATTGCCGAAATCATGCGGGCGTCTTTCCCCCTCAAGAAGCAGGAAGGAATCCCCCCATGAAGCATCTCAAGCTCGGGCTCCAGGTGCGTCCCCTCGCGGGTGCATTGATGTGTATGGGTATCCTCACGCTCGCGGTGGGCTGCGGCCCGTCGACGGAGCCGGACACGAAGCCAGACGCGCTCGCAGACCAGGAGAGCGAGGCCGTCTACGGCACGGACGACCGCATGGACGTCCATGCCCACCCGAACGCCACGCTGCGTGCTCGGGCGCGACAATCCACCGTGGCGCTGATGCACCAGCGGCTCTTCGACACGACGGACCCGAACAACGTCGTCTTCACCGGCCAGACGCTGGGCGAAGGACGCAACCTCTGCACCACCGAGCGCTTCCGGAATGACCCGCGAGCGGCCTTCTGCTCCGGCACGCTCATCGACGACGACCTGGTGCTCACCGCGGCCCACTGTGTCCTGGGCGCCGAGGAGTGCGCCAACACGTACTTCGTCTTCAACTTCTACCGGACCGCGGAGGGAGCGCTCCAGCAGGTCACCACGCAGGACATCTTCCGCTGCACCGCCATCGTGGCGCATGAGCTGGGTAACACGAACGGGCGGACCCTGGACTACTCCATCCTGCGTCTGGACCGGCCGGCCACGCCGCGCTTCACCCCGGCGCCGGTGCGCACGGGCAACACCGCGCTGGCGGTCGGGCAGAACGTGGCCGTCATTGGCAGCGGCAGCGGTATCCCGTTCAAGATCGACTCCGGCGGCACGGTGCGTGATTCGCGCGCGGACACCCTGGACTTCCTGGTGTCCACCACGGATACCTTCGCCGGCAACTCGGGCTCGGCCGTGTACGAGACGAACAACTACACGGTGGCGAGCATCGTCGTGCGCGGTGAGGCGGACTATGTCGCCAACGGCACCTGCAACGTGGTGAACCGGTGTCCCGAGACGGGCTGCATCGGCGAGCAGAGCACCTACGTCTACCCCGCCATCCGCGCCCTGTGCGCCGCGACGAACAACGCGAGCCCACGGCTGTGCGCCGGCATGCCGCCGCCTCCGCCCCGTCCGGCGACCTCGTTCATCTACTTCACGGGCAATACGAACGATGCCCAGCAGCACACGACGGACAGGGTCCTCTCGCTCTCCGCGGGTGACGTGGTGGAAGTGGGCACCTGCAACCTGGCGGGCGCCAGTGCCACCGGTGACACCTTGCTACGCCTCATCGACGCGCAGGGAACCCAGGTCGCCAGCAACGACTGTTACTTCAAGCACAGGGTGGGAGCCGCCGGCGACTACACCCTCCGCGCCGGTTGCCACCACGACACCCTCTGCGGTGGCGCGGTGGTTTGGAAGGTGACCCGGAACTCCGACCTCGTCCGGGGCACGTTCTCCTTCAACCTCACCAACACCAGCAGCGGCACGCGCAACACCGTCAACCGCGACGTGCGGCTGTCGTATGGCCAGGTCATCGAAATGGGCACCTGTGGCCTGGAGGGTGCCTCCGGCAGCGGCGACACCATCCTGCGGCTGCACCGCTCGACGGGCATCGTGGAGGCCGAGAACGACGACACCTTCGGCACCTGCGGTTCCCTCTCGCACCTCACCCACCATGTGAACGCGCTGGGCGAGAACGTGCCCTATCAGATTCGGGTCGGCTGCTTCCGCGACACGAGCTGCAGCGGCACGGTCGCCTACGTCATCTACTAGGACGCGAGAGCTCGCCCCTGTTCGAAGGGTGGGCTGCCCTGCCCGTGTGCTCGCAGGGCGAGCGGGCCGGCCACGGACTGCGGGTTCCGCACACGACTGCGGAACCTGCCTTGTGCGGGTTTCGCACGCCGCAGTGATTCCGCGGGGTTGCGGGTGGCATCCGCGTTGCTTTGTCGTCCCTGCGTGGCAACCACTCGCAGCACGCAGGAGCAGACGACCATGAGCAACCGACTCTCGAAGAAGTTCCTCGCCGGCGTGACTCTCCTGGGCCTGGTGGCCGGCGGCACCGCGCTGGCCCAGTCCCCGCGCCATGGCGGCCCGGACGGCATGCGCGCCAGCAAGTTGGAGAAGTTCGACACCAACAAGGACGGCACGCTGGACGAGTCCGAGCGCGCCGCGATGCGCGCCGAGCGCGAGAAGAAGCGCCAGGAGATGGTGCAGAAGTTCGACGCGAACAAGGACGGCAAGCTCGACGAGGCCGAGCGACAGGCCGCGCACGAGGCGCGCGCCGCCGAGCACTTCAAGGCGCTCGACAAGGACGGCAACGGCGCGCTGTCGCTCGAGGAGTTCAAGGCCGGCGGGATGGGCCGCCGTGGCAAGCATGGCCCGCGCCACGCGGCGGGCTTCGGCGGTGAGCAGTAGGTCTCACCGCGGCATCGAATGGCCCCGGCCGCGAGGAGCGGCCGGGGCTGTTGTCATTCAGGACGGCCGGGTCAGCGGTGGATCAGGCTGTAGTCGCCGCTGCCGACGTTGGCGTGAGCGCCGCCCGCGGGGCAGACGGAGCCAGGGTTGCCGCCGAAGAACATCCCCTGGCACTTGTTGCACCAGCGCCAGTTCGACTGCAGGTCGGGGGCGGCTGCCGCGCCGTGGTGCACGTGGTAGTCGCCGCTACCGGTCGAATCGTGGGCGCCACCCGTCGGGCAGACGGAGCCCGGGTTGCCTCCGAAGAAGAGCCCCTGACACTTGTTGCACCAGCGCCAGTTGCCCTGCAGTCCCGTCGTGGACGCGATGCTGTGCACGAGATGGTAGTCCCCGCTGCCGACGTTCGCGTGCGCGCCTCCGGCCGGGCACGCGGAGGTGGGGTTGCCGGCGAAGAACAGCCCCTGACACTTGTTGCACCAGCGCCAGTTGTTCTGCACGGGCGTGTACAACGCCCTCAGCGCGGAGAGGTCGCCAGGGGCGAACTCGCCCGTCTCGACCGAGCGGAAGCAGGAGTTCATGAGCGAGCCGCCGACGACGGCCGTGGTCGGCGTGCCCGGAATGTGGATGGCTCCGACGCCCGCGTCGCCCTCGTTGCCGCCGCTGCCGCAGCTGATGCTGCGGTTGTAGTAGTCCGTGTGGCGGAAGCCGATGGTGTGGCCAATCTCGTGCGTGATGACGTGCTCGATGACGTCGACGCTGTAGGAGGAGAGCCCGCCGCCGATGTTGATGGTGTGGTACGGCAGTCCGCCCGAGGGGAACCCGGCGGAGCCTCCGACGACGCCCGGCTGGATGACGGCGTTGATGGTGTAGCTGCAGCCGGTGCTCGGCGTGCGCGCCATGGCGAAGGAGAGCGGCAGCTCGTCGTAGTTCTGGATGGCCAGGTCGAGCGCCGTGCTGAACGCGCCGGTGAACGTCGAGCCGTTGATGCAGATCTTCGTCACCGACGGACCCACGAGGTTGGTGGTGCGGTATTGCTCCTCGGTGGAGGTGCCCTGCGCGATCAGCTCGCGCGACGCTTCCAGGGACACCTCGGCATCCCGCCCGACGTAGACCTTCCCGTCGACGACCATGATGTCGTTGGCGGGGAACCCGGCCTTGCTCAGGTTGTCGACGATCTCCTGCGTCTCATCGGGCTGCCCGGCGCAGCCGAACATCAACGCGATACATCCCGCCGCAAGCACGACACTTCTCGCAAACATGGAACCCCCTTCGGTTGAACAGGCATCCCCGAGCCGTCTTGTGACGAGCCCCCGGAAGACGCGCAAACAAAGTATTCCATGAATTGACGCGCTCTCAAGCGAGATCGCCCTCGGTCATTCGGCTCCGCATTCGTTGCATCAACGTGTCACGAATTCCGGTGGATCGCGCAGCGCGTCGTGCAGAGTCTCAAAGTCTGACAAGAATGAAGATGCTCGTGTGATTGTATCGCTACAGCCTTCACGGCAAGGACAGGTGCCGGGATACGCGGCGGCGACATGGGCCTCCATGGGTGTGCTGACGGTCGTCATGGGCAGGCCCGGGTTCCCTCCGCTCGGGGTGGGTATGCTCCGGCCATGAGCGCCTTGTCCGTTGCCTCCGAGCCCACGCTGGAGCCCGCGTCCCCATGAGACACGAGCGGGCCCGACATGGAAGCAGGGCGGCGGCGTGCCTGGCGCTCGCGGCGGTGGTGCTGGCCTGCCCGGCCTGCATGAAGGAGGCGCCCGGGGCAGACGACGCCCGTCCGGTCCCCGCACAGGAGGCACGTCGCGTCCGGGAGGAGCCCGCGCGGACCCGGTTCCTACGGGCCTGCTCGCCCCGTGGTGAGTGGGTCGACGGCGGGTACTGCCCGAAGGTGTGTGGCTGGGTCGACTCACCAGAGCCCCGCTGTGATGCCGACGAGCGCTGCGTCGACCCGGAGTCCGCCCGGCGGCTTGCACGGGCGGGGCAACTGCCGGTGGCTTCGGGCTGCTACGACACCTGCGACAGCGGCTCCTGTCGGGAGCGATACCGCTGCGTCCAGGGGGAGGTCTCCGTTCCCGCGGGTTCGGAGACCTTCCAGGTCGCGAAGCTCTGCCTTCCGGAGAAGCCCCCGAGCGACGCGGAGCGCTGAGCCTCTCCGTGCGTGCTCACCGCGCCCACCTGTTTCGATATGCGAAATAGAACTGTTGTTGCCACGCGTTTGCGTCCGCAACCGCTTCACCTCTCATGGATATTTCCGGCCCTTTCGTGACACTCCTCCGCCATGCCGGGATTACTTGAATTTCGGCTCTATCCGCCTTACCTATGCCCAGGCAGAAGGGCGCTCAAAGGCTGTCTTCCCGTCGGCCCGCTGCCACACCCAGAGGTGTCTGCCATGAAGAAATTTCTTGCTGCCGCGTTCGTCGTGACGCTGTCCGCATGTGGTGGTGAAGAAGTGGGCCCGTTGACCGGCGCGGAGGACGGCGCCATCGAGGCGCTGGCGGAAACCAGCGCCAGCCTGGCTCAGCCCTCGCCCGCCTTCATTCCGAAGCCCACCGGCACCTGCCCCGAGTTCCAGGAGGGGACGCTCACCTTCCGGCCGGCGGGAATCCCGGCCCGCTCGGTTCGCATCTGGATGTCGGACGCGGCGAGGACCCTGGATGGCCCGCTCATCTTCTACTGGCACGGCACGGGCAGCTCGCCGACGGAGGCCACCACGGGCCTGGGCACGGCGCAGATCGAGGCCATCAAGGCGCAGGGTGGCATCGTCGTGGCGCCGTCGCGCGACCCGGCCGCGGGCACCTTCCCCTGGTTCTATGTCTCGTCCACGTCGCGTGACGATGACTTCCGCGTCGCCGACGAGGTCCTGGCCTGCGCCATCCAGAAGGTGGGCGTCAACGTGAGCCGCATCCACAGCATGGGCATGAGCGCGGGCGGCCTGAACACCACGCAGATGAGCTACCGCCGCTCGGGCTACATCGCGAGCGTGGCGACCTATTCGGGCGGACGGTCCTCCACCATCCCCACGCAGGACCCGACGAACAAGTTCGCCGCCATGATCTTCCACGGAGGCCCGTCCGACCAGGTCATCATCAACTTCCAGACGGTGAGCACGAACTACTACAACGACCTGAAGTCCAAGTCGCAGTTCGCCATGATCTGCAACCACGGGCGGGGGCACTCCATCCCCACGGACGCGCGCGCGGCCGTCTGGCAGTTCTTCCAGGCCCACCCGTTCGGCACCGTCCCGTCCCCCTACGCGGGCGGACTGCCGAGCACCATGCCAAGCTACTGCCAGCGCTGAGCCGCTGACGGCACACGGCCTCCGGGCAGAGCGCGGGGAGCGTGCCCCCTCCTTCACGCTCGCGCCCTGCCCGGAGGACTGTTGTCAGCTCGTCCGCAGGTCCAGCTTCGCGTTGACGGCGACGGACTGCGAATTGAACGCGCACAGCCGGAAGGTACCCGGCACCAGGTCGGGCCGGGTGACCGTGTCCGCCGCGAACGAGAAGTCCGCCGTCACCTCCTCGGCCGCGGTGGAGAACGTCCCTGGCTGCCCGAGGAGGCTGCGCCGCAGCCGGAACCGCACGGGCGGCCGCGAGCCGTCGGGCCTCGGCTGGACGGTGCCAGCGGCGAACACCGCGTTGATGGCCGACTCGTCCTGGAGCAGGCACACGTTGGCGCCCGGCGCGATGCGCAGCGTGGCCACCTGGTTGCCCGCCCACGCCAGGTTCGAGAACACCAGGGCGAGCGCGCCCGCGGCGAAGGTTCCCCTCTTCATCAGCTTCATCATCATCGACTCCCAAGGGGGGATACCGTGGAGCCAGCCGGGCTCCCCCCTTCGCACCGGCTGGCTCAAAGGGGATACGCGGCGCTTTCGAGAGTGGATTCAGCGGGGAACTCCGCCGGGTGCCGACTCCTCCGGCCCGTCCTCCCGCCCGCTCTGCCGTCACGCGGGCGGGAGCCGCCTCCGCCGCGAAGCGTCCAGTGCCCTCCCACCCGGCGCCCGGTATGCTCAAATCGAACGCCTCATCGTAGGTCGGGCTCCACCGGGCCCGGATAGGGGAGGGCAGCGATGAAGGTTCTCAGTCCGATGGACGCGGTCTGGATGTATGTCGATGGCCCGCAGACGCCCATGCACGTGGCGAGTCTTTGCATCTACTCGCTCCCCGAGGGTGCGCCGGAAGGATGGCTGCAGGGGCTCATCGAGAAGCTGCGGAGCCACCGCGAGTTCACGGCCCCGTACAACCTCAAGCTGGCCTCGCCACGGCTGAAGTCCGTCCTTCCCACCTGGGTGGAGGCGGAGGACATCGACCTCGACTACCACTTCCGCCATTCGGCGCTCGCGAAGCCCGGTGGCGAGCGTGAGCTCGGCGTCTTGATTTCACGCCTGCACTCGCACCCCATGGACCTCTCGCAGCCGCTCTGGGAGGTGCATGTCATCGAAGGGCTGGAGGGCAATCGGTTCGCCATCTACACCAAGATCCACCACTCCCTGGTCGACGGAGTCGGTGGCATCCGCCTGCTCATCAAGGCGCTGTCCGCGGACCCGGACGCGCGAGAGGTCGTGGCACCCTGGTCCGTGGGGACGCGCCGCTCCGGCCCGCTCCCGGCACGCCAGCACGCGGCGTCGCTGTCCAAGCTCTGGTCCGGCGTGAAGGACCGGACCACGGCGATGCCAGGGGTGGCGAAGTCCTTCGCCAGCATGGCGCGCGACGCGGTCCTCCGGGCTCCGGACGTCGCGCTGCCGTTCGCGACGCCGAGGTCCCTCCTCAACGGCCCGGTCTCCGCGCAGCGGCGGTTCGCGACGCAGCACTACACGCTGCCCCGCGTGAAGGCCGTGGCCCGGGCGGCGGGCGTCACGGTGAACGACGTCTTCCTGGGGCTCAGCGCCGCCGCGCTTCGCCGCTACCTGGGCGAGCTGGGCGCGCTCCCGGAGCGGCCGCTCACCGCCGGAGTGCCCGTCTCGGTGCGTCCCAAGGGAGATGAAGCGACGGCCAACGCCATCAGCTTCATCTTCGCCAACCTCAACACCCACATCGAGGACCCGGTGGCGCGGCTCAGGGCCATCGGCGAGTCGACCCGGCTCGCCAAGGAGCGGCTCCAGGATCTGCCCAGGAGCGGCATCGCGGACTACACGTCGATGTTGATGACGCCGTACATCCTGCAGGTGTTCTCCGGGCTGGGAGGGCACATGCGGCCGGTGTTCAACCTCACCATCTCCAACGTGCCGGGGCCGGACCGGCCGCTGTACCTCTGCGGCGCCCGCCTGGAGCATCTCTACCCGGTGTCGGTGCTGCTCCACGGACAGGCGCTGAACATCACCAGCGCGAGCTACGCGGGACAGTTCAACATCGGGTTCACCGGCTGCCGCAAGACGCTGCCCCACATGCAGCGGCTGGCGGTCTTCACCGGCGAGGCGCTCGAAGAGCTGGAGCGCTCGCTGCGCCTGGGGGCCAAGGCCCCGCTGGAAGCACGGGCCGTGGCGGAGCAGCGCTGAAGACACGCCGCGAGGCGTACCCGCGGTACGTGCGCGCACCGCGGGGCGCCCGCGGGTTATGCTCGCGCGGGACGGCTCCTGGCGTTCGTGCCGGTCCCGCGCCCCCTACACATGTCGCATCTGCTTCCCACCGAGGACGAGCGCACGAAGCTCCTGGAAGCGCTCGGAGAGCTGGTCGACCAGCGCGGCCACGCGACGCTGGTCCGCGCTCCCATCGTCCGTCCCAACCCTGCATTCTTCCCGGATGCCTGGACACCGGATGGCGAGGGTGTGCGCGCCATGGCGCTCCGCCTGATGTCCCATGCCGGGCTGGGGGCCTTCGACGTCCACGTCACGCTCTTCGCGAACGAGGCCCAGCCCCAGTACACGGCGTCCGTGGGCGGAGTGGGCACCTCGCACCACAAGGAAGGGGCGGCGGCCTGGTTCGCGGGCTTCGAGGGCGACACGTGCCTCTTCGGCGTGGACGAGGCCCAGCTGGAGGATGCCGAGCAGCTCGTCGGGTGCCTCGCCCACGAGGTGGCCCATGCGTACCGCTACCTGCACGGGCTCATGGTGATGGAGGACCGGCAGCATGAGGAGCAGCTGACGGACCTCACCACCATCTTCCTGGGCTTCGGCCTCCTCACCACGAACAACACGTTCCGTTCCCGCTCCAGCGGAGCGGTGGTCGGGGCCCTGGCGGAGCATCGCTGGAGCGTGGGGGGCGGGGGCTATCTCTCACCTCAGGCGATGAGCTTCCTGCTGGCCGCCCAGGTAGTGGCGAGAGGGAGCGCGCGCGACGAGGTCCAGATGCTCAAGCGGGAGCTGCTGCCCACCCAGGCCGCCGCCTTCAACGCCGCCCTGCGGCTCCTCGAGCGGGAGCGTGAGGCGCTGCGAGACAGGCTCGGCGTGCCTCCGCCCTCCCGGTGGGAGGAGCTCCCTCCGCCCGCGCGCCTTCCGGACGCGGAGGACGCGTGGCCCTCCGAGTCGGAGGAGGAGGAGGGCGCGGAGTACACGGAGGAAGAAGAGCAGGACGAAGAGGAAGCGGATGAGCCGGAGGGCATCGCGTTCCGGGTCCCCGAGTCGCGCGCCGTGCTCTTCGGCGTGCTCGGGCTGCTGGCGATGTTCCTCATCCTCATCATCCACACGACTCCCTGGCTGTTGGTGCTGCCCGTCTTCGGGTGGTGGTACGGGGCGCGCTACCCCCACTTCTACTGCTCCGACGGTGACTGCAACCGCCTCGTCGAGCTCACCGATGCGCGCTGCCCGGGGTGTGGACAGCGGCTGGTGGCGACGCTGCGGAAGTCGAGGGACCGCTGGGACGCGGAGGAGAAGTACTGGCGCCAGCAGGGCGGCGGACCGGGGGCTCGGCAGGACCCGTAGCCGAAGCTCGCACGTGCTCGGACCCGAGCACCTCCTGTGCGATGACTGTTGTTGATAGGGCACTGGACCCAAACACAGCCATTCCGGTTAATACCGCTATTGCGCGGCAAGCGGCTCCTGCCTTATCGATTGCGCCGGCGAACAGGGGACCTTCCCTCTTCAGGCCAGGCACAAGGAGAGACGCATGACGCGTGGGATGTACCGCTGTCTGTCATGGGTGGTTCTGGGTGGACTGGTTGGATGCGGTGTCATCGAACCGGAGCCCCCCGAGAAGATCGATCGGCTCCAGAGCGAGGCCATCGTGTCGAGCATCACGGAGGGTGACTACGTCATCCGCTCCGCCATGACCCACAAGTGCATCGACATTGCCTCGGGCAGCACCGCGGACGGCGCCAAGGTGCAGCAGTGGGACTGCAACGGCACCAACGCGCAGAAGTTCCGCATCTCGCCGACGTCGGATGGGTACTGGAAGATCATCAACGTCAACAGCAACAAGGCGCTCGACATCTCGAACAACAGCACCGCGCAGAACGCCAAGGTGCATCAGTGGACGTATGTCGGCGGGAACAACCAGCAGTTCAAGTTCGTGGCCCGGGGTGACAACCGGTTCAGCATCCACGCGCGCCACACGGACATGGTCATCGACCTGTACTGGGGCTCGGCGGACAACGGCACGGAGTACGTCCAGTACCCGTACACCGGCACCGCCAACCAGCTCTACACGCTCGACAAGGTGAGCGGCTCGGACAACTCGGGCCGCGGGTGCGCCGCCGCCGATGGGCAGACGACCCTGCGCTTCATCAACCGGTGCGCCTTCGAGGTCGAGTTCGCCGGCAACAACATCACGGGCGGCATCCTGGGGACGGGCCAGGAAGCGTGCCGGACCATTGGCTCCGTCACCACGTACATGCCGACGAAGCGCTACTGGGGATTCGCCAGGGGAGAGGACCCGGGCTTCGAGCGCCACTCCCTGGCGGAGTTCGGCTTCAACGAGGTGTTCTACTCCTACGCCAGCTGGGACTGGTTCAATCTCAGCCATGTGGATGCCCACAACCTCCCCCTGAAGATCGTCCCCTATGAGCTGGGTGGGGGAACGACCTGCGCGGGGCAGGTTCGCAGCTGCCCGATGAACCTGCTGCCGGGCTGCCCCCCGGAGGGCCAGTTCCGCAACGCCGCCGGCAAGCTCATCTCGTGCGTGAGCCGCGACCGCGACAACCCCAACAGCGTCGTGGCGAGGTACTTCGACGCGGCCTGCTCGCAGTCCTACTCGTGGTCGGGAGATGACTCGGTGATGGCGGCGTGCAACGCCGAGGACTTCGACATCGTCTTCTGCCCGCCGAACTGAGGAGCGGCCAGACGGGTAGGGGGCCCACGCGCTTCATTCGAATGCACGTCGGGCCCCCGGCCTCCCGGCGCTGTCGGGTCAAACCCGGCGCACGCGCTCCGCGGCCTCGCGCCGCCTGGGCGCGGGAGGCAGCTGCGCGTTCGGCACACCGACACGCGCGAAGAAGAAGCCCCGGCCCGGAGGCAACCCCAGCTCCGAGACGAGCATCCGGCGGAGGTCGGGGTGCTGCACCATGACACTCACCGGGTGCATCGCCAGCCCCCGGGCCGTCAAGGCGAGCCACAGGGCCAGCAGCCTCCCTCCGGCCGCCACCTGCGCGGCCTCCGAGGGTTCCTCTTCGTGGAAGTGGAGGTACAGCGCCATTCCCGAAGCCGCCACGGCCTTGCCGGACTCGCGCGCCAGGGACCGCGTCAGCCCCAGCGGCCGGAGCACCCGCATGGACGTGGGTGACAGCACCCTCCGCATCAACGCCTGCTGCCACCCGGGCAAGGGCTTCGCCAGGAGGTGGGTGATGGGCAGGCCCGTCTCCGCCTCGCGGATGACCTCGGGGCCGAAGCGCATGTGGGCGTAGGTCTCGCGCCACGCCGCCTCGTGGGTGAATTCCCGGTCGCTGTACCGTCCCACCAGCGCTCCCGACTTCTCCAGGGCGCCCCGGTCCGTGAGGCACACGACTCCACACGCCTCGCGTGCGTCCGGGAAGGCGCGTGACGCCGCCCCGCGCACCTCCTCCACGACCTCGGGAGCAAGTGGCTCTGAGCGATAGGGAGAGCGGTTCGTCCTCCGCGCCGCCAGCAGCGGCAGTTGCGCCACGGCCTGGGCGTCATTCGTTTCCGAGCGCGTCAGGTGCAGCACGGCCACCGGCTCCCACGGGGCCAGCAGCCGTGCCACTCCGGAAGGCACGCCGCCGATTCGCCAGCGGAGCTCGGCCCGGACGCCACGCGCCGCGAGCGCGATGGTGAGGGCCTCGGTGTAGATGCCGCCGCTCACCAGCATCTCGGCGCGGTGGGCCGGCAGCGCGGAGAGACACCGGGCCGGGTCCAGCGCCACCACCGCGTGGACGCCTTCGCCAGCCGGAGCCCCGGCTTCCGCCAGGGCGCGGCGCGCTTCGTCGCTCGTGAGGAGCGCCAGCTCACACGGCTGGGCGTTGTGGGAGGAAGGCGAGAGCGCCGCATCCGAGGCGGCCTCGCGCAGGATTCGCTCCAGGGAAGGGGACTCCATCGGGTGCAGTCTGTCCCCGGCGCGGCCATTCCCGCCAGCGAATCGCGAGGGAGCGGCCGGTGTGGTTCACTTCAGCTGCTTCTCCCTCGCGAGCAGTTCCTGGACCCGGCGCCGGAGGAAGGCCCCGCTCTTCTCTCCGCTCACGGCGGCGACGATGACTCCGTCACTGCCGATGAAGATCGTCGCGGGCACCTGATTCACCCCGAGCGGCCCGAGGGTTTCGGACTCCGCGATGGCGATGGGAAGGGAGGGCAGGTTCCATTTCTTCACCGTGGCGCGCACGAGCTCCACATCGGGCTCGAGCGAGAGCGCCAGGAACTTCACGCCCGAGCCTTCCATCTCCGCGGCGAGCTTCGCGAACTCGGGCAACTCCCGAGCACAGGAGCTTCAACCAGGCACCCAGACATTCACGGCCCACGGCGTTCCACGCAGGACCGCTTTGTCGATGACGGCTCCGTCCAGCGCTCGCGCCTGGAAGGCTTCACCCACGGGGCGCCGAGGCCGGTCGTAGACATCGCAACCGAGCAGCGCGGCCAGGATGACCAGGAGGACGAGGCGCACGCACGACTCCCTTCGAAGCACGCGGGGAGGATTCCCGATGCTCCAACGGACACCAGCATCTCACGCGAAAGTTCCCGGTCCAGGTCGAATTCGTGCCGGTGTGTCACGTCCACCCGGCTCCGGCCTGCTCGTGAGCCCCAGGTTGATTCGCCGCCAGCATCGCGTCCCAGAGCATCGTCACGGAGACGACGGCGTAGCGCGCGGCACGGAAGAGTCGATGGGGCTCGACTCCCTCGTCCAGCCCTTCCTGGATGATGGGAAGCGCGAACTTCTCCATCGAAAAGACCTCCGCGCCCAGCTCCCTCTCCAGGAACGCGGTCTCCTGCTCCGTGAAGCCGTACCTCGCGCGAAGGGCCCGGCCCATGCGGGCGCAGTTGGCTTCCCACGTCGGCCCGGAGGCCAGGAGCATCACGGCGAACTCGGCCGCCGAGCCAAAGGCCGCCAGCCAGGCCATCTGGAGCGAGAAGGCCATGCCCTCGAACGAGGGCTCGTAACGCGCCACCTCCTCGCGCGACAGGCCGAACTTCTGAAGCATGGGCCGCAATCCGTCCAGCGCCGCGAACTCGATCTGCAGGACACCATTGAGGAAGTCGCGCGCGGCTGTATGGCCGAAGCGCTGGACCATCATCGCGGCCGCGCGCAGGTCGCTGACGATGGCCTGCTCCCAGAGGGCGGCGATGGAGCGGAGCGCCTCCTCCCTCAGCTCCCCTCGCTCCAGTGCGGTCAGGAAGGGATGGTCCAGGAGTCTCGCGTCCAGGTCCCAGAGGGACTCACGGATGTCCCGCATCAGCTCGGCCGCGTCCGTCATGACAGCCTCCTGCACCACATGTGCGGCCTCGGGCGCGGGCTGTAAACCCGGGGGGACGTCCCCGTCAGGGCGTGGCCGGCCGCTCGCGTTCCCGCTCCGCATGGAAGGTGCTAGGGGTGTCCCCATGAGTCCGTCAGACACGGCAACGAAGGACCCCGCCTCGCTGGGGCAGCGCTGGAGCCGGGCGCTCGAGACGCTCTTCCGGGAGCGCGAGCCGGCGCTGCCTGCCTTCCTCTCCCTCTACGACGAGCACATCCAGTTCCAGGACCCCCTCCACCGCGTCTCCGGTGTGGCCGCCTATGCCGAGCTCAACCGGCGCTTCCTGGCCCGCGCGCGCCGGCTCGAAATCTCCGTGGAGGACGTGGCCGAGCAGGACGGACTCGTCTTCGCGTCGTGGCGGATGTGCTTCGCACCGCGCATCGGACCGGAGCTGACGCTGGAGGGTGTCAGCCACCTGCGGACCCGCGAGGGACGCATCGTCCATCAGCGGGACCACTTCGACATCGCGGGCGGCGTCGCGTCGGCGGTGCCCGGCCTGTCCTCGCTCTACCGGGCCGTGCTCTCCCGGGCGACGTGAGCGGCGCGTTTCCGTCTCAGAGCGGCTGGAGTTCCCGGGGACGTCCCCGCAGGAGCTGCTCGCTGGCGGGCCCGCAGAGGTAGCGGGTGAAGAGGTCCACGATGGTGCCCCGCCGGTTCGTGTCCACCACGTAGTGGCGCGCCTCGGAAGGAGGCGTTCCAGGGAAGATGACGCAATAGGTGTACGCGGGCCGGTTCGGCGCGTCCGTGACGTCCCGGACGCCCATCCGCGCCTCGAAGTCCGCCCAGTTGCCTCCGTCGGGCAGCATCGTGAATCGGTCGTAGCCCCTGCCGCCCGGCATGGGCGTGAGCGTCATCCGCAGCTGGCCCGGCCGCACCGCACCCAGCAGCGCATGGAGGACCGGCTGCGTGAAGACGCTCGGCCGTTGCAGCACCAGCGCCTGCTCCTGCACGGCGATGAGCAGGTTGCCCTCGTGGACGAGGTGCCGGCGGCAGGAGTCGAGCACCAGCTGGCGCCCCCGGGACACTCCCGGCGAGCGGGACAGCAGGCCCACCAGATGCGCCTCGCGATAGAGCGAGAAGCCCGCCTGGAGGTAGCCCTGCGGGTCCTCCAGCGCGCCCGTGGCGATGATCTCCTGGAGGGCCTCCACGCCGTTGCGTCCCTCGGACTCGGCTCGCAGGAACACGTCGAAGGCGAACCCCACCCGGTGGTACATCTCCGTGTTTCCCTCCACGAGGCCGTTGCGCGCCGCCTGGCCCATCTGCCGGAACTCGGGCAGCAGGCCCGCCAGTCGTTGGGCATCGGCCAGCAGTGCCGCTCCCGTCCGGTAGCCCCCGAACAGCCCCTGCACCACGCTGATGAGCGCGGACAGCAGGCCGTCCTGGCTCGCGAGCGCGAGCAGCGCGCGGCTCAGGCGCAGCCTCCGCGCGGAGGTGCCCCCTCCGGGCCCCAGGTGGCTGAGGCTCAGCATCGTCTCGAGGATGCGAATCCACGAGCCCGCCTCGCGGGCGGCGTACTTGCCGAAGGTGACCCAGGTCGACAGCTCCGGCGCGCCGAGGTAGCGCGCCATGTGGACGTCGAGGGCCTGATACGTGTCGATGGTGTGGATGTTGGCCTGGACCCCGGACATGCCGTCAGAGCCCGGCGTCCACTGGCGGGCCCGGCGCAGCTCCACGAGCGGGACGCCGGGGTAGAGGAAGCGTTCGTCGGAAGGGGTGTGCAGCACCTCACCCAGGCCGAGCCCAAGCAGCTCGGGCAGCAGCGAGGTGGGGCGATGCACCGCGTGAGACAAGGGGGCCCCGGGAACGCGGCCGAGCTCCACTTCCCAGGCGTGGGAAGCGTGCAGGGCGCCGGGGGTGATACCGGAGCGCGGATTCAATCGAGGTGTGCCTTATCTGGGATGTATCGCCGCCTATAACTGCAATGCCGCTCGGCTTGCCAGAGCCGCCCGGTGATTCACAGACCCGGGTACCACGTGATGACGAAGACGCCCCGCACCGGCCCGCCGTTGGCGGAGACCTTCCACTCGGTATCGCTGGAGTCGGGGTGCCGGGTGCCACTGGCGAGCGGCAGGGCTCCGTCGACCTCCAGCCCGAGCGACAGGCCCTGGATGAGGAAGACCTCGGCGCCCACGCCGCCCGTGCCGTAGAGCAGGAGTGTCACCGGGGTGAGCAGCCGCGCTCCGAGCCGGGCATACAGGCGCGTCGAGCCCAGCATCGAGGTGCGCAGCGTCACCCCCGCTCCATAGCCGGCGTAGGGCCCCGCGTCCTGAAGGCCCAGCGTCATCGAGCCGAAGAGGCCCACGTGCGGAGTGAAGTCGTAGCCAACCCGCAGGCCCATCCCCGCGCCACCGGAGAGCCGCGTCTGATACTCCACCGGATCGCCCTGAGTCGTCTGCGTGAGACTCCAGCCAGAGCTCAGGTACACCTGGGGCTGGAGATACAATCCAGAGGGCGCGGAATTCTTCTCCTCGGGGGCAGCCGCGGCGGGCAATGCCAGCAGCAGGAACAGCAGCGCGGTGCGAGGAAACATGTTTGGGGTGGACTCACGAGGGGGATGATCTCCAGGATACGGACCGGCTCTGGAATCCTGGCGGTTGACTCCGTCCCGTCGCGGGATTGCGGAGAAGTGAGCGCCAGGCAACAGGCGATATGCCCCGCGGGGCACCTCCTGGAGTCTCGGACGAGTGTCGCGAGAAAGACAGGATTTACAGGCATTGACTTGCGGTGTTTCCTTCCGCTACTCATAGTAAAAACCGGAAAGCCAACCGACTGGTTGGTAGGCCGGTCGTGGCGCGCATGGGAGGTGTCCAGGTGGCCCACGTGGAGCGGCGTCCCCGCGGGAGTGGCGGGAGCGGGCGGAGGGACGACACTGTCTCTTATACACCTCTGACGCTGCCGCCGAAGCTGAACGTGTGGGTATCGG
>NZ_JABBJJ010000349.1 GCF_012933655.1 Pyxidicoccus fallax | reverse complement strand
GTGCCGGGGCGGCACCGGGGGACGTCCTGCGCGCGGCGGGGCGGGCCCCGGTCCCGCCCGAGGGCGTCCCGGAGGTGGGCCTGCGGCGCGCCGGAGGGGAACCGTTCGACATGGGGGTCACCGACTGACTACGAGGGGGGCACGGGCCTACAGCTCGTGCTCATATGCCAATTCCAACGCCCGATTGTGGCAGCGATGCTCGGCTGTAGGGAAGCGCCTGCTGACTTCCTGCAGCGCCGCCCGGGCCTTCTTCGCGTTGCGGAACTGCACGGCGCGTTGGAAATCGAGCATCAGCTGGCTGCACTTGTGGTCCAGCTCGGCCGTCACCTGACCGAGCTGGTAGCGCACGTCCTGGTACAGGCCCGGCTTCTCGTCCAGGGCCTCCAGGGTGAGCCACGCGAAGCGGTACTGCCGCCACGCCTTGAAGAGGTTCTCCGCGCCCACGTCCTTCGTCTCGTGGAAGCGGGCTGCGGCCGTCGTGTACTGGCGCGCCTTGGCCAGCAGGTCCTCGGCGGACAGCTCCGGCACCGGGATGATTTCCAGCCGCAGGTTCCACACCCGCCACGTGTCGTTGCCGGGCGGGTTGCGCACGTTGTCGAAGGACAGCGTGTTGACGTCGTTTCGCTTGAGCAGGGAGACCGGGAGGATGTGCTCCAGCTCCCGCTCCGCGGTGGAGGCCGTGTCCGGGGCCACCCAGCCCAGGTTGGCCCCGTTGACCACCAGCGACACCTCCTCCTTGGAGATGCCGCTGGCCTGGTAGTGCAGCACCGCCACCGCGCGGGTGGGCGTGACGTACTGGAACTCGAAGGACTTCTGGTCCGGGCGCTCCCACCGCACGTCCTCGCCCAGGCCGAACGAGTCCGGCACTGTCTCCAGCCCGAGCGACACCGGCTCCGGGCCGCTCGGCCCGCCGATGTCCAACCGGGGCATGAACACGTAGCCCAGCGCGCCCAGGCCGCCCAGCACCACCACCGCCAGCATCAGGCCCGTGACCACCCGGGCCCCGCGCGACAGCGAGCCCCACCAGAGCACCAGCTGTCCCCCGCCGCTGCGGGCCAGCTCGCGGCGGCGGCGCGCGCGCTCGGCGGCGCTCGTCCCGTCGGCGACGACGGCGGCGGCCGGGGCCTCCGGCTGCGCCAGCGCGGCGGGAGGCGGCGGCTCGACGGGAGGCGGCGGTGAGTCCGCCGGGCGCTGAGGGGTGATGGCCGGCATCATGCCGGTGGGCAGCAGCTCGGCCATGCCGTCCGCGGGCGGCGGCGGCGCGTTGCGGCGGATGGGGCGCGTGGCGTCCTCGTCCCCGTCCGGCGGCACCCAGACGAAGGTGAACTCCACCGGCCCCACGGTGATGCGGTCCCCGTCCCTCAGCTGCTGCTCGCCGGCCAGCAGCGCGGCGTTGAGCGAGGTGCCGTTGGAGCTGCCCTTGTCCTCGACGAAATACTTCCCCTGCCGCTCGACGATGCTGGCGTGCCTGCGGGACACGCCGTGGTCGTGCAGCACCAGGTCATTCTCCGAGGTCCGGCCGATCTTCACCTCGGCCTGCTCGAAGACGAGCTCCCTTCCCTCCTGGAGCCCCTTCGTGATGGTCAGACGGATAGGCAGGGGACGACCTCAGATGAGATCACCGAAGAAGAACTGGAACACGATGGGCCCGAACAGCACCATGAACACCGTCGGGAAGATGCAGGCGATGAGCGGGAAGAGCATCTTCACCGGGGCCTCGCCGGCCAGCTTCTCCGCGCGCTGGGTGCGGTCGATGCGCATCTGCGTGGACTGGATGCGCAGCACCTTGCCCAGGCTGGTGCCCATCTTGTCCGCCTGGATGAGCGCGGTGACGAACGTCGTCAGGGGCGGCAGGTCCACGCGGACGATCATGCTCTTGAGCGCCTCTTCGCGCGTCTTGCCCATCTTCAGCTGCTTGAGGACGAGCTGCAGCTCCTCGCGCAGCGGGCCCTGCTTGCCCTTCTCCACCACCTTCGCCAGCGCGGCGGTGAAGTCCAGGCCCGCCTCCACCGACAGCGTCAGCAGGTCCAGGCTGTAGGGCAGCGCGCGGCTGATGAGCAGGTGGCGCTTCTTCACCTGGTCCGTCAGCCAGATGAGCGGGTAGTACATGCCGAGCAGCAGGAACCCCAGCGCCCACGCCAGGTTGAAGCCCAGGCTGTTCATCAGGATCAGGCCCATGATGAGGCCCGCCACGGCGCTGACTTCCTGGAGCGCCATGATGTCCTCGGGCTTGTAGCCCTGCGGCTCACCGGCCTTGATGAGGTTGCGCCGCGCCTTGGACTCGTAGCCCGGCCACATGAAGCGCCGGTTCATGGCGCCCAGCCGGCGGATGGCCACCGAGCCGGCGCCCTTCACGCCACCGGCGGACTCGTCGCGCACCTCCGACAGGAAGCGCTCGAAGAACTGCTGGTACAGGCCCAGGCCGAGGAAGCCCACCGCTCCCGCGAAGAGCAGCGCCGAGCTGCCGACCAGCACTTGCGTCAGGACATCCACGGTGCACCCCTCAGATATCGATGTTGACGATGCGCCGGATGATGAGGATGCCCATGACTTCCATGATGGCGATGATGACCACCAGGATCCACCCGAACAGGTGGTTCATCATGGGCTCCATGAGGTCCGGCCGCATGTAGTTGAGCACCATGCCCAGCACCGCCGGCATGGCCGCGACAATCCACCCCTGCAGCTTGCCCTGGGAGGTGAGCGCGTCGATCTTCCCCTCGAGGCGGAAGCGCTCGCGGATCACCGTGGAGATGGTCTCGAACATCTCCGCCATGTTGCCGCCGAGCTGCCGGGCGATGTTCGTGGACACCACCACCAGCTCCAGGTCGTCGCTGCCCACCCGGCGCCCCATGTTGATGAGCGCCTCCTCCAGCGGCACGCCCAGCTTCACTTCCTTCACGAACAGGCCGAACTCCTGGGACAAGGGCGGCATCGCCTCGCGCGCCACGTGCTCAATCGCCTGCGGGAAGGTGAGGCCCGCCTTGAAGGCGTTGGCCATGGCCTGCAGCGCGTCCACCAGCTGCACGTTGAACTTCTTGATGCGCCGCTTGCGGTAGTGCTTGACGAGCAGCATCGGCACGAAGAAGCCGAACACCGTCAGGAGCACCGCCATGATGGGGTTGAAGATGATGTACGAGAGGATCCCCAACAAGCACATGCTCGCGATGTTGAGGATCAACATCTGGCGCGCATCGATGAAGAGGAACATGTCGCTCAAGTCGTTCATCGACTTGGCGACGTAGCGCTCCTGGTACTGCTCGTACGCCTTCGACAGGACGCTGAAGATCACCAGGCTGAAGAAGAAGACAGACCCGGTGACGAGGAGGAGGACGATTCCGGCGAGCATGGGCGTGCGTCCCTGGGAGGTGGGGAGGACCCGGCGTCAGGCGGCCACTACGGCGCGGTGGCGCCCGCGGCCTTCTCGCCGCCCTTGATGATCTGGATGATCTCCCGGCGCTTCTGCTCCAGCACACGGGTGCGCTCGCCGGACAGCAGCGTGCTGATGGTGGCGCGGCCGCGCTCCTCGATGAGGTCCACGTCGTCCTCGTTGCGCAGGGTGAGCGTCAGCTGGCCCAGCTCCGTCGCCAGCACGAGGATTTCCGCCTCCTCCGGCAGCACCATCAGCGAGATGTTGTTGTAGTCGCGCTGGTTCTCCGGGATGAGGTTCACGTTCGTGGTGCCGGTGATCTTGCCCGTGGCCACCACGATGACGTTCTGCAGCAGCGTCACCGCCACGCTCTCGTCCGTCTGCGGGTCGCGGAAGGTCCCGATGACGTCCACCTTGTCGTTGGGGCGGATCCACCCGCCCACGGACGTGGTGTTCTTCGCCTCGATGGTGATGGCGCGCGCCTTCTTCTGCACCTTCGAGGACAGGCGCTCGGCCGCCTTCGTCGTCTCGAACTGGCTCCACAGCAGCGGATCACCCGCCTGCAGCGCCACCAGCACCTTCTGGTTCACCACGTACGAGGCCGAGTCCGGGCGCACCACCGACGAGGTGACGAACTGCTCCGGCACCGAGCGCTGGGAGATCATCTCGAAGGTGATGACGGTGCCCTCGGGGACGTCCTGCGCCGCCACCACGACGGGCACCAGGTTCCAGCCGCGGCGCACGTCCGCCTCCTTCTTCTTGATGGCGGAATACGCGATGACGCCGGCCAGCAGGCCCAGCACGAGCGCGACGACGAGCGGAGTCTTGCCCTTCAACATGATTCAGGAACCTCCAAAACGGGGGGGCGCCGTTCGGCGGCGAGCAGTCCAGAGGGGGTGTTTGAAAACAAGAAGGCGCAACAGGCCAGAATGGCGCGAGATGTTAGCCGTGCGATACGGCGGGTGTCAAAACCACCTCTCGTGACAGCCATGTATCCCGCGTCTTTCCAGGACCAGGACCGAGACTCGCCGAGTCCCGAGTCTCGGGCAATACACGGGTTTCCTGGAAGTGTCCGAAAACCCGCGAAGAGGCTCCGCGCCGGCAGGGAGGGCCCGGCGCGGAAGGCGGACTCGGGGGCTACAGGTCGCGGATGGCGTCGCGGTCGTCCTCGGTGAGGCCGTCGTCCTCGGTGACGCTGTAGATGGCCTTCTGGAGGATTTCGACGCGCTCGCCGTCACCGGCGATGTCCTTGTTCCGCATCAGCGTGTAGACCTCCCTCATCCCCGGGTGGTCGGTGACGGGGCCCAGCGTGTAGCGCGCGTCCGGGTCCGACGGCGAGAGGTCCATGTTGATGCAGTAGAGGTGCAGGGGAATCTTCACGGGGACGGGGCCGGGGCTGCCGCCATCCACGTTGCCGCCCGGGCCCGGAGGCGTGGGGGGAACCGGCACCGACGTCTCCTCCACCAGGATGCCGTTCTGGTGCCCCTCTCCCTGCGAGACGATGACGAGCCCCGGGGGGAACTTCACCGTCACCGGGCCTCCGGTGGTGTTGGTGACCTCCAGGCACGCGCGCACCATGAAGCCGCTGCCCACCGGCTCCAGCTGGCCCTCGCCGCAGTTGCCGTCGTCATCCGCGCCAGAGATGGGCCCGGACACAATCTGGACGCCCGCTGGCAACGTCAGCGGCGTGCCCTTCGGCTGGCGCCGGTCCTTGCCGAAGCCCGGCTCCGCTCCCGCGGAGGGGCTGCCCGCGTCGGGCTCGTTGTTGTCCGGGTCCTTCCCATCGTCCTCGCAACCCGCCACTCCGCCCGCCACTCCCGCCAGGGCCGCAACCGCCAGCCACGTCCATCGCGCCTTCGCCATGTGCGCCTCTCCCTCGAGATGCCAGCGGCCGGCCACCGCTGGGTCAACGTGAACCCGGAGCCTCGCCGAGCCTGCCCACCCAGGCAACCCCGCAATGTGGGGAGCGTCAAGGAAGCAGGGGAGCGGCGGGCCCCGAGTCTGGCAGGTCGGGATTGAAGAGGCCGCGGAGGACGAGGGGCGCGCCGGTTTCGTCGCGCAGCAGCGCCGGCTGGCCCGCCTCCAGGCCCACGACGCGCAGGGAGAAGGAGACGCCGTCGGGCGTGACGAAGAGCCAGAGGTCCCCTGGCACTACCGGTTCAGCCCGGGAGTCCGGCTCCGCCACGCGCACCACCCGGGGCGGCACCGCCCGGAAGGTCCGGTCCGCCACGCGGGCATCGTCGCGCCGGGCCCGCTCGAGCGCGGCCTGCCACGGGCCCACCTCCACCGGCACCGCGGCGGCGGACTGGAGCTGGCCCACCATCTCCAGGTGGACGCGCCGCGCGGACGCGAGGAAGGCCAGGTTGGCCCGCGGCTCGGAGCGCTCTTCCGGAGGCCTCCGTCCGGAGGCGAGCGTCGCCCCCACGCCGGCGAGCACCGCCAGGGAGGCCCACAGCGGCGCGGAGCGGCGCCTCGCCAGCCCCACGAGCAGCCGCGCGGTGCCCACCGCGGCCACCACCGACGCGACGAGCAGCAGCCACCGCGGCGGCGCACCGGCGTGGAAGGGCCGCGACAGCGCCCGCGCCACGTGCCGCCACTCGGGGAGCGCGGCGCCCAGCGGCACCGCGGCCAGGACCAGGAAGACGCCCGCATGCACCAGCCGCAGGCCCCAGGGGGAGGTGTCCCCTGCCCTGCTCCGCGCGCCCGCCGTCATGGGAACGGCAGGTTGAGCACGAAGTAATACGAGTCGTAATAAATCTGGTAGGCCTCCATGAAGAGGTCGATGACGTTGGACTGCCTGTCCTCGGTCCAGCGGATCTTCACCGACGCGCCGACCACGAGCGCGACGACGAGGATCCAGTTGATCATCGAGTACTCCACCATGGCCTGGCCCCGCGCGGCGCGGCGGGGGGAGCGCTGCGGCTTCGTCGTGGGTGTCATGGGCTCTCCTCTGCGTCCTCCACCTGGGCCCAGGGGAGGTTGGCGAACTTCTGCTCCGCGTACTCCAGGCGGATCTGCGGCTCGTTGGGCAGCGGCATGCGGATGCGCGACTTCGCGTCCACGCCGTACTCGGCGACCTCCATGGCCTGGCCGATGCCGGGAATCTCTACCTTCGCCAGTTGGATGACGGGAATCTCCCGGCTCATCCAGATGCGCTTGAGCACGGTGGAGTGCAGCACCACCTCCACCGGCACGGCGCTGACGGTGCCCGCGTGGGTCATCAGCCGCGCCTCCTTGCCGGAGCGGACCACCGGCACGGGCCGGGAGGCCTTGGGGGCCGGGCGGGGCTCGTCCTCGTCGCCGGTGTTGCGCTGCTTCTCCTCGGACAGCGCCTGCTCCAGCGCCTCGCGCGAGTACTCCTGCGGCTTGCCGTAGCCGGCGGAGGCGATGAGGCGGGTGATGGCGTGACGCGTCGGGTGCTCCTCGCCCAGGGCCACCAGCATCTTCATCTGCCCCAGCGGCGAGCGCATGGCGGGGTGCGTGCCGAACTCCACCTCCAGCCACACCGCGTCCCGCTCGTAGCGGTCCTTCTCCTGACCCACGACGGCGATGCGCCAGTAGTGCACGCGCGCGCCGCCTCCATCCATCCGGTAGGTGACCCAGTCGCCCACCTTGGAGTCCCGAGCGCCCCGGGCCATGTGGTCCATCAGCGTCTTCACCGCGGGCGGCGGAGGGCCTCCGGCCGCGCGGGAGGGGGCCGCGACGAGCAGCACGGCGAGCACCCAGAACGTGGCGAAGGTCTTCACGGCTTCGAGCCCTCCCGGGGCTGCTGCTTCGAGCGCTGGTGCTCCTGGCGGCTCTCCTGCACGGCGATGTCGTTGGGCATGCCGTCGGGCCGGTCCGAGCCCACCCACATCTGTACCATGGCCGTCAGCCCCGCCTCCACGGGCCGCAGCGTCGTCAGCACCTGCTCTCCCTTGCGGGCGTGCTCCAGGGTGAGCTGCGTCTCGCCGCCCAGCTTCAGGGCGGACTGGCGCACCGGCGCATAGCCCTCCTTCACCAGCGCCTGGCTGACGCGCTGGCGCACGTCCTCCAGGTTGCCCTCCACCAGGGAGGAGCGGTTCTGCGAGCTGCCCGGAGCGTCCCGGGTGGCCAGGTCCTGGCTGTAGAGCATGCCCTCCAGCTTCACCAGCCCGGGGGGCGGGCTCTTCGGCGCGCTCACCCACAAATCCCTCAGCACGGTGAAGCCCACGGTCTTCCCCGCGTGCCGGCGCAGCACCACCCCGCGCTGGAGCCCCTCGCGCGTGTAGAGCGCGGACACCACCGCCTCGTGCTCCAGGTCCCCGTCCACCGCGGTGGGGTAGCCCTGCGAGCGCCAGAACTTGACGAAGTAGTCCGCCACCTTCTGCATCGAGTCGTCGGTGGTGAAGTACGCCATGCGGTAGTACTCCCCCGCGATGACGAGGTCGTTGCCGATGCGCGTGTGCACCGTGCCCGGATAGACGGGCAGCTCCTGCTGGGCGTGGGCGGCGGTGGCCCCCAGCAGCACGAGCAGCGCGAGCCGGGACAGGGCCCTACTGGCAATTGACGACTTCGGTGTTCTTGTCGCCCTGGGTCGCATCGGTGCTGGTCTCGGCGGACGGGTCCTCGGCCTGGGGGTTCTTGCAGCCCATGAAGTGCTCACCGCGCGCCTCGAAGATCTTGATGTACTGCGCCTTCGTCAGCTGCTGGTCCCGGAACGGCGCCGTGTCGAAGCACTGCGGCCGGTCGTAGTCGAGCAGCTCCTTGTCGTTCGACATCTGGTCCTGCAGGCCGTGCGAGGCGGCCGCCGGATAGCTGTTCACTCCGGCGCAGTTCAGGTCTCCTGGCAAGCCGTAGTTCTTCGAGACGACGAAGGTCCCCAGGAAGGCAGGCGAGAAGGCCTTGAAGAAGTCCAGCACCCCGCCGAGCGGCGAGCCCTCGATGCGGTCCTTCACGCCCATGAAGGTCATGCGGTTGACCTGCTGGTAGAGGCCGTGGGGGTCGTCGCCGCCGGTGTGCGCGCCGGAGCGCCGGCCCTTGAGGACGGCGTCACTGCCGTCCGGCAGGTTCCACCCGTTGGCGTACATGGAGTGGTGGGCGTTGAGCTGCAGGCTGTTGAGGTCCCTGCCGCCGAACATGTTCTGCTTGAAGAAGCCGCCCTGCCCGCCGCTCTCGTCCAGGTAGCTGCGCGGGAGGATGGCGTTGTCGAAGCGCATCCCCACCCGGGTGTCCACCCAGCCCTTGGTGTTGAAGCGCCAGAAGCCCAGGAGCCCGTTGGCCCCGCCATTCACCGCGCCGAGGATGGAGCTGGCGAAGCCCTCACTGGAGTTGCCCAGCGCCAGCCCCGCCTCGATGAAGGGAATCTCCTTGTTGGTGATTTCCGCCTGGATGTTGCTGTAGCGGGCGATGAAGGTCCCCGCGGGGGCGTTGTCCTCCACCGAGTCCATGTCCTTGAAGCGCTCCTGGAGCTCCTCCATGGCCTCCTTCTTCGCGTCCTCGAAGGCGGCGTCGTGCTCCGCCTTGGCGAAGTCGCTCAGGGTGTAGCTGGTCATCTCCCAGGTGGCGTAGCGCGCCATCTCCAGGAGCTTCAGCTTCGCGCGCACCAGCTCCGTCAGGTACATGCTGAACATGAGGAGCGACACCAGCAGCGGCACGGCGAGGGCGAACTCGACGGTGGCCGCGCCCCGGTGAAGGGCCTTGCGCTGTCTCTTGAGGCTCATCGGCGGGCCTTTGGGCTCAGTGGGTGATGATCTTCGGAGCGATGTTCTTCAACGGCCCCGGCAGGGCGTCGTTCAACTGGCCCGCCAGCGGGAGGTTGTGGCGGCCCTGGTACACGGACGCCAGGCGCGGACGCCAGTAGGGGTTGAAGAAGTTCGGGTGCTCCGTCCAGTTGCCGGGCCGGTGGTAGTACGTCTGCCCGCGGGTGATGACGTTGAGGCCCTCGGAGAAGGACAGGAACTTCTTGCGGTTGTTCTCCAGCACCAGCTCGTCGTTCTCCGAGGCGAACTTGAAGTTGACCTTCTTCTGGGCGTTCAGAAGCGCGGGCGCGTTGGTGCCGGCCTCCTTGTCCTTCAGGTCCTTGTTGGTGATTTCGTCCGGGCTCTTGTTGAGCGCCACCCAGGTGGACGGCTGGTTGAAGTCGAACTTGTAGCGCGGCGCGGCGCCCTCGCCCGCGGTGCGGCCGCACACGCCCTCGAACTGGCCGGGCTCGAAGTGCATGAAGGGGATGACGCCCTTCCACGGATGGTTGCCGTCCTGCGCCGCCTGCACGTTCGCGGTGTAGACGTCCATCTCGCCCTTGCCGAAGGGGCAGAGCCCCGCCGGTATCGCGCAGACCTTGGTCCGCGTGACGCCCACGGCCGCCTCCGGGCCCTTGGGCCGGTTGCGCCTGAGCCAGTTGTCACCCGTGGGATTCTGGTCGGGGTGGATGCGCCAGTGCACGCCGCCATCGTTGTGCGTGCTCTGCTTCTCGTTCATCGCCCAGATGCTGGTCTTCATCATGTGCTGGTAGGGCATGTACTTGCCGCCACCGTCGCGGTAGCCCTTGCGCGGGTCACCCCAGCACTTGAGGATGTTCTTCTCGTTGTCCTTGCAGGCCAGCGGGTTGGTGAACGGGCCGAAGCCCTCCGGGCCGAACTTCATCCAGTACAGGTCGTCCGAGCCCATGTTGTCGCCCTGGGCCATCATGCCGAGCGCCGGATCGATGCCGTCCTTCCAGTCGCGGATGTAGTTGCGCGGGTGGGTGGAGGACAGGCCCGCGCGGGTGAGCTTCTCCACGTTCGGGTTGTTGTAGGTCAGCAGGCGCGTCTGCCCCAGCTTCCCGAACTGGAAGACGCCGGGGATGTTGACCTCGTTGTTGAGCCACTCGCCGATGATGCCCAGCCAGCTCGGCAGCGGGATGAGGTCGCCCAGGCGGCGCGAGGTGATGAACTTCTCCTGGCACTCCACCAGCGACACCCCGCCCACACCCAGCCCGCCCTTGGAGTCACAGGCGTAGCGGGTGGCGTTGGAGATGGCGCCCATGGAGCGCTTGGCGCGCGCCTGCTTCTCCGACTCCTTCCACGAGTCCTCCTTGATGGGCTTCAAGGGGTTGAGCGGCATGCCCAGCGGGCGGCCCCCCGCCTCCGGCATGTGCGTCTGGTCGAAGAGGCACTGGCTGATGACGCCGGTGATGGCCTGACTGAAGAGCGAGTCGACGTTCTTGTCGTTGTCGGCAATCACCGTGTCCGTGGTCTGGAACACGTGCGTGGACGCCGACATCATCACCGCCTGGGACGCGAAGAACAGGACGCTGTTGAGCACCCAGTGGGTGGGGATGATCATCTTCCCCACGAACTTGTCCGGATTGAGCCCGCGTACCAGGTTGTGGAAGCCCAGCACCACGATGCGCCAGGCGTTCATCGCCGTCTCGATGACCTTCAGCACCTGTCCCACCACCGGTATCAATTTCAGGATGGGACAGGCGACCTTCCAGAAGGCGTTTTTCTTCCCCGCGCATGGGTTCAACGTCTTCATGAACCCGTAGGTGTCCGACAGGAAAGCCTCGGCGAAGTAGATGAGTGACAGGAGCGACTGCCACAGCATCGCCGAGACGTAGTGCGACACCTGGGTGCGGTTGGCGTACGCGTAGAAGTTGAACGCGCGCGCCTCCATGGCCGCCATCGAGTAGGCGGCCGAGTCCGCCGTGTTCTGCAGGCGGATGCGCTCGTGCACCGTGTGGCCGATGTTGACCGTGGTCAGCACGGCGATGGACAGCACGAGCATCATCAGCGCGGCCAGGACGAGCGCCTGGCCTTCCTGGCGGCGGAAGCTCTGTCGGAGGGTCCGGGTGAACATAGGGTGGGGAGCGGCCTCTTACAGGCCCCAGTCGGGGTTGAGGTGCATGATCCACTTCCGGTGGAAGTTGGACTGCATGCGCATGGTGTGCGTGGCCGTCAGCGGGATGAAGTAGCGGCGGCCCGCGAGCTCTGAGACGAGGGGGATGCTGCCGTTGGCCAGACCCCAGAGGATGGACATCTCCAGCGGGTAGAGGGAGTTGTAGCCCTTCTCGTGCCGGATGCCTCCGCGCGCGGCCGCGCCGGCCAGCCCGCTGAGGTTGCCGGTGCGGTTCATCGCGTTGGCGCCCGAGTCGAGCGTGCCGCGGTCGATGGCGCCGTGGATGACCATCCCCGCGTTGGAGGCGAACCACGAGGTGAAGATGATCCAGTTCGCGAAGGGCACCCTCAGCTCGTACCAGTAGCGCAGGCGGATGGTGAGCCGCGTGGACTTGCGGAAGACGAGCTCCGACTCATCCGGCTCCGGCAGGTTGAAGAACTTGCGGATGTGGTTCTCCAGCGAGGGCACTTCCGGGAAGCTGTCCGCGCCGTCGAAGTCCAGCTCCTGCCAGTTGTAGCCGGGGCGCAGCTTCCAGATGGTGTCGATGGGCGTGAAGTAGGCCGGGTTGATGGTGTCCACCCGCACCTGACCGATGAGGTTGGCGCCGTTGAGCGTGCGGGGCACCACCCCGCCGCCGAAGTTCAGCGCCGTCAGGCCCTTGTCGTAGGCCAGATGGATGGCGAACGTCTTGGTCAGGTTGCCGATGTCGTTGGTGGGCCCCATCGTGGGCAGCAGCGCGACGATGGCCGCGTCATGCATGCGCTCGTTGTTGCCGTTCCACACGATGCCGGCCCGAGCCGCCTGATACGCGGCGTACTCGGTCATCAGCTTCGCGTGTTGCATCATGGTAAGCTGGATGATGCCCAGCACCATGAACACCATGAGGGGCATGATCATCGCGGCTTCCACCGCGGCCTGACCCGACTGCCCGCTGGACGTCCCCCGCGTCCGCGCTCCCTGTCCTGCCTGTCCCATGACCGCCATTATCCGGCGGTTGTACACCGGATCGCATCGGTCAAATGGACCTCGGTGATACTTGCTCCCCTGCTTTCATTTACTCAGAAAGCGCTGTCTCACCGCGCGGGCTGCGCGGCCTTCGCGGGAGTTCCTGGAGTGGCGTCCTCGCGGCCGAGGAGGCGGCGGGCGGTGCGAGCAGCGGCACTGGAATCCGGGGCCTCGTCCAGCACCGCGGCGCAGGCGGCGCGGCCCGCTTCCCGGCGTCCCAGGGTGAGCTCCGCGTCGCACAGCCGGTTGAGGAGGTCCCAGCGCTCCGCCCCGGACGCACCGGCGTTGAGCGCCGAGCGCAGCAGGCTCACCTCCAGGGCGCGGTCCCCATCGCGGTTCGCCGCCTGGGCCTGACGGGACAGCTCGGAGACGGACGGGCCCGGCTCCCGGGACGCCAGCCGGCGCGCGGGGGCGGCCGCCACGGCGGCGGCGGTGGTCCCCACGGCCTCGGACTTACGAGACTTCTTGGCGGCCACATCGGCCACATCCAAATCGGCGGAGGGCCCGGCGGGGGCGCGGTTCGCGGCCGGCGGCTCGCGGCG